>JACIXH010000179.1 GCA_014360565.1 Nocardia sp.
CCGTAGGCGTAGCCGCCCCAGGTGGTGTAGACCTGCGCGAGGTCGTCGTCGGTGCGCCAGCTCTTGGAGTCGATGAGCTGGAGCAGGCCGGCACCGTAGGTGCCGGGCTTGGAACCGAAGATGCGGGTGGTGGCGCGACGGGTGTCGCCGTGTTCGGCGAGGTCCGACTGGGCGTGTGCGCGAATGTAATTCGACTCGGCGGGTTCGTCGAGGTCGGCGACCAGGCGCACCGCGTCGTCGAGCAGGGCCAGCACATGCGGGAAGGCGTCGCGGAAGAACCCGGAGATGCGGACGGTGACGTCGATGCGCGGGCGGGCGAGTTCGTCGAGGGAGATCACCTCGAGTGAGGTGACGCGGCGGCTCGCCTCGTCCCACACCGGCCGCACACCCAGCAGTGCGAAGACCTCGGCGATGTCGTCACCGGAGGTGCGCATGGCCGAAGTACCCCATACCGACAAGCCGACCGACTTCGGGTACTCGCCGTGATCGGCCAGGTAGCGCGCCAGCAGCGATTCCGCCATCGCCTGCCCGGTCTCCCACGCCAGCCGCGAGGGCACGGCCTTGGGATCGACAGAGTAGAAGTTGCGGCCGGTGGGCAAGACATTGATCAGCCCGCGCAGGGGCGAGCCGCTGGGGCCCGCGGGGATGAAGCCGCCGTTGAGTGCGTGTAGCACGCGGGCGATCTCGATGCCGGTCTCACGCAGGCGTGGCACCACCTCGGTCGCGGCGAACCGCAGGACGGTCTTCACCGCTTCCAGCCGCCCGCTCACGGCGACGCTGCCTGCCTTCGCGGCGACACCGGTGCCCGGCACGCCGCTGGGATCGGTCACGGCGGCGGGTACGGCCGGGGACGAATCGTCTGTTCCCCCAGCGAGAATCGCGGTGGCGTAGTCGTCGACCAGTGCGCCGACGGCCTCGACCGACCAGTCCGTCGACTGCAGAGCGGCGAGGAGTTCGCGGGCGCGGCTCTCCACTACGTCCACGCGCGCGCGGGATTCGTCGCCTGCCTCGCTGAGTCCCAGCGCTTCTCGCAGGCCGGGCACGTTCTGCTCGCCGCCCCACAGCTGACGGGCGCGCAGCATGGCCAGGACCAGGTCGAGTTCGGTGTCACCGGCGGGAGCCTGGCCGAGGATGTGCAGGCCGTCGCGGATCTGGACGTCCTTGATCTCGCACAGCCAGCCGTCGACGTGCAGGAGCATGTCGTCGAAGACGTCTTCTTCGGGGCGTTCGGCCAAGCCGAGGTCGTGGTCCATCTTCGCCGCGCGCATCAGGGTCCAGATCTGCTGGCGGATGGCGGGCAGCTTGGCCGGATCGAGGGCCGAGATGTTGGCGTGCTCGTCGAGCAACTGCTCCAGCCGGGAGATGTCGCCGTAGGTTTCGGCGCGCGCCATCGGCGGGATCAGGTGGTCGACGAGAGTGGCGTGGGCGCGGCGCTTGGCCTGGGTGCCCTCGCCGGGATCGTTGACGAGGAACGGGTAGATCAGGGGCAGATCGCCCAGCGCCGCATCGGTGCCGCAGGAGGCCGACATGCCCAGCGTCTTGCCGGGCAGCCACTCCAGGTTGCCGTGCTTGCCGAGATGCACCATCGCGTCGGCGCCGAAACCGTCCGGCGCGGACAGCCAGCGGTAGGCCGCGAGATAGTGGTGGCTCGGCGGCAGGTCCGGGTCGTGGTAGATCGCGACGGGATTCTCACCGAACCCGCGAGGCGGTTGCACCATCAGCACCACATTGCCGAAACGCAATGCGGCGATGACGATTTCGCCCTTGGGGTCGGCCGATCGGTCGACGTAGAGTTCCCCGGGCGGGGGCCCCCACGCCTCGACCACGGCCGTGCGCAGGTCGGCGGGCAGCGACTCGAACCAGCGGGTGTAGGTGGTGGCGCCGATACGAATCGGGTTGCCCTCCAACTGCTCCGCGCTCAACCACTCAGGATCCTGGCCACCCGCCGCGATCAGCGCGTGGATCAGCGCGTCGCCGTCGCGTTCCACCAGGCCGGGGATCTCGGCGATGTCACCGAGATCGTAACCGGCGGTGCGCAATTCGGTGAGCAGGCGAATCGCGCTCGCGGGGGTGTCGAGGCCGACGGCATTGCCGATGCGCGCGTGTTTGGTGGGGTACGCCGAGAGCATGATCGCGATCCGCTTGTCGGCGGCCGGGATGTGACGCAGGCGGGCGTGGCGCACCGCGATTCCGGCCACGCGCGCACAACGTTCGGGATCGGGGACATACGCCGACAGGCCGTCGGCGTCGAACTCCTTGAAGGAGAACGGCACCGTGATGATGCGGCCGTCGAATTCGGGCACCGCGACCTGCGTCGCGACATCGAGCGGCGAGAGGCCGTCGTCGTTGGCCTCCCACTGCGCGCGACCGCTCGTCAGGCACAGGCCCTGCAGGATGGGCACGTCGAGCGCGGCGAGCGCGGACACGTCCCAGGCTTCGTCGTCGCCACCGGCCGAGGCGGTGGCGGGCTTACTGCCACCCGCCGCGAGCACCGTCACCACGAGGGCGTCGGCGCGGCCGAGCAGGGTGAGGAGCTCGGGTTCGGCGGTACGCAGCGAGGCCGCGTAGACGGGCAGCGCGCGTGCGCCCTTGGCCTCGATCGCCTTGCACAGCGCCTCGATGTAGGCGGTGTTGCCCGCGAGGTGCTGGGCGCGGTAGTAGACGACGGCGACGGTCGGCGCGTGCGGCTCCAGGATCCGCGGGGTCCGGTCGAGCTCACCCCAGGTCGGCAGTTGCGCGGGCGGTTCGAAACCGTGGCCGGTCAGCAACACCGTGTCGGACAGGAAGTTGTGCAGCTGGCGCAGATTATCGGCCCCGCCCGCGGCGAGGTAGTTGTGCGCGTCGGCCGCGACCCCGACCGGCACCGTCGAGCATTCCATCAGCTCGGCATCCGGCGCGATCTCGCCGCCGAGCGCCACCATCGGCACCCCGCTCGCGCGGATCGCATCCAGGCCCTCCTCCCAGGCGCGCTTGCCGCCCAGGATCCGCACGATCACCAGGTCGGCACCGTCGAGCAGTTCCGGCAGATCCTCCACCAACAGCCGGGCGGGATTGCCCCAGCGGTACTCGGCGCCGCTCGCGCGCGCGCTCAGCAGATCGGTGTCGGAGGTGGACAGCAGCAGGATCACAGGGTGAGGCCTTCCTCGGGTTACGCGCCCATCAGGGGTTGCGGTGCTCGCCGGAGAGGGTCTGGCTGTTCACAGTGGCGCGACCGCACCGGATTTCCACCGGTTTCCTCGACGCCCGCCGAGCAAGACGATGCTACTGGGCCCGCCTCACCCACAACTTTCCAGGCTGCCCCCGGCACTGGACAATTGATCAACAGGCACGGGGCAACCGAGTGCGCAAGTCGTCGACTGCCCAGGTGATCCGGAGCGCGATCGGGTCCGCGCTGGTTATCGAACGGTCGCCTCCGTGGGTTCGGGCTCGCACGGCATCACCAGGGTCGACAGGTCGCCGTCGTCGGCGGAACGGACCAGGACAGGCAGGTCGGCGGTGATCAGGTCGAGCATCACATCGGGCCCGACCGCGCCGGCGATCGCTGGATACACCGTGGTGACCGCGAAGTAGATCGTGATCGCGGGGCCGGTGACGACCGCGGGCACCGTCGTGGCATGTCCGCCGGCGGCGGTGATCGTCACCGTGCCGTCGGGCTCCGCTCGCAGCGCCACCGTCGGTGCGCCGATGTTTTCGACGGCATCGAGCAGGGCGGCCCGGGCGAGCACGACCCTGGTGCGAATCGGAGGCAGCGCGGCCAGCATCGCCCGGTGATCGGGGAAGACCTCGACCGAGCGGCGGCAGTGGACCGATCCGAGGTCCTCGGCGGCGCTATCGGTGACGAACTCGATGCCCGACGGCGCGGGCCGGATGGCCACGGAGTAGCGGCGGCGCAGCCAGGACACCGCCGAACGCAGGTCGCCGGCATCGACGGTCGCCGCCCACACCGCGGAGCAAGCGCGCGTCGGGCGCACCGTCCGGGTGGCCAGCCGGTAGCGGTCGGTCGCGGTGAGGATCAGTTGCTGTCCGTCGGCCTCGAACAGGATGGTGTCGAGCACCTCCCGTTCCGGATCGGCGACGGTGGCGGTCGCGACCTGATCGATCGCGGCCGCCAGCGCCGGGCCGCGCACCCACAATTCGTCGCCGTCCGCCTCTGGCGGGCGCTGCGCGTCATAGCCGGACAGCAGGGCGGTGCGCGCAGCCGACGCGGCGGCGCGGACCTCGTCGTGGTGGCGGTTCAGCTCGGCGAGATGGTGGTCGAGCAGGACGATCGCGCGGGCCGAGTCGGGTTCGGCGAGCAGGGCGGTGACCGCGGGCAGCGGCATGTCGACCGCGCGTAGGTGGCGCAGCAGGCGAGCGCGAGCGGACTGTTCCGGGGCGTAATAGCGGTAGCCGGTCCCCTCGTCGACGACGGCGGGCGCCAGCACTCCCGCGTCGGCGTAGAAGCGCAGGGCGCTGGCGCTCAGGCCGCAGGCGTGGGCGAAAGCTCCGATGGTGATCAGTTCGGTGTCAGGCACCGCATCATGATCGGGGTTCGAGTGAGTCGAAGGTCAAGTCGTCGATCGCGCGGTGCCCGCGGCGACCATCTCCGGGGAGCCGGTGCCGAGATTGCGGTACACGTTGGCGATCACCAGCCGGCCGAGTGCGTTGTTGCCCGCACCGCCGATCACCGCGCCGATGCCCGCCGGGATCAGGGTGCCGAACAGCAGCAGCGTGCGTTTGACCAGGTAATTGACGATGAAACGTTTGGCCGGGGAGTCGGGCATGCTCGCCAGGCCGGGGATATGGTCGGTGACGACGGACAGCCACTGGCCGGTCTTGTGGCCCGCGGTCTCGTCGAGCACTTTCGTGCCCGCTTCACCGAGCACGACCTTGGACACCAGATGCGCTTGCCGCGGATCCTCGGGATCGAGACCGTACGCGGCGGCGGCGCCGACCGACAGCACCGACGAGGCCTCGAGGAACACCAGCGTGTCCACACCGGTGGCGCCGAGCCCGATCAGCGTGCCCACCCCGGGGACCGCCGCCGTGAGCCCGACCGTGACGCCGCTGGCGGTGACGACCACCAGGTACTGGCGCGACAGTCGCTGCACGATCTCCACCGGCGCGTCGTCGGGGTGCCTGCGGCTCAACCAGTCGACGTAGCGGTTCACCACCGGCGCCTGCGCCTGCGCGACCCTGTCGAGTGCGGGAACAACACGCTTGTCCACGAATTCACGCAGCATGCGGTGACTCTCCTGTCAGTGCTCGGCCGGCGGAAGATCCGCCTCTCACCCTAAGCGAGTTCCCCCGAACCGCCATGTCAGGCGCGTCGGCTTCGTCACACCAGCGGCCCGGCGCTGCGGGCTGTCTCCGGGGCCGGCGAGGAAGCCGGGCGGCGAGCGAGGGCTCACCGCCACGGATCGGCCGTGTGGGCGGGTCGTAGGCTGGACCATCATGACCAGGAGTGCACGCGATTCTTGTCCAGGGGTGCTGCGGCTGCATCATGCCGCCGACGGGCCCTTGGCGCGGATTCGCGTGCCCGGTGGACAGTTGGCTTCGGCGCAGTTGCAGACGCTGGCCGATGCGGCGCGTGAGCTGGGCAACGGGAATCTCGAACTGACCTCGCGCGGCAACATTCAGCTCAGGCAGGTGCGCGACGCCTCCGAACTCGCCTTGCGCCTGGGCGCGGCCGGGTTGCTACCCAGCCAGACCCACGAACGGGTCCGCAATATCGTGGCCTCGCCGCTGTCCGGGCGGATCGGCGGTTTCGCCGACGTGCGGGCACTGGCGGCCGACCTCGACGCCGGACTGCTGGCCGATCCGCGACTGGGCGACTTGCCGGGTCGGGTGCTGTTCACTCTCGACGACGGCCGCGGCGACGTGAGCACGTTGCACGGTGATATCGGCGTGCACGCTGTCGGCGGCTCGGAGTTCGCCCTGCTGCTGGCGGGCGCCGATACCGGAGTTCGAATCACCGCGAGCGAAGCGGTCGACGTCATGCTCGACGCGGCGCGCGGGTTCCTCGATCTGCGGGGAACCGCGGAATCGGGACAATGGCGGCTGCACGAGATCCCGGGCGGCGTCCAATCGGTGGTCGAGACGCTGAACCGGTCCCCTGTCGGTGAACCACTCGACATCGGTGCGACACACGAGCTCCCGATCGGCTGGCTCGACCAGGACAACGGCCTGGTCACCCTCGGTGCCGGCGTGCCGCTGGGCACCCTGTCGGCCAGGACCACCGAATTCCTCGCCGCCGTCGAACGACCCGTCTTCATCACCCCGTGGCGCAGCCTGGTGATCACCGACCTCGACGAGGGCCCGGCCGAAACCGTCGTGCGCGTGCTCGCTCCGCTGGGACTGATCTTCGACGCGAACTCACCGTGGCTTCAGGTCAGCGCGTGCGCGGGCAGGCCCGGCTGCGCCAAATCGCTCACCGACGTTCGCGCCGACCTCGCCGCTGCCGTCGACTCCGGCCGCGTCCACCACCCCGGCGAACCGCAGAACGCCGCGCCGGTGGTTGCCGGGGATCAGGTCACCGAACTCGTTGCCGCCGACAGCATCTCCGTGGCGGGCCGCCAGCACTGGTCGGGCTGCGACCGCCGCTGCGGTCGCCCGCGCGGCCCCGTCACCGATGTGGTCGCCACCGGACACGGCTATCGCATCAGCGAGCAGGCATAGCCGCGAGGCACGCGCCCCGCGCATGCGGGGTCCGGCTCCGATCGACCCGCGACAGACCGGAAACTCGCTCGACGATTCCGGAACCGTCTCTTACCGTTGCCTTCTCACTACGAGGGGGGATTCCATGTCCACATTGCAGGTGACGGCCGAGCGGCTCGTCGTCGTTGCGCATCCGAACGCCGATCGGCTCGAACTGGCCCAGGTCGGGCTGTATCGGGCCGTGGTGGCGAAAGGACAGTTCGCGACCGGAGACCACGCGGTATACATCCCGGAACAGTCGGTGCTGCCCGAGGAGCTGATCGCCGAGCTCGGGCTGACCGGGAAACTCGCGGGGTCGCTGCGCAATCGGGTGAAGGCGGTGCGGCTGCGCGGGGAGGTGTCGCAGGGCATCGTGTGCACGCCGACCGCGCTGGGCGAGGTGGATCTCGCGGTAGCCGCGGTGGAGCGCACCGACTTCGCCGAGTCGCTCGGGGTCGTGAAATGGGCGCCGCCGGTCCCGGTGTCGATGTCGGGGCAGGTCGAGTCGGCGCCGGAGCTGCTGCGGTGGGTCGACGTCGAGAACATCAAACGGTTTCCCGATATCTTCACCGCCGGGGAGCCGGTGGTGGCGACGGAGAAGATCCACGGCACCGCCTGCCTGCTCACCCACGTGCGGGCCGATGACCGAACCCTGGTGTCGTCCAAGGGCGTCGGGAGCCGGTCGCTGGCGTTGACCGCGGCCGAGGGCAACCTGTACTGGCGGGCGGTGCGCGCCCACGGGCTCGACGCCGCGGCCCGCACGCTGGCCACCGCACTCGACGCCGACCGGGTCGCCATGTTCGGCGAGGTGTACGGCGCGGGTGTGCAGGACCTGCACTACGGCGCGTCCGCGGCGCACGACGCCTCGCTCGGCTTCGGCCTGTTCGATGTCGCGATCGAGCGGAAGGGCGAGCCGGTTCGCTGGCTCGACCACCACGAGATCGATGGGCTGTTCGCTGAATGGGGCATCGCTGTGCCCCGCGTGCCGGTGCTCTACGAGGGCCCCTACGACGCGGCGCTGTTGCTCGCGCTGGCCGAAGGCATCGAAACCGTCACCGGCACGGGCGCCAACATGCGGGAGGGCATCGTCGTGCGCGCGAGCACCGAACGATATTCGCCGGTGCTCGGTGGTCGCGCCATCGGCAAGATCGTCTCCGACGCGTACCTGCTGCGCGACGGCGGCACCGAGTACGAGTGAACCCCCGCCGCGTTACGGGCGCGCCACCGATGACCGGGTCGGCCGGCTCGCGGTCGTGTCGCGGCGGGTGTGCAGCTCGAGCACACAGCACTTGACGCCGCCGCCGCCCTTGCGCAGTTCGGACATATCGACCGGAACAGGGACGAAGCCACGCTCGCGCAGCTGCGCGATGAGGGCGGTGGCGCCGGGGTCGAGGAACACGTGTTCGCCGTCGCTGAGCCCGTTCAGGCCGAAGCAGAGCGCATCGTTGTCGTCGGCGCGGATCGCGTCCGGGTACAGCGCGCTCAGTCGCTCGCGAGCGGCGGCGCTGAACGCGGCCGGGTAGTAGGCGATCGTCGCGTCGTCGAGGACCATCAGCGCGGTATCGAGGTGATAGAAGCGCGGATCGACCAGCTCGAGCGACACCACCGGCAGATCGAAGTAACGCTGGACCTCCGCGTGCGCAGACAGCGAACAGCGGAAACCGGCACCGGCCAGAATCCGCTGACCGGCGAACGCGAAATCGCCCTCCCCCTCGTTGGTTTCGGCCGCGGCGGCCAGCTCGCGCAGTTCGCGCGCGGCGAACCACTGGTGGAAGGCGGGGCCCTCGGCGGCGCGTTCGGGATGGGCGAAGCGGGCCGAGAGGGCGTGTCCACCGATCACGATGCCGCTGTTGGCGGCGAAGACCATGTCCGGCAGACCGGGTTCGCCCGGCACCGTCTCCACCGTGTGCCCGTGGGCTTGCAAGGTGGCGCGCAGGATCTCCCACTGGGCGAGCGCGCGCGCCCGATCGACCGGCGCGGCCGGATCCATCCAGGGGTTGATCGCGTAGGTGACCTCGAAATGATCGGGGCGGCACAGCACGTAGCGACGCGGCGAAGCCGTCCGCACGGGTACCGGGACACGAAGGGGGCTAGCGGCGGTCATCAAGACTCCCGGTGGCAGCTCGAACGGTTTCTCCGACCGTAATCGCCGTCGCGTTGCACAGGGAACACCGATTCATTGTGCATTTTGGTGCCAGAATGGAGAATTATTGCGCAACCGACAACAGGAGCGACGTGGACGCCATCGATCGACGCATTCTCGCGGAACTGCTCGTCCGTGCCCGCGCCTCGTTCCAGGAGATCGGTACGGTGGTCGGGCTGTCGGCGCCCGCGGTGAAACGGCGCGTCGACAAGATGGTGGCCAGCGGGCAGATCACCGGCTTCACCGCGCAGGTCAACCCGGCCGCGCTGGGCTGGACGACCGAGGCCTATGTCGAGGTCTACTACCGCGACAACATCTCTCCGGCCGAGCTGCGCCGCACTCTCGAGCCGATCCCGCAGGTCGTCGGGGTATGGACCATCGCGGGCGAGGCCGACGCGCTCGTGCACGTGATGGCCACCGATATGGCCGAGATCGAGGTGACGGTCGAACGGATCAGGGAGAACGCCCGCGTCGGGCGCACCCGCAGTTCGCTGGTGATGTCACGCATTCTCGAACGCCCTCGTACCTGAGCCGCCGGACACCACGTCAGACCCGGGTTCTAGGGTTGTGCGCATGTCCGATGTGCGTGCCAGCTACCTCACCGACGGGGCCGAGATCTATCGGCGCTCGTTCGCGACGATTCGCGACGAAGCCGACCTCGCCGGTTTCCCCGCCGATGTCGAGCGGGTGGTGGTGCGAATGATCCACGGCTGCGGGCAGGTCGACCTCGCTCCTGATATCGCCTACTCCCCCGGTGTGGTCGCCGCCGCGCGCGCTGCCCTGCACGCGGGCAAGCCGATCATCTGCGATGCCAATATGGTCGCCTCCGGCGTGACCCGCAAGCGCCTGCCCGCCGACAACGCGGTGCTGTGCAACCTCACCGACCCGCGCGTGCCCGAACTCGCCGCGCGGCTGGGCAACACCCGCTCGGTGGCGGCGCTCGAGCTGCTGCGCGAGCAGCTCGACGGTGCGGTGGTGGCCATCGGCAACGCGCCGACGGCGCTGTTCCACCTGCTCGACATGCTCGACGCGGGTGCGCCGCGACCCGCCGCCGTCATCGGCATCCCGGTCGGATTCATCGGGGCCGCGGAATCCAAGCAGGCGCTGATCGAGCACGGCGGAATCGAGTATCTGACCGTGCGCGGCAGGCGCGGCGGCAGCGCGATCACCGCATCGGCACTGAATGCGATTGCGAGCGAACAGGAGTGAGTGAGATCAGCACCGGCAAACTGTGGGGTATCGGACTGGGTCCCGGCGATCCGGAACTGGTGACGGTGAAGGCCGCGCGCCTCATCGCGCAAGCCGACGTGGTGGCGTTCCACAGCGCCAAGCACGGGCGCAGCATCTCGCGCGCCATCGCCGAGCCGTACCTGCGCGCGGGCCAGATCGAGGAGCACCTGGTCTACCCGGTGACAGTGGAGACCACCGATCATCCCGGTGGGTACCAGGGCGCGATCGACGAGTTCTACGAGCAGGCCGCCGCACGGCTGGCCGGCCACCTGGCCGCCGGGCGCACGGTCGCGCTGCTCGCGGCGGGTGACCCGCTGTTCTACTCCTCCTACATGCACATGCATCGACGGTTGGCCGATCGCTTCGAGGCCGAGATCGTTCCCGGCATCACCTCGGTCAGTGCGGCGTCGGCCGCGCTGGGGACGCCGCTGGTCGAAGGTGAACAGGTGCTGACCGTGCTGCCGGGCACGATGGATGTCGACGAGCTGACCGCGCGCCTGCGCGAGACCGACGCCGCCGCGATCATGAAGCTCGGGCGCACCTTTCCCGGTGTGCGCCAGGCCCTGAAGGATTCCGGACGGCTAGCCGACGCCTATTACGTCGAACGCGCGAGCAGCACCCGTCAGCGGGTGCTCGCCGCCGCCGACGTGGACGAAGCCGACGTGCCCTACTTCTCGATCACCCTGGTCCCCGGGCCCGCACCGACCACGCCGATCCCCACGCGCGGCCCCGTCGGCCATGACCAGATCGCGAACAACGGCGCCGCCGACCACTCGGCGATCGCGGCATCCACGCCGAGCCACGTCCCGGCCGTCGCGCTCACGCCGGTCGACTCGGCCGCCCACCGCACGACCGACAGTGACGCGAGCACCGCTGTTGCCGAATCAGCGAACGCACCAGGCGAAGTCGTCGTCGTCGGCCTCGGTCCCGGCGATGCGGACTGGACCACCCCCCAGGTCACCGCGGCGCTGGCCGAGGCGACCGACCTCGTCGGTTACACCACCTACATCAACCGCGTCCCCGAGCGGGCGGGCCAGCGACGGCACGCCAGCGACAACAAGGTCGAATCCGAACGGGCCGCGATGGCGCTGGACCTGGCCAAGCGCGGCGCTCGCGTCGCTGTGGTCTCCTCCGGCGACCCCGGCGTTTTCGCCATGGCGGCGGCCGTTCTCGAGGTGTCGGCCGAACCGCAGTTCGCCGATGTCGCGGTGCGGGTGCTGCCGGGGCTGACCGCCGCCAACGCGGTGGCGAGCCGGGTGGGCGCGCCGCTCGGTCACGACTACGCGATGATCTCGCTGTCGGACCGCCTCAAGCCGTGGGATGTGGTGGCACAACGTCTTTCGGCGGTCGCCGCGGCGGACATGGCCATCGCGATCTACAACCCGGCCTCCTCGCAACGGCGCTGGCAGGTAGCCGCGATGCGCGAGGTCCTGCTCGAACATCGCCCCCCGCACACGCCGGTGGTGCTCGGCCGCGACGTCGGCGGGCCGACCGAATCGGTGCGGGTGAGCACCCTGGGCGAACTCGATCCCGACGAGGTCGACATGCGCACGCTGCTGATCATCGGATCTTCGACCACCACCGCCTTCGACACCCCCGCAGGCACCCGGGTCTTCACCTCTCGCCGGTACGGAACATCGCCACTCGGCGTGTCCGAAGTGGGGAGAGCCGAAAACCCGGTGTGACCCCACACGAGGGTTTCGCGAGACGACCCGCGCGGTCGGCAAGCCCCGGCGATGCGCGGGTCCGATGGCACACTGGTTCGGCGGGCACGCCCGCGAGCACCACAGCGTGACAGCTCGTTTCCTGGTTCGATTCCCCAACGCGTCCCACGAGGACGATGAAAGGACTCACCACGATGAGAGTTCAGCACCACGCACGGCACACCCTCGGTACCCGATTACGGCGCAAGGCGACGGTCGGCCTGATAGCCGCCGCCCTGGCGGTTCCCGTCGCCGGGATCATGCCGCTCACCGCGTCGGCCCAACCGGCCCCGCCTGCCCCACCGGCGGCGCCCGCCGCACCCGCGGCGCCGCAAGCGCCTGCCGCGCCCGGCGGGACGGCGGGCACACCCGCGGTGCCGGGCGCACCCGAGGCGCCCGCTGTACCCGGCCTACCGGGTGTGCCGGGCGCACCGCTGGCCGAGAGCGCTACCAGCATCACGCTGACGGTCAACGGCCTGGAGGGCGATCCCGTCGCGGTCAGCGTCGACGCCACCGCCACGGTCGAGGATCTCAAGATCCTCATCGAGGAGCAGACCGGCGTTCCGGCGGGCGAACAGCGGCTCGTCACCGACAGCGAGGTCGAGCTCATGGACTCCAGGACGTTGGCGTCCTACGACCTCACCGACGGCGCCATCGTGAACCTCGAGATGGCCTGAGCCCGAAGGTCCGACACCGCGGCGGTGGCGCTGAGCACGCGAGCGCCATCGCCGCACCTCGGTCCAGCGAACACGCCGCAACGGGCGGCACCCTTGGTAGACCGCACACGCAGGCGTAACATTCCACTTAGGAATGTTGTTCGAAGGGAGTTGACCGTTGACCGACACCGCGACTCGACGCCGCCCGCTGAACTCCACCGCGGCCTCGCTGCTCGGGTTCCTGCACGAGGGCCCGAAGTCGGGCTGGGATCTCGCCACGCAGGCCCAGCAACGCATCGGCGACTTCTGGACGATCACCCAGAGCCAGGTGTACCGCGAACTGTCCACGATGGACGCGGCGGGCCTGGTGACCAAGGGCGAACGCGGCGCCAGGGAGCGCACGCCGTATCGGATCACCGAGATCGGGCGCGACGCCTTCGCCGAGTGGATCGGGCGCGATCCCGGCGCCGAGACGATCCGGGTGCCGCTGCTGCTCACGCTGTCGTTCGGCGAGCATCTCGAGCCGGCGCATCGTGATCGGATCATCGCCGCCAACAAGAACATTCATCAGGATCGGCTCGACCGCTACCTCGACGAAGACGAGACCGCGCTGGCGCCGCACCAGCGCGCCACGCTCGAATTCGGGATCGCCTACGAGCGCGCGGTCCTGGACTGGTTCGATCAGCTGCCGACGATATTCGCGGCGGCGAA
>JACIXH010000018.1 GCA_014360565.1 Nocardia sp.
CCAAGTTCTCGGTTGCCGGGATCGATAAGCAGCAGGTCGGCCAGATTTCAGCGGTCATCCACGGGCTGCGTAAGCCCGACCCGTACAAGGGCAAGGGCATCCGCTACGCCGGCGAGGTCGTTCGCCGCAAGGTCGGAAAGACGGGTAAGTGATCATGGCGCAAACCGAAAACCAGAAGGCCAAGCGGATTCCGCTGGGCAAGGACGCATCGACGAAGCGTCGTCTGTCGAAGACTCGCCGTCACTTCCGTCTGCGCAAGAAGGTCGAAGGCACCACCGAGCGTCCGCGCCTGGTGGTCAACCGCTCCTCGCGGCACCTGCACGCTCAGCTCGTCGACGATTCGGTCGGCAAGACCATCGCCGCCGCGTCCTCGATCGAGGCCGATGTGCGTGCGCTGGAGGGCGACAAGTCCGCCAAGGGCGCCAAGGTCGGTCAGCTGATCGCCGAGCGCGCCAAGGCTGCCGGTATCGAGTCGGTCGTGTTCGACCGTGGTGGTCACGACTACCACGGCCGTATCGCGGCGCTGGCCGATGCCGCTCGTGAAGGCGGGTTGAAGTTCTGATGACTGTTATTTCGAACGGAAGGAACGTCTGATGCCGGGACGTCAGCGGCGTGACGGCGGCAACGGACCCGCCGGACAGAACACCAACAGCAGCGGTGGCCCCGAGGGCAACCGTCGCGGCGGCGGCGACCGTCGCGGTGGCGGCGATCGTCGGGACAACGCTGCCGAGAAGAACCAGCTCGAGCGCGTCGTCGCGATCAACCGCGTCTCCAAGGTCGTGAAGGGTGGTCGTCGCTTCAGCTTCACCGCCCTCGTGATCGTCGGTGACGGCAACGGTCTGGTCGGCGTCGGCTACGGCAAGGCCAAGGAAGTTCCCGCGGCCATCCAGAAGGGTGTCGAGGAGGCTCGTAAGAGCTTCTTCCGCGTCCCGATGATCGGCTCGACCATCACCCACCCGGTTCAGGGTGAGGCGGCGGCCGGTGTCGTCATGCTGCGTCCGGCTTCGCCCGGTACCGGTGTGATCGCCGGTGGCGCGGCGCGTGCCGTGCTCGAATGCGCCGGCATTCACGACATTCTGGCCAAGTCGCTCGGTAGCGACAATGCGATCAACGTCGTTCACGCGACGGTTGCCGCGCTCAAGATGCTCCAGCGTCCCGAAGAGGTTGCCGCGCGTCGTGGTCTGCCGATCGAGGATGTCGCTCCGGCGGGCATGCTGCGTGCGCGTGCGGGACAGGGAGCCTGACATGGCAGATCTCAAGGTGACCCAGATCAAGAGCACGATCGGTGCCAAGGCGAACCAGCGCGACAGCCTGCGGACCCTCGGCCTGCGGAAGATCCGCCAGTCGGTGGTTCGTGAGGACAACGCTCAGAACCGCGGTCTGATCAATGTCGTGCGCCACCTCGTAACAGTTGAGGAGGTCTGACATGACCATCAAATTGCACCACCTGCGTCCTGCGCCGGGTTCCAAGACCGAGAAGACCCGTGTGGGTCGCGGTGAGGGTTCCAAGGGCAAGACCGCCGGTCGTGGTACCAAGGGCACCAAGGCACGCAAGAACGTCCCCGCGGCGTTCGAGGGTGGCCAGATGCCGCTGCACATGCGTCTGCCGAAGCTTCGCGGCTTCACCAACCGCTTCCGGGTCGAGTACCAGGTCGTCAACGTTGGTCGCATCGCCGAGCTGTTCCCCCAGGGCGGCGTTATCGGTAAGGCAGAACTCGTCGAGGCAGGCGCCGTTCGCAAGAACGAGCTCGTCAAGGTTCTCGGCGACGGCGAGATCGGTGTCGCCATCCAGGTGACCGCCGACAAGGTGACCGGCTCCGCCAAGGAGAAGATCACCGCCGCCGGTGGCACTGTCACCGAACTGGCCTGACGGTACTGTAGTCAACAGCTGACACCGGACGAGTCGCGAGCTCGTCCGGTGTCACTGTTAGAGTTCCAAGTGTTGTCTGCCAAGCTCGTCATCGGCTGACGATTCCACATGCTGTCCAGTGGTCCAGTCGCATGGCATGACCATGTCGTTCGCCAGGAGGATTTGTGCTTTCCGCCTTCGTATCGGCCTTCCGGACTCCGGACTTACGGCGGAAGATTCTCTTCACGCTGGGGTTGATCGCGCTGTACCGGTTGGGTGCCGCGCTGCCGTCCCCCGGTGTCGACTACCAGAACGTCCAGGAATGCGTGAAGCTGGTCTCCGGTGGCGAATCCGCCGGTATCTACCAGCTCATCAACCTGTTCTCCGGTGGTGCGCTGCTGCAGCTCTCGGTGTTCGCGATCGGCATCATGCCGTATATCACCGCGAGCATCATCGTCCAGCTGCTGACCGTCGTCATCCCGCGGTTCGAGGAACTGCGCAAGGAAGGCCAATCCGGCCAGACCAAGATGACGCAGTACACCCGATATCTATCTGTCGCATTGGCGATTCTGCAGGCCACCGGCCTCGTTGCGCTCGCCGCACGCGGTCAGCTCCTGCAGGGCTGTAACGAGCCGATCCTCGCCGACACCAGCATCTTCGGCATGGTCATCATCGTGCTGGTGATGACAGCGGGCGCCGCGCTGGTCATGTGGTTCGGCGAGCAGATCACCGAACGTGGTGTCGGTAACGGCATGTCGCTGCTCATCTTCGCCGGTATCACTGCTCGTATCCCGCTCGACGGCAAGGCCATTCTGGATACCCGCGGTGGTCTGGTCTTCGGCCTGGTGTGCGTTGCCGTGCTGGCGATCATTGTCGCGGTGATCTTCGTAGAGCAGGGTCAGCGCCGGATTCCGGTGCAGTACGCCAAGCGCGTTGTCGGTCGCAAGATGTACGGCGGCTCGTCGACGTACCTGCCGCTGAAGGTCAACCAGGCCGGTGTCATCCCGGTGATCTTCGCGTCCTCGCTGCTCTACCTGCCCAACCTGGTCGCACAGCTGACCGGGTCGAGCACGGCGACGGAGCCGAGCTGGTGGCAGGAGGTGATCCAGAAGTATCTGGTCGACCCGAGCAACCCGGTCTATATCGCCATCTACTTCGGCTTGATCATGTTCTTCACTTACTTCTACGTCGCGATCACCTTCAACCCGGAGGAGCGCGCCGACGAGATGAAGAAGTTCGGTGGCTTCATCCCGGGCTACCGGCCCGGTAAGCCCACCGCCGACTACCTGAACTTCGTCCTGAGCCGCATCACCCTGCCTGGCTCGATCTACCTCGGTGCGGTCACCGTGCTCCCGAGCATTTTCCTCGGCGGGGGCAGCACGGGCCAGTCGGCGAACATGGCCTTCGGCGGTGCCGCGGTGCTCATCATGGTCAGCGTGGGTCTCGACACGGTCAAGCAGATCGAGAGCCAGCTGATGAATCGAAATTACGAAGGGTTCCTCAAGTGAGAGTTGTTCTGCTCGGTCCGCCGGGTGCCGGCAAAGGTACTCAGGCCGTCCTGCTGTCAGAGAAGCTGGGCGTTCCGCACATCTCCACCGGAGACCTCTTCCGCGCGAACATCAGCCAGCAGACCGCCCTCGGTCGCGAGGCGCAGAAGTACATGGACGCGGGCGACCTCGTCCCCAGCGACGTGACCAACCGCATGGTCGAGGCCCGCGTGGCCGAGCCGGATGCCGCGAACGGCTTCGTGCTCGACGGCTACCCGCGCACGGTCGACCAGGGTGATGCGCTGAAGAAGATCCTCGAGCACCACGGCACCGCGGTCGACGCCGTGCTGTGCTTCGTGGTGCCCGAGTCGCTGCTCAAGGAGCGGATGCTCGCGCGTGGCCGTGCCGACGACACCGAAGAGGTGATCGACAACCGCCTGCGCGTCTACCGCGAGGAGACCGAGCCGTTGCTCGAGTACTACGACGGTCTGGTCGTGACGGTCGAGGGTGTCGGCGAAGTCGACGAAGTCAACGGGCGGGCGCTGAAGGCGCTCGGTCAGTAGGTTCGGTTTCCCCGCGCGAGCGGGGGCTGAGCCCCAGCGGATCGGAGTACTGAGGCCGGATGGTCTTCAACCGTAAGAAGAAGGTCGTGCCGTTCCGTTCGGCGGGCGAGCTCGATGCCATGCAGGCAGCGGGCGCGATCGTCGGACGGACGCTGGTCGCCGTTCGCGCGGCGGCCAAGCCCGGTGTTTCGACGCTCGAGCTCGATCAGGTCGCCGAGGCGACGATCCGCGACGCGGGCGCTGTTCCGTCGTTCAAGGGCTATCACGGCTTCCCCGGCTCGATCTGTTCTTCGGTCAACGACCGTGTGGTCCACGGCATCCCCTCGGCGAGTGACATCCTCACCGAGGGCGATCTCGTGTCCATCGACTGCGGCGCCATCCTCGACGGCTGGCACGGCGACTCGGCGTGGACCTTCGGTATCGGCGCCATCATCGAGGCCGACCAGCTGCTCAGTGAAGCGACCAAGCTCTCGATGGAGGCGGGCATCGCGGCGATGCTGCCCGACAACCGGCTCACCGACGTCTCCCACGCGATCGAGCTGGGTACGCGCGCGGCCGAGCAGGCGCACGGTCGCCAGTACGGCATCGTCGACGGTTACGGTGGCCACGCCATCGGCCGCGAGATGCACATGGATCCGTTCCTGCCCAACGAAGGCGCGCCCGGTAAGGGCCCGCGCCTGGTGGTGGGGTCGGTGCTGGCGATCGAACCGATGCTGACGCTCGGTACCACCGACACCAAGACCCTCGATGACGACTGGACCGTGGTCACCACCGACGGGACGCGCGCGGCGCATTGGGAGCACAGCGTCGCTGTCACCGAGGACGGGCCGCGCATTCTCACGCTGCGCCCCGAGTAGTTCATCGGCGACTTTCCGGTGAAGTAATCTTTCTAATCCGCCTGGTTGCCGGCGCGATCCTGTATCTCTGAGTGATGAGATCTCGCATCGCGCTGGTCGCTTGCGCGGCGACGGCACTGCTCGCGGGTTGTGCCGAGCCGCCGCCGGACGCGCGCTACACGGGATCGGGCAACACCTACGGCACCGCGAACGCGGGTTTCGAAACCTGCATGGTGACCGACGCGGGCGGCGTGGACGACAAGTCGTTCAACGAATCCGGCTGGAACGGGGTCAAAGCCGCGATCGATGCCAACCCCGGCGTCTACGGTTCTTACCGCCAGTCCAACAGCTCCGCCGACTACGAGCCCAACCTGCGAGCCTCGGCCGACGACGACTGCGATCTGGTGATCGGTGTCGGCGGCCTGATGGCCGAGGCGGTGGCACAGGTGGCGGGGGAGTATCCCGATCAGCGCTTCGCGATCGTCGACGCGCACGTCGAGTTGGACAATGTCTACTCGATGGAGTTCAACGCCGCTCAATCGTCTTATCTGGCAGGCTATCTCGCGGCCGGAATGTCCAAGACCGGCCGGGTCGCCACCTGGGGCGGCATGCAGATTCCCGCGGTGACCATCTTCATGGACGGCTTTGCCGCCGGCGTGGCCGGGTACAACGCGGCGCACGGCACCGCGATCGCCGTGCTCGGCTGGGACGTCGAAGACCAGAACGGTTCGTTCACCGGCAATTTCGACGATACGAGCGCTGGTCGCTCGCTCACCGAGAACTTCATCGCCCAGGGCGCCGACGTGATCCATCCGGTGGCCGGGCCGGTCGGGATGGGCGGGGCCTCCGCCGTGCAGGACTCGTCGAACGTGTCGATGATCTGGGTGGATTCCGACGGCTACGAGGCCGTTGCGGAGTACAAGGACATCATGTTGTCCTCCTCGATGAAGGACATCTCCGCCGCGGTGCGCGTGGCGATCGACAATGCCTACGGCGAGGGCGTCAAAGACGGTCGGTACGTGGGCACCCTGAGCAATGCCGGGGTCGGGCTGGCGCCGTTCCACGACTTCGACGCGAAGGTGCCCGAGCCGCTGAAACAGGAGCTCACCGCCCTGCGACGCGACATCGTCGACGGCAAGATCGTGGTCGACTCCCCGGCCGCCCCGAAGCTGTAGAGGACAAGCACATGCGACTCGAAGCGCAGGGACTGACAAAGGCATTCGGCTCGTTTCTCGCCGACGACAGCGTCGATCTGGTGGTCGAGCCGGGGCAGGTGCACGCGATCCTCGGGGAGAACGGCGCGGGCAAATCGACGCTGATGAACATGCTGTACGGCATCCTCGAACCGACCGGCGGGCAGATCCTGATCGACGGCGAGCCGGTGCGGCTGCGTTCGCCGGGCGATGCCATCGCGGCGGGAATCGGCATGGTGCATCAGCATTTCAAGCTGGTCGGGCCGTTCAGCGTCGCCGACAACGTGCAGCTCGGTCGCGAACATGTCAAACGGGGCAGCCTCGATCGGGCGACCGCGCGCCGGGCGGTGCTCGAGGTGTCCGAGCAGTACGGGCTGGCCCTCGACCCGGACGCGATCTGCGAGCAGCTCCCGGTCGGCGTGCAGCAGCGTGTCGAGATCGTGAAGGCGTTGTCGGGCAGGACCGATCTGCTGATCCTGGACGAGCCGACCGCGGTGCTCACACCGCCCGAAGTCGCCGAGCTGCTCGGGATCATCGGCAACCTCACCGACTCGGGGATGTCGGTGATCTTCATCAGCCACAAGCTCAAAGAGGTGAAGGCGATCGCGGACACGATCACCGTGCTGCGGCGCGGGAAGGTCGTGGCGCAGGCCTCGCCGGACGACAGTGAGGCCGAGCTGGCGTCGGCGATGGTCGGGCGGTCGGTGGTATTGACCGTGGACCGACCGCAAGCGCAACCGGGCGAGATCGCCCTCGACATCAAGGATCTGACGGTGCTCGGCGAGCGCGGGACACCGATGCTGGACGGGCTGAATCTGCAGGTTCGCAGCGGTGAGATCGTCGGGCTGGCGGGGGTCGAGGGCAACGGTCAGACCGAGCTGGCCAGGGCGGTGCTGGGAACCGTCACACCCGCGGGCGGGTCGATCGACATGGGCGGTGTCGCGGTCACCGGGTGGGATCCGTATCGGCGGATCGTCGCCGGGCTCGGCTACATCCCCGAGGATCGCGGCCGCGACGGGCTGGCCGCCGATTTCACGGTCGCCGAGAACCTCGTGCTCAATCAATACCGCGACAAACCGCTGTCGAATCGGGGCGTGGTCGACGCGGCGGCGGTGCGAACGCTGGCAGACAAGGCCATCGCCGATTTCGACATCCGCACCGCAGGGCCGGGGGAGCTGGTGTCAGCGCTCTCGGGTGGCAACCAGCAGAAGGTAGTGATCGCGCGCGAATTCTCCAGGCCGCGTTCGGTTCTGGTGGCCGCGCAACCCACCCGCGGCGTGGATGTCGGCGCCATCGAGTTCATTCACCGCCGCCTGGTCGCCGAACGTGATTCGGGGACCGCGGTCCTGCTCATCTCCGCCGAGCTGGACGAGATCCTGGCCCTGTCCGACCGCATCGCGGTGATCCACAACGGGCAGATCGTGGGTGTGCTGGAGCCGGACACACCGCGCGAGATCATCGGTCAGCTGATGGCAGGCCACCGTCCCGCAGATCCAGCCCCCGCGAGCTGAGGACTTCCATGCCGAGTACGACCACCGAGCCGGACATCGACTCACCCGGCGAGCGCACACCCCGCAAGCGCGACGCCGGCCGCACTTTCATCGGGTATCTGACCGAGGCCAACAGCGTGATGGTGACGATCTATTCGTTGCTGCTGGCCTTCGCGATCGGCGCCCTGCTGATCATCGTTTCCGACGCGTCGGTCCGCAGTGCCTGGGGCTACTTCTTCAATCGCCCCGCCGACGCGCTGAGCTTCTCGTGGCAGGCGGTGAGCACGGGATATCGCGACATGTTCGAAGGCGCGATCATCGACCTCGGACGTGTGCAGCAGTATCTCGACGGCGACGCCACGCTGGCCCAGGTGCTGCGACCGATCTCGGAGACGCTCACCTACGCGACCCCGCTGATCTTCACCGGTCTCGCGGTCGGCCTGGCATTCCGGGCCGGGCTGTTCAATATCGGCGGGCACGGGCAGTTCATCTTCGGCATGCTCGGCGGCGTGATCGTCGGGTTCGCGCTCGACCTCCCACCGCTGCTGCACGTGCCCCTGGCACTGCTCGCCGGTGCGCTCGCCGGTGGTCTGCTCGGGGCGATACCCGGCGTGCTCAAGGCGAAAACCGGGGCACACGAAGTCATCTCGTCGATCATGCTGAACAACATCGCCACCTATTTCCTGCTGTGGGCATTGGGCACCACATTCATTCATTCGACGACCTCGCAGGAGCTGGTCTCCAAGCAGGTGGACTTCTCCGGTCGGCTGCCGCGTTTGCTCGGGTGGGCCGGTTCGGGGTTGCGGGTCAGCGCGGGGCTGTTGCTCGGGTTGGCGCTCGCGGCCGGAATCTGGTGGCTGCTGCGTAAATCCACCTTCGGATACCGGATTCGGGCGGTCGGCGCCAATACGCATGCGGCGGCGACGGCGGGCATCGACATCGGGCGCACCTTCATCACCACGATGGGGGTATCGGGCGGGCTGGCCGGTTTGGGCGGGGCCGCACTGGTGCTCGGGTTGAATCCGTACACGGTGAATCCGGGAACGGTCGCGGAGTTCGGATTCGACGGGATCACCGTCGCGCTGCTCGGGCGGGCGCATCCGGGTGGGATCGTCGCCGCGGCGCTGCTGTTCGGTGCGTTGAAGTCGGGCACGTTGCACATGCAGCCCGCTATCCCGGTCGAGATGTCGACCTTGCTGCAGGCGGTGATCGTGCTGTTCGTCGCCGCGCCCGCGCTGGTGAAGACCCTGCTGCACCTGCGCACGCCGCGTGGCGGCCTCAACACTCTGGAAGCGAGGGGCTGGTGAGTACCACTACCGCGTCACCGGTCGTCACGGTCGGCAACACCCGGCACAGTGTGGCCGGGGCGGTGCTCGTCGTGCTGGGTCTGGGCCTCGGCGTTCTCGGGCTGCTGTTCATCGATGGCGGACGGACCACAACCTTCCGGCTGGACCAAACCGTCGAAAGTGGCTGGACCGTCGGCACTCTCACGATCGTGCTGATCCTCAGCGTGGTGACGGTGGCGCTCGGCGCGGTGCTGCTCGCCCGGGCGCTGTCGCGGCGAGCGCACGGGGTGATCGTGGGCGTCGCCGTGGCGGCGTTGGTGATCGCTGCGCTGTCGTGGGTGGTAACGCCCGGTGTCGGATTCCCGGTCGAGTTCGTGCTCGCATCGACGTTGTTCCTGGCGCTGCCGTTCATCTTCGGTGCGCTGTCGGGGGTGGTCTGTGAGCGTTCGGGCGTGATCAATCTGGGTATCGAGGGGCAGTTCCTGGCGGGTGCGTTCACCGCGGTGCTGTTCTCCTCGATCGCCGACAATCCGTACGTCGGGATCCTGGCCGCGGTGATCAGCGGCATGTTGTCGACGCTGCTGCTGGCCTGGCTGGCAACCCGTTTCGAGGTCAACCAGCTGGTCACCGGTGTCATCCTCAACCTGCTCGCGCTCGGGCTGACCGGCTTCCTGTTCGAACGACTCATGCGCATGGACCATTCGCTCAACCAGCCGAGCACTGTGCCGCGCATCGGCGAGTTCCTGCACGACATCGGCCTCGGTTTCCTGACCGATATCCCCGTGCTCGGGCCGGTGCTGTTCGACCAGAACCTGTTCGTCTATGTCGCGCTGGCCTGTGTGTTCGGGCTGTCGTACCTGCTGTTCCACACCCGCTGGGGCTTGCGCACCCGCGCGGTCGGCGAACATCCTGCTGCGGCCGACGCCGCCGGCATCGACGTGAACCGTCTGCGCTTCCGGAACGTCACCTGCGCCGGCGCCCTCTCGGGTTTCGGCGGCGCCTTCTTCACGATCGCCAACAATGTGGCCTTCAGCAAGAACATGACCGCCGCCCTCGGCTTCGTGGCGCTGGCGGTGATGATCGTGGGCCGCTGGAAGCCGATCGGCGCTCTGCTGGCCGCCCTGCTGTTCGGCTTCTCCAGCGCCCTCGAACGCTTCCTCAACACCATGCCCGGCAACCCCATCCCCACCGAATTCCTCGGCATGCTGCCGTACATCGTCACTCTCGTCGTGGTGGCTGGGTTCATCGGAAAGGCGGTCGCGCCTGCGGCCGATGGCATACCGTACCGCCCCGGCGACAAGTAATTCGGTGGGATGTCGGACCTGAACCGTGCGCTCGAAGACGCTGACGAATCCGCTTGGGACGAGTGGAACTCGGCACGCGAGGACGGTGTGTGGGGGTTAGCGCTCGCTGACGGTCTTTTCTGAATTTCAGCCCTCGAGGAGGACGGTTACCGGGCCGTCGTTGGTGAGTTCGATGTGCATGTGGGCACCGAATGTGCCGGTGGCGACGGTGGCGCCCAGTTCGCGCAGGGTGTCGGCGAAGGTGTCGACGAGGGGTTCGGCGAGGGAGCCGGGGGCGGCGGCATTCCAGGAGGGGCGCCGGCCCTTGGCGGTGTTGGCGTAGAGGGTGAACTGGCTGACGACCAGGATGGGGGCGTCGAGGTCGGCGGCGGAGCGTTCGCCGTCGAGGATGCGCAGGCGATAGGTCTTGTCGGCCAGGGCTTTCGCGATGGCGTCGGTGTCGGTGTGGGTGGCACCGACGAGGGCGAGCAGGCCGTGGGGGGCGCCTGTCGCCGCCGGGTCGATGCGGCCGACGACCTGATCGTCGACGCTGACCTTGGCACTGGTCACACGCTGTAGCAGTACTCGCACAGCCACCGATCATGCCGGTCGAGAACGCCGCGCGGCATCTCGGGTCGGCGCAACCGGGTGGGTCAGTCCTTGCCGAAGAAGAGAATATTCTGGCCGTAGTCGGTGAGCGGGGCCTTCTCCGCGGCCTGGCGGATGCCCGCGCCGGGAAGTTCGGTGACCTTCGCGAACATCTCGGCGTTGCCGAAGGCCGCTCGGACCTGGGTCTCGGAGGCGTAGTCGGCGCCGTAGTCGGCCAGGGTCGCGAAATCCAGCGGGGCCAGCGGTGTGTCCAGCGGCGCCTGTCCTGCCGGTCTGCCCAGAGCCGCGTACTGGGTGGCTACGCCGTTGTCGTAGACGCACAGTTCGTAGGAGATCTTCTCGATGGTGGCCACGGTCAGCACCGGCCACTTCGCTGAAAGAGCCACGGCGAGCGGATGTTTGCCGAGCGCGCCGATCTCCCAGTTCAGGCTCTTCACCGAAATCCAGCTACCCGAGGACTTTTCGACCAGCACCACGTCGGCGCCGAGCTGCGTATCGTGATTCGTCTTGGGTTCTTTGACGCCCCAGTGCTTATCGTGCACACCGGCGAACCTGCCCGCGTCCACCGGTTCGGCCCCGTCCTGGGCGAACGCGGCGATGATCGCGGCCCGCACCTGATCGAGCCCGTCCGGCGCCGAGCAACGCACGGCGATCGCGCCGTAGGTCGCCGAGATCTCCACCGGCCGCGACGGCGGCTCCGGCATCGCCCCCGCCGCGAGGGGTTTGAGGCCGACCAACGCCAGCCGCCAGTTGATCTCGTCGATCGTGGCCAGGTCGCCGCCCGACTGGTACAGGATCTGCTGCTGGGTCAACCGACCCGCGCGTTCGAGCGTCTGCGCGTTCAGTTTCACCAGCGCCTGCGTGGTCTTGACGGTGAGATCCAGTTCCTCGACCCGGGTTTCGCGCAGCTTCGCGGTGCTCGCGGTCGTGGTCACCTCGGAATACAACGCTCGATAGCTGGCGATGGCCTGCTTGCGCGACCGGCCGACCATCAGGGTGCGCAGCAGACTGCTCAGGCTCGCCAGGTACTTGCCCGGCTGCTCGGAGGCGCGCGCGTACATTCCCGCCCGAATCCGCACCGCGGACTCGCTCGCGGCCACCGCCGCGTCGTGATCGAGCCGCATCAACCACACGCCACACTTGGACAACCCGTCGGCGCACATGGCCGAGACATCGGGGTAGTCCTGCGCGACCTGTCGATATGCCGAGCACGCACTGCGAATGGTGTTGGTCGCGAGCTGTCGATGCCCGACCAGCCGCGTGGCCTGCTCGAACAACCGCAACGCGTCCTGCAAGGCGCCCGCGTACTCATAGGAGACAAAACCCGCGACCAGCCAGTGCAGCCGGATCGCCACCGCTTCCTGCGCGGGCTCCAACGCCTCGGCGGTGCGATCGCGACCCGATGGGTCCTCGCGGGTGGCGAGCAGGCCCTGGGCGAGTTCGGTGAGTGAACCCGCCAGTCGAAGGTAGTCGTCGGGGCTCTGGCTGCGGGTGTTGGCGCGATTGGCCGCTACGCGCCGTTCGAGGTCGCTCAGGTCGGTCATGAGCGGTTCCGTCGCGACGTCAATCAGGGCCTCATCCATCGTTCGAGCACGGCTGCTGCGCGGCCGTAGGTGGTTGTTCGAGTTTGTCACAGATCAGCGACGGCCGCGTGATCGTCGGCGGAACCCGGAAGTTCATCCAGGAACAGATCCGGTGTTTCCGTGTGGCTGTGCATATTTCGCCTGGCTCACTAGAATGCGAGTCGATCGAGCCGACAGCGCGAGGGTCGTCGGTGGGGTGCTACGAGGAGCGGTTGGCGTGGGCGATTCTCCCTTCGAGGGGCTGGCGGGCAAGGCGAAGGTCAAGGTCGAGACGGGAGCCGCGCTCGAGGCCGCCAAGGCGTGCAGCCAGGCGATCGAGGTGTTCAAGGGTTGCCAGAATCTGTTCCGCGACCACGACCTCAACAACTACGACGAGTCCAAGCTGGGCGGCAGCCAGGTCGATGCGGGGCCGCCGCTGCGGACCAAGTTCATCTCCGAGGCCACCCAGGCCAAGGACCTGCTCGGACGCTATATCGATTCGCTCGAAGACCTCGTCTCGATGTTCAAGGCCGCGGGTGAGTCCTACACCGAGACCGACAAAGGCTCGGGCGACAACATCGCCGCGCTGAAGAGCGATCTGAAGAATGTGAATTCCGCGCCCGGCGCCAAGGACATGAAGGGCGAGGTCTCCCAGGCGGGCGGTTATTACCCGGCCCACTGGGAAGTCGATGTCAAGGTGCGACAGGGCACCGGCATGGAAATCAAGATGGAAAAGCACAACTACGACATCGAGACCGCGAACGTGCCCAAGCACGTGGGTACCGCGACAGCGGAATCGGTGGGCGTGCGGATCCCGGTCCGCGCCGCGGACAATATGTCCTGGCGCGACATGTACGACCTCGGCCAGCGGATCTCCTGGCAGGAGGTCGCCAACGACGCGCCGATCTGGGAGGCGATGGCCCACGCCGTGCACGGCGCCGCCTACAACCTCGAGCAGAAGCTCGGTGAGATCACCGGCGACCGGTGGGAGAGTCAGGGCGGCGAGGCCGCGCTGGCCGCGATCACCACTTTCGGTAAGTCGGCGATGGTGGCCAGTGATTCCTTCAAGATGATGCAGCAGAATCTCGAGTACACGGCGAACTGGCTGTACGCGACGAAGGTGTCGATGCCGATCGAGACCGAAGACAAGTGCGACGACGATCTGCAGGAGAATCGCGATCGGTACGAGCGCCACTACGTCAACGGCGTGACGAATACCGAGAAGCTGTTCCCGGCGGCGGCCGAGCCTGCTGCGCCGAAGGGGCCGGTGAAGCCGCCTGAGAACAACAACAACAATAACAACAATAACAACAACGGCAATAACAATAATGCTGGAAACAACAACAACGGGGGCACCGGTAATTCCGGTGGTACCGGTAGTTCCGGCGGCAGTGGTAGTTCCGGCGGTAGCGGCAATTCCGGAGGCGGCAGTCCGCAGCAGGCAGTGGCGCCCGACGTGGCCAAGCAACAGGCCGCCCAACAAGCCGCTCAGCAGGCCGCGGCAGCCCTCCAGCAAGGCGGCACCAACGGTTCCCAGCAGGGTGCGAACGGTCAGATATCGGGTTCGGGTTCGGGCTCGACCGGATCGGCGGGTTCGACCGGGTCCGCGGCGGGTTCGAGCGGCTCCGGCTCCGGCTCGGGTGATTTGTCCAGCATCCTGTCCTCGGTGATGTCGGTAGTCACCTCCGCGGTCTCCTCGCTCACTCAGGCGCTGCCATCGCTGGCCACCGCGCTGCAGCAGATATCGACCGATACTGCCGCGGCAGGCGCCACAGCGGGCCTGCCCGATTTCACCCAGCTCGGCAACCTGTTCGGGCAATTCCCCGACCTGACCGAGCTGCTGTCGCAGTCACCCGAGATCAACCAGCTGATCGCGGACAACCCCGCGCTTGCGCCGCTGGCGGAGTTGCTCGGCATCGAAACGGCGACCATGACCGTCGACGGGGCGAGCGTGCCGGGGGAGAGTGCCGAAACGGCGGAGGGTGAGGCGTTCTCGCGGGCGTCCCTACCCGATTTCTCCAATCTTTCGGGCTTGGGCGAGGTGGTCACCCCGTTCACCGGCCTGCTCGCCGAGTCGTCGGCGGCCGAAGCGCCTGCCCAGGTCATCGAAGCGCCGGTCGAGACCGTGGACGTCGACAGCACCGACACGCTCGCGCACGCGCGGCCGGAGGCGCGCGCATGACGCAGAAGTGGGAACTCACCGATATCGAATTCCGGGTGCTGTGGCAGCGTTTCGTCGGCACCGATCTGCCGCGCCCACTGACCTTCCAGACCAGGACTCGCCTGCACGAGGACTACGAGCAGGAGAAGTACCAGGTCTGGCAGCGGTTGCAGCACACCGTCGACCCGACGCTTCGTTCTGTCTTCGATGTCTTGGAGCGGCCGGAAGTCTATGTGCGCCTGCGGGGTTGGCACGACCGGGCGCGCGACGACGCCGAGCAGTGGCTCAAGGCCAGGGCCGCCAGGGCCGGCGCCAACGGCTATCTGATCTACCAGCTGCCAGGTGAAACTCCCACGCACAGCGGTGGTTACACGGTTCTCGACATCGGCCCACACGGACTCGCCGACGCCGTCGTCGACCTCATGCCGGTCACCGGCGCAGGCACCCGCGGGATGATCCCGCTCGCCACCGACGCGGGCGCCGCTGACGGGTACGGGCAGCAATCGTCGATGTTCTTCGAGCAGGCCGACACCTCGATCGTCGAGCGCAGCACCGAATTCTTCAACCGTCCCGCCGACCGCACCGGGACCATCAATATCCTGCAGAACCAGTCCATGTTCGGCTCACGCGGCATGCATCGCGACATCGTGGTGTGGCGCGACCTACCCGACGACGGGCGCTACGGCATCGATCTCCCCAGCGACAACCCCATCGCCACCCCCATGTCACGGTCCGATTTGGTCGGGAAGATCAACGCTTCGATCGAGCGCATGATGTCGCGGGTGGAATCACACTGGGAGGCAAGCGCTTAGCGAACAGCCGTTCACGGCAAGGTCATCCGCGGTTCGTCCCGACGTGGGAGGCTGTTGCGCACGCACATGAGTTGTGATGTGCTCGACAGGCACCACTTGTGGAGGGATGAGCGCGATGACATTCGAATACGACGCCGACGACTTCCGGACCGCGGCGGGCAAGTCTCGCAGCGTCGGCAACCAACTCACCGGCATCATCAACACGCTGAACGCCTCGCTCAACGGCCGCGGAAACGTATGGGGCAACGACAAACTCGGCCAGAGCTTCAACGACGGCCCCGGCGGCAACGACGGCTACGACTCCTCCTGGACCAACACCAGCGACAACGTCAAGACGATGGCCAAGTCGATGGGCGAATTCGCCGACGGCCAGACCGAAAGCGCCGATTACATCGACAAGATGGAAAACGGCAACCGCAACGGCCTGACGTAGCCGCTCGGCGCTCGGCGACCTCGTCGTGGATCCGACCGTCCATGGTCGAGCTCAGCTGCCAGGCAGTAAGCGAAGGCCGCCCGATCGCTCATAGTTTTCCCTGCCGGGAGAGCTGGACTCGGTGATCGAAATGCGGTCAGCCATTCGTTGGTGACCAGCGACAACTTGATCGAACGCGCGAGTTCTCGCAGGAGCAGGGTGGCATCGGGTCGTGCCCAGCGCAGTTCTTGGAACTCACCGTCGACTTCGGCGGTTGGTTCGCCCAGCGCTGCGATCAGAGCGTCGCCCATGGCCGTATAGGTGGCGTGAACCTGGGTGCGGGTTTCGATCGTGTCGGGCCCGATCGTGCTGGCGTCGACTTGGAGACGTTCGACCAGTCCGTTGTCGGCGAAAGCCTTTCCGCTAGCCGGGCAGGAACGCCGCGTCGAAATCGGGCCGCGGGTGTCGAGCTAGGGCGCTTGTCTGCCGTGCGGCCGACGCTTGTCAGGTCGCGTCGGGGATTCCGAGCGTAGGGAGATGTAAACTGCCGCCGGAGTTCTCGGCCCAGCCTTGATAGGACAACGCGCTCGGTGCGGTGATGCCGAAGCCGTCCCGGAGACCGGTGACGGTAATCGCCGCGATGCGCCGGTATTGGTCGGTGCCGACCGGTGCGGGGAATTCGGCCCACCAGTTGTCGCAGTGGTCTTGGTCGGGCCTGCGCCACCCTGCTCGGGAGATGGCTCGCCAGCCCTCGTCGCCGGGGCGGGATGCGGGGTCGAGCCATTCGTTGCCGGTGAGTTCGGCCAGGACGAATTCGCTCGTCTTGCGGAACTGTGCGAAGCGGCGCGAACCGGACGGCGCGGCCTCGCCGATCACCAGAACTGTGGTGTCGGGGGCGGCGATGAGCTCATCGGCCAGCGCTCGGGCGAAGTCCGGCCAGCCGGTCATAGCAGGCCCTGGTAATCGAGCTCGAGGTTGCGGTCGTCGGCGGCGAGGCGTGCATTGGTGACCAGGTGTAGCCAGATCGACGCGGCGGAGAGGATGAGCACCACGGTCGCTTCGGAGCCCGCCCATCGAACTTGCGGGGTCGGTGCCTTGACGCGCGCGGTCGGTTCACCGAGATTGCCGCCGATCGCCTGTGCGTAGTTGTTGAAAGCTGTTTTCACTTCCGGCTTTTCGGCGGGTTCAGCGTAGTCGGTGAGTTGTAGTTCGATGCGGGTCACTTCGCCGTTCTTGGCTTGGACGGTGCCGCTGCCCGGGCCGAACCCGATGTCGAGCAGGATCCGGCGGGGGCGGATGGAAACGGTGTGCCAGCCGAATTGTTCGACGATCGCAGGTGCGTCGTCCATGGCCCATGACCAGTCGAGGGCACGCAGCTTGTCTGCGAGCTCGGCCGCCTGGTCGGTCGGCATTGTCCGCCAATTGCTCATTCGCTTGCCTTCCCTGCGTGACGGTTCGGTGTGCCGATGTGGCGGTTCAGCATCAACAGCCCTTCCATCGGCCCCGCGAGTGCGCCTTCCTCGTCCCATCGCCGGCGCAGGAGCAGATTGCTCTCAGCGTCGTAGCAATCTTCTCGGCTGATTCTGCCGTCGGGATAGAACTCGTACCAGCACCCGACCGGACCGCTCGGACTGTTGACTCCTTTGCGGAACTCGTGTTCGTCGCGGTACTCGAGGTAGAGGCCGTCGGGGTAGCCATCGGTGACGTCCTGGACGCTGAGAAGTGTTTCGCCCGAGCGGTGTTCGAGCACACCGGTGAACGGCTTACCCTCGTGGAGGTGGGGCGTGGTTCGATCCGGATTGTCGTCGGATCGCAGGTGCGCGGCGGGCTGTTCGGGCGTCTCGACACCGGCGACTGATTCGCCGGAATCATTCCAGGACTGCTTCAGGATCTGACGACCGCCGCCGGAGAAGACGTTCTGCTGCGCGAGGGTTCCGTTGTGATGCCAGTGCAGCCACAGCCCGATCGGCTGGTTGCGCGCGGTCGTGCCGGCGTATTGGCGTGCGCCGTCACCGTGCCAGGCGAGTTCCGGGCCGTGCGAGTAGCCGTCGGCGAACCATTCCAGCGCTACGACCGGCCCGCCCTCGTAGAAGTACTCCACTGTTTGGCCGGTGAAGGGCCGGCCGTCGAACAGCAATCGACCGTCGACGTCGTCTACGGACAGGGCGTGACTGGTCCGCTCGACGGCGCCGTCCAGTACCGGCTTCGCGATCGCGGCCGCGTCGAAATCTTCGGTCAGGGTGCCTGCTTCGTCCCAGCGCCTTCGATGGCGCAGACTGCCGGCGAAATCGAACGTGTCGTGCTGGACCAGTCGGCCGTTCTCGTCCCAGTGTTCCCATTCGAGTACCCGGCGGCCGCGGTCGTAGGTCCCGGAGTACTTCTTGTTGTCGTTCGGGTGCCAGCCGTCTGCTTGCCCGTGCAGGTATCCGTCGACGTAGGTCAGGGATTCGATCTCGGTGTGGTCGGGAAGCAGCGTTGATACCTGCCCACTGAAGGGAATTCCGTTGTAGTGGGCGCGACCCTCATCCATGGTCAGGTCGGGATCACTACTGTCGATGAAGAGCACGGGACTGTTCCTTCCGGTTGAACCGCACTCAGAAGTACGACAGGAACGCCGCGTCGAAGTCGGGGTCGCGTGTGTCGAACTGCTGGGGGATGTAGTCGAAGGAGCGAACTCGTTCGATGAACTCGGTGGGCAGGGTGAGTGGCTGTTCGGCGAGGTACTTCAGTGAGTCCTCGCGCCAGATCCAGACGCCGTCGGAGTACAGCGAGGGGCCGCCCTCGATGTCGATGTCTCTGGTGAACAGGTCGGGGGATTCGCCCATGACGTCGAAAATGGCGCGGACCTCGCGCATGTAGTCCAGAATCCGGTCGCGGTCGCCCTCGACGGTGCCGGTGGGAGCGTCGAAGACCGAGGGCAGCTCGTCGTGCCCGCGCTCGTACATCTCGCGGTACATCGCCACCGGCTTCAATTCCATTGCGTGCGTCCCGTTCTCGATTTTCTGGAGTCTGTGCGGGGCTCCCGCGCTCGTCGGTGCGGTTGCCCGCCTCGCGCCTGCGCTTCGGCGAGCCGCCACTGCGATCCTTCGCCCGGACCGGCTGGTCGTCAAGTCGCCCGTCCGGGCAGGTCGATGCGGGCGGCGCGGGGTTCCGTTTCAGCCGCCTGGCGTTCATTCTGTCGTCACCGGGGCTTCGTCGGTGCCTGACACTGTTGTTGCGGCGGCGAACGAGTTGTGGTGTGCTCGACCGGGCATCACTATTGAGGGATGAGGGGCGATGGCGACGTTCACGGACTCGAGTTGGTGACGTAGCGCTCCATGATCGATCTCCCATCTGGGCTGCATTGGCTCTCGATTCTTGCCGGCATGGAGTGGCCAGAGGGCAATGAAGACGAGATGTGGGCCATGGCCGAGGACTGGCGCACGGCCGCAGACGGTCTTCGCGGCCTGGTAGACGACGTCGATGCCGCCAAAGATGCTGCGTTCAAGGCATATCCGCAGGGCGAGGGTGTCGATGACATGCTCAAAGCCTTCGAGGGGATGGCCCGCGGCGATCAGTCGGTGACCAAGCTGGCCGAATTGTTCGACATCCTCGGCGATTCGGTATATCAGACCGGCACCGAGATCGAATACACCAAGATCATGTTCCTGTCCTCGCTGGGCTTGCTGGCGCTGGAAATCGCTGCGGCGTGGGTGTTTCCGCCGACAGCACCGGCAGTGCAGGCCGCCGCGGTCGGCGTGACCCGCGTCATCGCACGGGGCATCTTCGGTCGCGTGCTGGCGGCGATTCTGCGACACGGCGCGAAGGCGACGATCACCCGGGTCCTGAAGTTCATCGGTCAGCACGTGGCCATCGACACGGCACTGGGCACCTTGCAGGAACTCGGCGTCCAGCAGTGGCAGGTGGATCAGGGTCACCGCAAGGAGGTCGACTGGAACCAGGTCAAGGCGGCCGCGGTCTCCTCCGCCGCCGGTGGTCTGGCGGCCGGTCCGTTCGGCAACTTCCTCGGCAAGAAGCTCGGCGACGGGATGGCGCCGTGGCTCAAGGGCGCGATCACCGGCACCGGTGCGGGTCTGGTCGGCGCGGGCGGCGGCATGCTCGGCCAGTTCGGCTACGACGGGTTCACCCAGGGCTGGGACAAGGCCTGGGACAACCTGCAGACCGCGGCGTCGGACCCGCTCATGTGGAGTGCGGGTGCCAGCAACGGTGGTCTCTCGGGCCTGAACAAGGCCGGGGCGAATTCCGCGTGGTCGGCGATGAAGCCCGGTCTGTTCGACCGGCCCAGCTTCAGTTCGCAGATTCGCGAAGCCATGGGGCCCGGCTACGACCTCGGAACGTTCGGGCTCAGCGACAGCGCGGGCGGTGACGGGTCGTCCAACCGTCCCGGCGGCGAGGGCGAGAACCGGGCCGGCGCCGACGACGAGGCGACCGGGGCAGGCGGTGACGACGACGTGCGCGCGGGTGCGGGCGACGACACCATGGGCGACGAGGGCTCGGGTGAGTCGCGGGCCGGTGCGGGTGACGACAGTCAGTCGGTGCGCCCCGCCGCAAGCACGCAGTCGCCCGAGGGTGAAGCGCACGGACCGACGAGATCCGAAGAGGGACAGGCTGATCAGCAGGTCGGCGACGACCGGCAGTCCGCGGGTGACGGCGGCGCGGGCACTGGGCGTCAAGAGTCCAAGCCCGAGATTCATAGCGGCGAATCGCAGGCGAGTGACGGTGGCCGTCAGGATGGCGGCGGGCGACAGGACGGCGGCGGGCGCGCCGAAGGGGAAAGCCCTGCGGCACAGGCCGATTCCGGTCAGGACAACTTGCGAGCGGGTGAGGCGGAGCAAGCCGACGGCGCGAGCGTCGGCGAGGGCACGCGCACCGACGCGCAGTCGAGTGGCCAGCCGGTCACGCAGGGCAACGACACGCAGACGGCGAACCGGGATACGACAACGCAGGCAGGGGCGCCGGTCGGCGTGGGGATGGCAACTGCCGGACCCGCGGCGACAGCTGGACCGTCGCCGGGCGCCACCGGTCAGGCGCCGGTCACCAATCAAGCCGCAACGCCGACTACCGGTCAACCCGCCGCGACGCCCGCTCAATCACCCACTGGGTCAACACAATCGACGCCAGCCCAGCAGTCGAGCTCCGGTCAGCAGTCGACGCCTGCCCAGGGATCGCAGCCCGCGGCCCGCCCCGGCGCGCCGGACATTCGCACCGGCTTGGCCGATGGTGCGCGACCCGGGGCCGATATTCGTTCCGGCGCACCGGGAATCAGAACTGACAACCCGACTGTCGATGAGTCGCGGGTGGCCGACCCGCAGGGCACCGCCGAAGATCCCGCTGCGCCGACCGCCCGGCCCGATGGCGAAAGCCGCGCCGGTGTGGGCGAACAGCGTGGCGCCGGCCTCGCCGAGACCCCCTTGCAGGGATTACGGGCCGCACCCGGCGAGGCGCCGCCGGTGCGCTCCGGCGAGTCCGAGGTCACTGCCGAACCGGCCCGCTCGCGAGACTCCGAAGTCAGATCCGAAGCCGATCCGCTGGCCGATATTGCGCCGGTGGTGCCGATCGTCGGCGCCGACGACACCGCATCGCCGCGCACCGATGCCGGCGATGATCGCAGGCAGCCGCGGCCCGACGGCGACAGCGCCCCGGTCTATGACGCCCGGCTGCCCAATGGTCAAGGGGTCGTGCACCATCCGACCGGCACAGCCATCGGCGAGGACGCCCGCACCCGCCGAGTGAGCGAGAACGTCCGCAATGAGGGCTCACACGACGTGGTCGTGCACGGGCGCCGTGACGGTTCGGTGATCCCGAGCAATGGGGACCCGGTCAACCCGCGCGACATCGTCGATGCGATCCGTAGCAACCCGAATTACGTTCCAGGAACGCCTATTCGGTTGGTCTCCTGTCACGCGGGCAACAGCAAGGGTTGGGCGCAGTACATCGCCGACCAGCTCGGCGTCGAAGTCACCGCGCCGACCGACCGGGTCGGTGTGCGGCGCGAACCCGGATCGGAAGCGACAGTCGATCGCGGCGGCAAGTGGCGGACGTTCAGCCCGGAGTCGGCCATCACGCCAGGCGAAACTTCTTCGCCCAGGACAGAATCCGATTCCTCGGATGCTCGCGACCCACTCGACGGCGACGGTCCACCACTGGATCGCGAACTGGTCGATTTCATGAGCGACCAGGACCCACCGACCCGCCCGGCCGCGATGTCGTTCCTCGAACCCGGGGCCGGGACGGACAACGCGCCGTTCAGCCGAACGCCCGGTGTCGACGCGCACCTGCTCGGTGTGCTGGATCCGAACGACCCGCTGGTGCAGACCGCGGGCGATCCGCCCCGGATCACCCATGTGGGCGGGGAACCGATCGACGAGTTCTCCCACCGGCTCAGCGCTGAACGTGGCCAGGCCTACGTCGACGCGTCCAAGTCGGACGCGGCCCTGGTGGCCGAGAACGAGCAGCACAAGGCGCAGCAGACGGCACTGGAAGTCCAGAAGGCGGCAACCGGCCGGGCGGTTCGCGACGCGATCATCGCGCTCAAGGACGCCGAGAACGCACGCAAACTCGGTGCCGGGGACGGCGAGGAACAGGTACGCCGTGCGCAGGCCGACGTCGCGACGGCCAAGGCGGAATCCGCAGCGGCCAAGGCCGCCCTCGACAACTTCATCGACGCTGACAAGGCAGAAGCCGCGGCAGGAAATTCGCCCGCGAAGCGCCTGGCGAAGGCCGAAGCCGAGCGGCTGTCGGTGGCCCAGCGGGGCCATGTCACGTCCATCACCATCGACCGGCTGACCGGTCGCGTGTACGAAGCCGCCAACGGCCCCGCCGACCATCGGATCCACCCGTCCGAGCTGCACCCGACGTTGCGCGATGGCAACGTGGCCCGCTATCAGGACCCCGAAGACGTCTACCACAACGGTGGCGGAGCCCATTTCCCGCACGCGGACAACCCGCTCGGCCACGCCGAGGTGCGCGGCACCAACGCCGCCCTGCACGACCGGGAACTGCTCAACCAGGAACGTGCCCCCGGCAACCAGCTGCCGACCGACTTCGACGGCCTGGCCTCCGTCCTCAACTCGCCGTATGCACCCGGCCGTGGCGAAATGCCCTGCTGCGCCAACTGCACCCGAGTGGTGCAGGGCACCGAGAGCACCGCGGGCCACATCATCGACGAAGGCGCGCCCCGGGTCGATCCGCTGCGTCATGCCGATCTCGAACAGGCTGCGCGCGACGGCAATCCCATCGAACCTCGGTTGGTCTCGCCCGAATACCCCGAGACCGACTTCATGGGCGACGACGACGATGTCGCCGGTCCGGATCGTGGATCCGATGATTCGGTCCCGCCGGGGATGGTTCGTGGGGACGACGGGTTGTTGCGCCGGCCCGGTGATCGGCTGGACAGCTATCGGGATCCGGATGGGACCTGGCACCACGTCGACGATCCCGCGGGCACCAAGCGCGATGTCAAGTTCGGCCTGCACGGGCCCGGCGGAGCGTTCGTCACCGATCACCTGAGCAGCGCCGACTACCTGTACGACGCGATGAAGGGTGACTCGGATTCGCATGAGATCAAGGACTCCGACCGCGCCGCTGAGCTGGAAGCCGCGTCCGAACGACGCCTCGAACTGCAGACAGAACGTGATGGCGTCCGCGGTGAGCTCAAGAAGCTCATGGCCGAGTTCGAGATCAAGCAAGCGAAAGAACTCGCGCCCAAGCGCCTTTCCGAGGCGATCGAGAACCTGCGGCAGGGAATCCGCTCCGACGCCTCGCTGAGCCCGGACGAACGGACCAGCAGGCTCGAGCTGCTCGGCGACCTGGAAGACACCGCCACCGACTACAACGACCTCGGTCGCGAGATGATCGAGGTGTCCAAGACCCTCGGCGAGGTGGCCGGGATCGACTTCGCACTGGACCCGGACGCCAGGCCACGCGCTGTGCTGCTGACACCGTTCGAAGGGGCTTTCGACGGCGCCGGGGTCGTTGATATCGCGGCCTATGTGCCGCGCGCGGACGCGGATTCCGCGCCGACGCTCGTCGTCGTGGAAGCCAAGGGCGTCGGCTCGGTGCTCGGCGGCTCCAAAATCGCACAGGCGGAACAGGGTTCGCCGGAATACCTGCGACGCACCCTGGACATGGACCGAAATCTCGCGCAAATTCTCAACGAGACGCCCGAGCAGATGGCGGCGCGGGGCATCGACCCCGACAGCCCCGAGGGGCGCGCGCTCACCGACGCCGTCGCAGACCTGCGTTCGGCGATGGACGACGGCACCCTGCAGGTGGAGTACCGGCTGGTGCACACCGCGGCCGACGGCACGGTAACCGTCACCGAACTGCTGCTCCAGCGCGACGGCGTCGATGTGCTCGCCGACGTGCCGTTGCCGTTCGGCACCGATCCGAACTCGCTGGACCGCAGCGCGGATGACGACACGATCGATTTCATGAGCGACGATGACGACGTCGCAGATCCGCCGTCGGACGAGTCCGATCTGCCGGAGGCGGCGACGCAACCACCACACGACAGTGTGGGCGACACACGACCGGCGATTTCGAAGATCGAGGCCGTTGCGGGATCCGACGATCGACCCGCTGCCGACGCTCACCTGCTCGGCCGGCTCACGGGCGACATCGTCAAGGACGCTGACGGGAACATCGTCAAGGTCGACGGCGAATATGTCGACGACCTGGCGGCCAGAATCGCGCATGAGCGGATGCCTGCCTACCAGGAAGTCGTCGACAATTTCAAGGAATCCAAACCCGCCGAGGTCGACAAGGCCCGCGCTGAGCTGAAGGCTCTCAAGGAACTCAGGACGGAGCTGCAGAACGAACGCAAGGAGATCAAGCGCCAGATCAGAGCGGCGACGCCGGAGCAAGAGACTTCCCTGCGCAACCGGCTCGAATCGATCCAGACGCAGCTCGAGGAATTGAACGCGCGGCAAGAAACGGCGAAAGCGGAACTCACCAGAGCCGAACAGCGCAAGGACCCGGTCGGACCGGTCATCGCCATCACCATCGATCGGGTCAACGGCATGGTGTACGAAGCGGCGAACGGAACCAAGGACTCCGCGCTCTCTGTGGACGCGCTGCACACAAGGCTGAAGGAGAATCTCGAAGCCACCGGTCAGGGCCTCGATGACCTTAGGGCAGGCAAGCGCGAACAGGGCGCTTTCCCGCACGGCGATGAACCGCTACGCCATGCGGAAGTGCGCACGACAAACGCTGCGCTCCATTACCGCGACAGTCAGGGTGAGCCCACCGATCGCGCGGCGATGGGCTCGCTGGTGCACGCTCCGAAGAACATAGAAACCGGTAAGGGCGCGCCGTGCTGTGCGAACTGCACGAGGGTGGTGGCCGGTACGGAGAGCGCAGAAGGCTTCAACACCGACCACGTGGACGGCGCAGGGGTACAGGACGGCAAGTATGAACGGCGCGCTGACCTCGAAGGGCGGACGAACCCCGACGGCACGCCTCGCAAACCACGATTGGTCACCTGGGAAGGCGCACCGCGCGTCGACGATTCGAGCGATGCCGACTTCATGGGTGACGACGACGGCGAAAACAACCACCGCAAACCAGACTTCGCCGATCCAGAGCCCGAAACACCGCAACGCGAAGTGCGGATCGAGCTCGGGGACAACGGGGAAGTGGTCGCGCTGCACATCCAGCTGGCCGATGGGCAGTGGGTGGTCGCGCGCAACGACGGCGACGAGGCCACGCAGCCGGTGCCCGCGCGCAATGACGCGAGAATCCCCGAAAGCGACAATCGGAATGTTCTGCGGAAGCTGGTCGATGGTCTCAACGCCGGGTACCAAGGGCTCAATCTGAAGTACCCCTCCGGATCCAACCTCGATCATCGTGGCCAGACCGCGATCCGAGACGGGGTGACCGGTGGTGCGCAGCTGATCTCCGATCCGGCACCGGCACAGCCCGCACCGGCGCCGGTGGACGGCCCGACGCTGGGTGCGCCGCCGCCGGGGCCCGGCGATCCCGCGCTGAATGTGGCGCGGATCGGACGCGAAGGTCTCACCTGGTACCACAACCGTGAGCACATCCCGATCATCGGCGGGGTGCTGGGGCGGCAGGCGGATTCGGCGGGCGACTACCACCCGGTGTATTTCCCGGACGGCACCGAGTACCGGCCGTGGATCTCCGACGCCGACCCGAACGCGGTGCGCGACACCGTGATCAGCGAGCTGCAGGCCAACCGGATGGACGCCGACGAGGTCCGCGACATCTTGCGGGAGCTGTTCGGCAATGCTCGCGATCCGCAGCTGCGCCAGGATCTGATCGACGATCTGGAATTGAACGGTCTCATCGACACCGACACGGCGCGGGCCATGGAGGACGCACCGATCCAGCCCGCCGATCCGCGGCCGGAGCAGCCGGGGCCCCCGCCCGAGGGCGAGACGCTGACCGAGATGGCGGACCGTCTCGGTATTCATCTCCGTGGTGACGGAGCGGCGGAGATACGCCGGGCGATCGACCGCCAGAGCCATCGGTTGCTGCGCGAGATCGGCGCGATCGAGGGCCTGGCGGACGCGGCGCGGCGAGCCGAGGAAGAGCAGACCCGCCCGTACCGGCGTGCGGATCACCCCGCCGACCCGGCGCAGGCGCCCGACGGCCGCACGCTGCCCGAACCCGGCCTACGGCGGCCGATCGACTCGGACGAACCGCGCGCCGACTACGAAGACTTCGACGACGAACTGGGCGTCCCCGAGCCGCAGCGAAACCACTGGGGTGACACCAGTGCCCCACGCCCGGTGCCGTTCTCGCGGGAGGTCAGCTTCCTCGACAACGACCCGCTTGGCAGGTTCCTGCGCGATTTGATCGTCGCCTTCGAGGGCGTCGCCTCGCTGCGCGACTACGACCGGGTCGGCAACGGCGCGGACCGGCTGCCCGAATGGGCCAGCTTCTCCGACGATCGGGAGCCGGGCCGCGACGAGGCGCGGGCGCGGGAGTTCTTCGAACATGCGCTGCGCCGCGACCAGCTGCGTGACGAATTGTCCGGCTGGGCAGCGATGTTCGGCCGTGACCTCAGCGATCTCTCGGGCGAGCGGATGGATTCGACGCTCAACGAGCTGCGCGACGCGGCGCGGCAGCGGGCGCAGGACCTGGCCGACTTCATCGCCGCCGCGCAGCCGATCCTGCAGGGCGAGGGTGCCGAACCGGTCGGCAAGTCCTACGGCGATCAGGTCGCGCGGGTGCCGGACGCGGACGGCGGGCCGGACCGATTGCTGGTCGTCGACGGTGCGCTCGACCGCGCGCAGGCGCTGGCTCGCGCGTTGCGCGACAACCCGCAGCTGGCGATCGACATCGACAACGGGGCGCTGCGGCCGGACTTCCGGGCCGTGCACGCCGACGGCGCGGGCAGGCAGTTCCTCGATCCGGTGGCGACGCCGCAGGTGCACCACATTCGGCGCACCGTGGACGGCGCCGAATTGCAGGTGACGATGATGCGCGGCGAGGACGGCCGGTGGCGGCCGGTCCAGGCGATGCCCGAGCCGCCGCCCGCCCCGCGCGACCGCGCCGACATGGTGCGCGAAATCGTCGATCTGGCACGGCAACTCGAGCTCGGGCCGGCCGCGCTGCACCCGGACAACATCGACGCCACCATCCGTTCGCTGCACCTGGACAACGCGGTGCGCGCCGGGCAGGCCGAGGCGCTGTCCGACTACGCCCGCACGATGGCCGATATCGAGACCTTCCACCTGGTCGGTGACGCGCGCAGTCAGCTGGCGACGCGGCTCGGTATCCCGGAGGGCGAGCTCACGCCGAGGCGAATCGCCGAGGCCCTGGCCGACCCGAAGCAGCGGCGCGGTACTCGCCAGCAGCAGTTCGAGGACCTGCTCGACGGGCAGCAGCGCGACCCGAGCAAGACCGCCGGCTATTCCCAGCAGTTGCACAACGTCAGCGAGGCCGCGGTCAAGGCGGCGCAGGAAGCGTTGATCCAGGCACTGAGCCCAGGGAATCCGGAGGCGTTGCGGCCGAAGGTCAGCAAGACCGACCCACGCACCGGCCGGTCGAAGGTCGGACCGGCCGACACGGGAATCGACCCGGCCAAGCTGCGCAAGCTCGTCACGCGGTTGCATCGGCTGGGCGCAGGCGATCATGCGCGGGGGGCGCTGGCCGCCTACGCTGACGCGCTGCTGCGGATCGACCCGTACACCGATCACCCCGCGGGTACCAGAGCGGCCGATCCGCGCACCACCGGCGACCCGCACATCTACGACCACGACGCGATCCACGGCCTGCGCGATGCGGTAGCCGGCGCCGAGCCCGGCGCGAATCCGGTCGATTTCGCCGCTCAGGTCGCCGACAACCTCGCCCGCTCCTATGGTTCGGACGAGCCGGTCGGCCCGGACGAACCACGGCCGCAGCCGAATCGGAACTGGGCGCGCTTGGTCGGAGTGGATGTGTCCACCGCCACCGACGCGAAATTCGTCGAGATCTACGAGGCCTACCGCGACGGCAAGATCGAGAAGCACGAGGGCCTGAGCCCGGAGAAGCTGGCCGCCGAGATCGCGGCCGTTCGCGAGGAGATCCGGCTCAGGACCGAGCAGCTCGAGCAGCTGAAGGCGCTGACCGACGAGTTCTACCGGCCGACGGCGGACCTGCCGCCCGCTGAAAGCTCTCCGGCCAGGGAACACCGGGGCCCGCGGCCCGACGAGCTGTCCGAGGGACGGCGCGGGTTGCCCGCCGGGCCGGATGGCGTCGAGCCGAACGGCGGTCCGCGACCGGATTCGAGCCGACCCGATGCCGGGGCGGCGCGCGAACTCGACGATCGCGCCGATGCCAAGCTCGACCAGACCATGCGCAAGCTGGACGAGGTCGCCGACGAACTGGCCGAACCGATCGCCTCGCTGGATGATCTGGTCGGACCGGGCGAGCCGGTCGATCCGCCGGCGATGATCGACGACGCCGTCGAACGGCAGAACAGGCTGCACGACCACGCCGACGAGCGCCGTGCCGAGCGTGCCGACGCGGCGCTCGACGACGAGCTGAAGGCCCTCGACGGTGTCGACGCCGACCTCGCGGCCTTGCAGTCCTACCTGCGAACACAGCGCGAATTCGAGGCCGCGCAGGCCGAGATCGCGGCGCGTTTCGAGGAATTGGCAGGCCAGGACGCGCAGGCCGCCGCGCAGCGGGGCGAAGAACCCGAGGCCGACTTCGCCGTGCGCGCGGCCGACCTGGCCGCGCTCGAGTCGTTCCTCGCCGCGCAGCAGAAGTTCGACGCGCTGCGGGCCGAGATGGCCGAGGCCGCGCAGGTGCGCGAGGAGGATCTCGACGCCGAAGCGCTGGCCGATGCGCAGGCGCTGGAGTCGTACCTGCGCGCGCAGCAGGAATTCGATGCCGCCCGTGCGGAAATGGCATCCAGGTTCGCCGCGGCGGTCGAACGACAGGGCAGCGGCAACGGCGACGGTGTCGCCGGGGCGCAAGATTTCGGCGGCGAGGACGGTTCTCGCGACCAGGGCCCGGCAGACAACGACGATTCGCGAAACAACGGCGACGACCCGGGCGACCCGCCCGCGGCGAGCACCGCGCCCGGCGGCCCGCCGTCCAAGCCGCCGTCGCGGCCGCCGACGACATCGAGCCCGGAACCCGAAGAGCCGTCGAAGAATTCGTCGCCGCTCGACTCCGGCATGCCCAGCACGCCTGCCGAGCCGGCCGTACCCGGCGACGCCGCGCTGGATCACCCGGTCGCCGACGGAGTCGATGCCGACGGCACACCCGAACGCGCGTACCAACGCAGGGATTTCCTCAACGACGTCCACCAGTTCTTGCAGGAACTGAGCGATCTGCCGCCCTCGGCCCATGCCGACGCGCCGCCGCTGACCCCGGCGCAGGCCGACCAGGTGCGCAGGCTCGCCGAAGCACTCGGTCTCGGCGATGCGCTCACCGGTCAGCGTGATCCGCTCGGGGCGCTCGCCGAGATCGCGGATATGGCGCGGGCCCGCGGATTCCTCGACAGCGCACTGGATCCCGACGCCGAACTCGGCAAGCCCATGCGGTATCCGGACGACTACGAACCGCTCGATGTCGACGAGCTGCAGGACGGCCTTGACCACTGGCGGGTCGAGGGCGATCCACAGGCGCGCGCCGAGATGGCCGAGGACCTGCGGCTGGCCGGACTCGACGATGACGCACGGCCCTCGCTCGGCACAGAACCGGAGCCGAACCCGCAGGCCACGCCGTTGCAGCCGTCCTCGATACTGCCGCCGGAAGACGGTGTGCGACAGCCCGGCAGCCCGCGGATCGAGCCGGCGCAGCAGGCGATGGATCGCCTTGCGGCCAGGTTCGGGGTGGATCTCACCGATGCGGGGTCCCTCGATGCCGCGCGGTACCGGCAGTTGATGCGGGCGGGTGCGGTCGAGGCGTTCGCCGCCGCGGTCCGGCATGCCGAGGCCGCCACCGATCCGCAGCAGCGGGCGCTGCGCGAGGCCATCGCGCGGCGCTGGGCAGCCCGGCTCGGACTGCCTGCCGACCCCGGTCTCGTCCGTGCCGCCGACGACATCAACCGGTTGCGGGCGGGGGTGACGGCCGATGCCACAGATATGGCGCATCTGTATCAGATGGTGCGCACCGAGCTCGACGATCGCGTGCTGTCGATGGACGTCGAGGGCGAGAAAATGCTGGTGCGGCTGGTGGCCGACGGGCCCGGCGCCTGGCATCTGGAACCCCTCGCGCGTATCGAACCGAAACCCTTCGGGCCCACCGCGGCCAAGGCCGTCGAGGTGGCGCCGAAGAAGAACTGGCTGCGCAGGCTCGTGGACCGGCTCGTCAACCGTGGCCACTACGGCGAGAACCCGAAGTATCCGTCGGGATCGAGTATCGATGGCGCCGGTCAGTCGGTGCTCGGCCACGGCGCTGGGCTGCCGCTGACCGCGGTGAAGGATTCCACGCCCAACGCCCCCGGCGGCGAGTACGACCAGCTGCAGATCAAGTTCAACCCGGCACGCATCCTCAAAGAGGGTGTGCTCATGTGGCAGAAGCGCGAGCTGGTGCCGATTCTCAAGCACCTGTCCTCGCGCATCGCCGATCAGGCGGGCGAGTTCCTGCCGCTGCGCAACCTCGACGGCACCGAGTACAAGCCGTGGATCTCCGACGCCGATCCAGAACTACGCCGTCAGATCGAACAGGACCTGCGTGCCGCGGGGCTGGAACATCTGCTCGAACCCGAGAGCATGACGCCTGCGGAACTGGCTGCGGCGGAGTCGCGGCAGCTCCCGGAATCCGATGAGCCGGTGCAAATTTCGAGCAAGGGCGAGGAAGTACTTCCGGTCGACGAGCCGCTACCGCCGTGGCTGCGGGAGGTGGTCGACGCGGTCAACGGACGCATCTGCGATGCTGCCGTGCTCGAGGCGCTGGCCCACGAACTCGGGGTGCGGCTCACCGATTACAGCGAGGACGGGCTGCGCAAGGCGATCGCCGAGGCCGAGTACCGGCTGTTGCGTCGCGACGGAGTGATCCAGGCGCTGGAAGCGGCCGCGCGGTTCTTCAACGCCGAACACGCGCAGATCCCGTTCCGGCCCGCCAACTTCCACAGCAACGACCCGCTGGGCGCCTATCTCAAGGAAGTCGTCGCGGCCAAGGGCGACGAGTTCAGCTTCCAGATGCTGAACTGGCGCGGAGTGAACAACGGCGGCGAGCTGCCCACCCTCTGGACGGACCTCTCCGACGACGGCAACGACCCGACCGTTCTCGCCGAGGACGCGCGCAGGATCTTCGACGACGCCCTGCGCCGCGCCGGGCTGCGTGACGAGCGGTCCACCTGGGCGCACCTCGCGGGCGCCGATCTCGAGGCGCTGGTCACCAACCTCGATGCCGAGATCGCGAAGCTGCGGGATCAGCTCGACGGCAATGTCGGGGTGCTGGACGAATTCGCCCGTCGGATAGCCGATTTCAACGACAGCGATTCCGGCGATCGGCTGGTTGTCGACACCGAGAACGGCACGATCGCGATCGTCGACACGGGCGCCGGGCACGAGGCTGCCCTGGCCCGCGCACTCGCCGAGGCAGATGCGGACTTCATCGACCGCCTCAACCGCGGCGAGGTCGACATCGAGATCCGAGTGGTCGGGGTCGACGCGAACGGCCGCGTGCATCTGCTCGAGGTCACCGCACCCGAGGTGCGGCACCTGCGCACCGAGGTCGGTGGAAACACGGTGGACGCGACGATGGTGCGCGACGGCGGTGAGCCATGGCGAATGGTCGAGCTGCCTGCCGAGGCGTCCGAGTCCGGCGCGAATGTGCCCGCCGTGGCCGACGACGCGAATCGGGCTGTCCCGCAACCGCGTTCGCAGGCCCAGGTGCGTGCCGACATCGCCGAGGTGGCGGGGCGGCTCGGCATCGTCGATCCGTCGAACCTGTCCGCCGATCAGCTTCACAGGCTGCTCGCCGAGCAGGAACGTGCCAATCAGGCGCGGGCCAGGCAGGTCGAGGGCCTGGTCGACTACGCGCGCAGCGCCGACGCGATCGACAACTTCAACGCGCTGCACAATGTGCGCAGTGCGCTGGCGTTGCGGTTCGGGGTCACCCCGCAGGCGCTCACGCCCGAGGTGGTCGCCCGCGGGCTCGCCGATCCCACGACCCGGGTGGAGTTGCATCGTCAGCGGTCGAAGAACCTCACCGAGTACGCGGAGCTGCTGCGCGCGCTCGACCCGGCCGCCGTCGATGCCGCCCGCGCCGCGCTCGCTCCCCATCTCGGGCTGCCGCGCGGCGGGCTGCCGCTGGACGCGGCCGCGCTCGCCGAGGCCCTGTCCAACCGGGCCGCTCGTGGTGAGCTCGACGATCTCACCGGGCCGCTCGCGGACTATGTGCGCGCGCTCGCCGAGGTCGACCCGTATGCCGAGAACCTGGTTTACAACGCGCAGGCCGATCCGCGCGCCATCGGGGACGACCCGCCGGTGCACGATGGCGACGCCATCGACTTCCTGCGCGAAGTGGGCGCCGACGACCTCAGTAACCGCTCGCCGCTGCCGCCCGCACCCGAGGACGCCGTCGCGGGTCCGAGCCGCGACCACGCCCGCCTGCTCGGCGTCGATCTGACCGATGCCGACGACGCGCGGGTCGCTCAGGTCTACCAGTGGTTCCGCGACGGCCGCATCGACAAGCACGAACGGCTCACCCTCGAACAACTCGCGCAGGTGCACGAGGAGATTCGCAACGAGATCCGGCAGCGGGCCGCCGATATCGCCGGGCTGCGGGAATTGCTCAACGAACCGTTCGTCACCGACCCGGAGCTCGGTGGTGCGGACACTCCCGCCCTCGACGGGCCGTCCGCGCCGTCGCTATCCGGCACACCTGGTCTGCCGGCCTCCGGTCCGGATGCGCCTGTGCGTCCGGGGTTGCCCGGTGGTCCAGAAGTGCGCGGGGACAACCGAACTCCGCCCGCCGACGCGAACCGGCCGGAGAACGGCGCGCCCGGTACCGCTGACGCGGAGGCGGGGGTGCCGCGCCCGCCTGCCGCCCCCGATTCCACGGCGAACGGCGATGACCAGGCGAGCTCGCTGCCTGACGCCGAGGGATCGCGCGATGGCGACGACCGACCGCGTGGTGACGACGAATCCGGCGATCCGCCCGCGCCCAGTCCCGCGCCCGGTGGCCCGCCCTCGAAGCCGCCGGCGCATCCGCCGACCGCGCTGACTCCGGAACCCGAAGAGCCGTCGAAGAGTTCGTCGCCGCTGGACAGCGGTCTACCGAAACCACCCGCCGAGCTCGCGGTGCCCGGCGACGCCGACCTGGGCCGTCCGGACAGCGACTCGCCCGCCGACTCGCCGGCTCGCGACCAGCAGCGCGGCGATCTCCTCGACGACGCGCGCCGATTCCTTCGGGATCTCAGCGATCTGCCGCCCTCGTCCCATGCCGACGCGCCGCCGTTGACCCCGCAGCAGACCGAGCAGGTGCGTAGGCTCGCCGACGCGCTCGGTCTGGGGGAAGCCCTGACCGGTCAGCGCGACCCGCTCGGCGCGCTGGCCGAGATCGCCGACATGGCGCGAGCCCGCGGCTTCCTCGACAGCGCACTGGATCCCGACACCGAACTCGGCGCGCCGATGCGCTACCCCGATGACTACGGCCCGCTCGATCTCGATCAGCTGCAAGACGGGCTCGAACACTGGCGGGTCGAAGGTGATCCCGAAGTACGCGCCGAGATCGCCGAGGACCTGCGCCGGGCCGGGCTCGCCGACAGCTCGCGTCCCGGTCTCGGCGCCGAGCCGGAACCTGCCACGCAGGCACAGCCGCTGCGCCCGTCCGCGGTGCTGCCGCCAGACGACGGCGCGCAACCGGGTGGGCCACGGATGGAACCCGCGCAGCAGGCGCTCGACCGGCTCGCCGCCAGGTTCGGCGTCGACCTGACCGAGCCGGGTTCGCTCGACGGGGCGCGCTACCGGCAGTTGTTGCGGGCGGGTGCGGTCGAGGCGTTCGCCTCGGCGGTGCGGCACGCGCAGGCCGCCACCGATCCGCAGCAGCGGGCGGTGCGCGAGGCCGTCGCGCGGCGGTGGGCGGCCCGGCTGGGTCTGCCTGCCGATCCGGGTCTGGTCCGCGCGGCCGACGACATCACCCGGTTGCGTGGCTCGGTGTCGCGCGATGCCGCCGACCTCGCGCATCTGGACCGACTGGCACGCACCGAGCTCGACGACCGGATGCTCTCCGTCGACATCGAGGGGGACCGGACACTGGTGCGGCGAGTCGAGGACGGGCCCGACGCCTGGCGTCTGGAACCCGTGGCACGCCCCGAGCCGACGCCGCAGGCGCCGGCCGCCGAGAAGGCGGTCGAGACACCGAAGAAGAACTGGCTGCGCAGGCTCTGGGATCGGGTCTTCGACCGGCCGTTCCTGGGCGAGAACCCGAAGTACCCGTCGGGCTCCACCCTGGACAGCGCGGGTCTGTCGATGGTCGGCCACAATGCCGGGCTACCGCTGACCGCGGTGAAGGATTCGACGCCCAACGCGCCCGGCGGCGAGTACGACCAGTTGCAGGTCAAGTTCAACCCGGTGCGCGTCCTCAAAGAGCTCGTCGACATGTGGCAGAAGCGTGAGCTGGTGCCCATTCTCAAGCACCTGTCCTCGCGGATCGCCGATCAGGCGGGTGAGTTCCTGCCGCTGCGCAATCTTGATGGGTCCGAGTACAAGCCGTGGATTTCCGACGCCGATCCGGAGCTGCGCCGCCGGGTCGAACAGGACCTGCGCGACGCCGGGCTCGAGCACCTGCTCGAACCGGAAAGCCTGACGCCCGAGGAACTCGCGGCCAGGCAGTCGGCGGAACCGTCGGAAACCGCTGACCAGCAACAACTTCCCGCCGCACCGGAGCGGGCTCCCGAACCGGCCGAACCACTACCGCCGTGGTTGCGGGACGTGGTCGACGCTGTCAACCAGCGGATCGCCGACGCTACCGTGCTCGACGCGCTGGCCGGCGAACTCGGCATGCGGATCACCGATTTCAGCGACGAGGGTCTGCGCGACGCGCTCGCCGAAGCCGAGTACCGGCTGCTGCGTCGCGACGGGGTGATCCAGGCGCTGGAATCGGCCGCGCGGTTCTTCAACGCCGAGCACGCCGACATCCCGTTCCGGCCCGCCAATTTCTTCAGCAAGGACCCGCTGGGCGCCTATCTCAAGGAAGTCGTCGCGGCGAGGGGCGAGAAGTTCAGCTTCGACATGCTGAACTGGCGCGGGGTGAACAACGGCGGCGAATGGGTCGACCTCTGGCCAGATCTGAGCGACGACGGTGGCTCGCCGACCATCCACGCCGAGGACGCGCGCAAGATCTTCGACGACGCCCTGCGCCGCGCGGGGTTGCGTGACGAGCGGTCCACCTGGGCCACTCTCGCCGCCGCCGATCTCGCGGCGCTGGTCAACAATCTCGACGCCGAGATCGCGAAGCTGCGGGATCAGCTCGACACCAACGTCGGCGTGCTCGACGAATTCGCCCGGCGGATAGCCGATTTCACCGACAGCGACGCCGGCGACCGGCTCGTTCTCGATCCCGAGCACGGCACGATCGCGATCGTCGACACCGGGGCGGGACACGAAGCCGCGCTGGCGCGGGCGCTCGCCGACGCCGACGCCGACTTCATCGACCGGCTCAATCGGGGTGAGGTCGACATCCAGGTCAGGATCGTCGGGGTCGATGACCAAGGGCGCGTGCGGGTCAGCGAAGTCGACGCGCCGCAGGTGCGTCACCTGCGCGGCGAGCTGGACGGTCGCACCGTCGACGCGACCATGGTGCGCGACGGCGACGGGCCGTGGCGGATGGTCGAGACGCCGCCCCGGCACGGCGCCCCGGAGAACCTGCCCGCCGTCGCCGACGAGGTGAATCAGGCTGTCCCGGAGCCGCGTTCACTGGCGGAGGTGCGCGCCGAGGTCGCCGAAGTGGCACGGCGGCTCGGGATCGATGACCCGTCGAACCTGTCGCCCGAGCAGCTCAACGAGCTGCTCGCCGAACTGGATCGGGCCAATCAGGTGCGGGCCAGGCAACTGGAGGGTCTGGTCGACCACGCGCTCAGCGTGGACGCGATCGACAACTTCAACGCGCTGCACGTCGCACGGAGCGCGCTGGCGCTGCGGTTCGGCGTCGACGCGGGCGACCTCAGCCCCGAGTTGGTCGCCGATCACCTCGCCGATCCCGCGAGCCCTGGGGCGCTGCACCGTCAGCGGGCCGAGGACCTCACCGAGTACGCGAAACTGCTGCACGCGCTCGACCCGGCCGCCGTCGATGCCGCGCGCGACGCGCTCGCACCGCATCTCGGGTTGACACGCGGTGGGCTGTCGCTGGATGCCGCCGCCGCCCTGGCCGAGGCCCTGTCGAACCAGGCCGCGCGCGGCGATCGTGGCGACCTCGCCGGCCCGCTCGCCGATTATGTGCGGGCACTGGCGAAGATCGACCCCTACGCCGAGGGACTGGTCTACAAGCCGGACACCGACCCCCGCGCGATCGGCGACGACCCGCCGGTCCATCCGCGCGACGCCCTCGACTTCCTGCGCGAAGTGGGCGCCGACGATCTCAGCGACCGGTCGCCGCGGCCTGCCGCGCCCGAGGACGCCGTCCCCGGCCCGAGTCGCGACCACGCCCGCCTACTCGGCGCCGACCTCACCGACGCCGACGACGCGAAGGTCGCGAAGGTCTACGACTGGTTCCGCGACGGCCGCATCGACAAACACGAGCGCCTCACCCTGGACAAACTCTCCGAGGTCCACGAGCAGATCCGCGACGAGATCCGCCGCCGTGCCGCCGATATCGCCCGGTTGCGCGCACTGTTCAACGAACCGTTCGTGACCGATCCCGAGATCGGTGGTGCGGACCTGCCCGCGATCGACCGCGGACCGAACGATGGACCGGATCCGGACGATCCGCCGAGCCCCGCGCCCGTTGGGCCTTCGCCGGTTCCGCCCGGGCTTCCGGGCGTGCCCGCCGAACCGAGGAGCAACGCAACGCAGCCTGACGAGGGATCGCGCGAGCTTCCCGCCGCCCGCAGCGAAGATCGCGGCACCGAACCCGACGCCGGTGATGGCGCGGTGCGACCGGAGTCGCATCGACCCCGGCCCGCCGGGCCGACGCCGACAGTGGGTCAGCGCATCGCCGTGGCGGAGGGACTGCACGAGCATTTCCTCACGCGGGCCCGTGACACGGCACGCGAGCTGAGCCTAGAGGGCGATGTCGACGACCTCACCGTGCTGAAACGCGAGTTGGGCAGGCTGGAGAATCTCGTTCGCGCCGACCCTGAGGTCGACGAGCCGATTCGGATCGCGCGCGAAGCCATGAACGCGCTGCGGGCCGCGGAACGAGCGAACATCGCCGCGGAACGGCTGCGGACCCAACAGCACGGCGCCGAGGTTCCCGAGCCGCACGAGGGTCGCTGGGTGCGCGGCGACGAGAACCATCACGTGCCGACTTCGCCACAGGCGCAACGAGAACTGGCGCAGCTCGGCCGGCAGGCGTCGGCGTTCGACAGGGTCGGCGACCAGGCTCGGCGCATGGGCATCGACCCGCAGGGGCGCAGTGCCGATGAGCTCGCCCAGCGGGTCCAGGATCGCGGGGTCGGGACCTACAGCGAGTTCGCCGCGTTCGATCGCGCCTATGCCGATCTGATCGCGACCGGCGCCGACCCGGCTGATCCGCAGGTCCGCTCGCGCGCCGAGGAAGCCGCCGTGCGCGACGTGCTGGCAGCGGCGGACGGCACGATCCTCAGCGATGGCGTCGGAGTGATCGGTGACGGCGGCGCCATCGTCGCGGTCGGGCGCTTCACCGACCCCAACACGATCATCGCCGGCGAGGTCAGGAACTTCCTCCAGTCCCGGACCGAGCTGTACTACCGGCAGGTGACCATAGACGAGAACGGCGTCCGGGACACCTCGGTGCAGGTCGCAGCCTCCTTGTACGGTCGGCCAGGAGCGGTGACCGAGGAATTGCCACCGCGTACCGGCTGGACGAAGTTCGTCGACGTCGTCACCGGCCGGATGCGGACGGATCAGCAGTGGCCGACGTCCCCACCGCACCTCGGCGAGTTCTCCGATCTCGGTCCCCGCGAGATCGCCGACCGGCTGCGGCGGCGGCACGGGGTCGCAGTCCGGGGCTTCGACATGCCAGGTCTGAGTGTGGACGCGTTGCGGGAATACGCCCGCGCCATCGACGACCTGATGACCAAGTACCCCTTTGTGCGGTTGCGGTCCATCGGGATTGATCCCCGTCTCTCTTACGGCACTGAGGGCCAGACAAAATACCGCCTCGGATTCGATGGTGCCGGCTCCGCCATCGTCTTCTCCCCTTCGGTGCTGCGTGAACTCGCGCCCAGTGCGCTCAGCCGGTCTCGCCATGTGACATCGCCCGGTCACTCCGATGTCTATCGGATCGCGGTCCACGAATTCGGGCACGCGCTCGACGCCGAGCTCGGTTGGTTCACTCCCGGGCAGACGCTGGCCGCGCTCGTTCGTCACTACGGCATCGAGCATTCCCCGATCGTCAACGCCGAATTCCAGACCTGGCTGCGGCAGCTCGGCAGTTACAGCCTCAACGCCAAAGGCCTGCGGTTGTGGGAGCCCATCGCCGAAGCCTTCCTCGATGTCGAGACCAACGGCGACAGCGCCACCGAGCCGGCCAAGGTCTTGCACGCATTGCTGCTCGGGCGAGCGCACATGGAGATGACCGACGGCCTCACCGAACCATCGGCGCAGCTGCCGCCGGCCGCGTCCTACGCCGAGGCGGTGAGCAGACGCGACCGCCTCGCCGACGACCTCACCCGTCTCGCGGCCCAACTGCGGCAGTGGGTGGACCCGGCGCGGCTCGGTACCGACCGGATCCTGGCCACCATGGCCGAGTTGCGGATCCTGCTGTGCTCGCCCGCCGACGCGACGACGATCGCCACGATGGCGCCACTGGCCGCCCAGCTCGTACACGCCCAGGCTGAAGTCGACACGTTGGCGGCCACGGCCGAACCCGGCGGTCGGGACGCCGCGCCGGAGCTTGCGACTGTCGACGAGTCCGCAGATCCAGAGCGGCCTGTCGATGTGGAAGCGAAGGGCGGCAACGGAACTCCACCCATCGGCCCCGACACCGATCCGGGCGAGCCGCAGCCACCGGCCGAGAGCAAGGACGTTGCCGCGACAGGCGACGAGCTGTCCGTGCCGCCGGTGCTGCGGCCGGTGACCGATCCGGGTGACCCCGGCATTCCCGAGGGGCAGCGTCCCGCGGCTGAGGGCGATGGCGGCGACACGTTCGAGGACGGTGGTGACGAGTCGCGAAGTCGTCCGCACGCCGGCCCGGCAACTGTTGTCGGCGAGATGGTTTCGGGCGATTCCGGCGGCACGTCAGACGGCGAGCACAGCGCGCCGGGGGACGAGCTGTCGGTGCCGACGGTATGGCGGCCGGTGACCGATCCGGGTGACCCAGGTGTCCCCGTCGGGCGCCGTCCCGGGTCCGAGCTCGACGCCGATGGTGCTGGTTCGTCCGTGGAGAAGGGGTTGGAGTCCGACGAGGGTTCGCAGCCTGCTGGCGATCCGCCTGCTGATGTCGGCGAGAGTGATCCGAACGCGACCGGCCGTCCGGGTGGCGGCGAAGATGTCGTTGTAGCCAGTGATGATCCGTCCGTGCCACCGGTGACCGATCCGGGTGATCCCGGTATTCTGGAGCGTCGTCCTGCGGCTGAGGGCGATGATGATGGTTCGTCCGCGCCGAAGGTGGCGGAGTCCGGTGACGGGTCGCGTCGTCCGCCCGTCGACCCGGATGCAGATGTCGATCGGGGTGAATCCGACGACTCGGATGCCGATCCGGACAAGGGATTCGATCCGGGTGGGCCGGACGTGCCGCCGCCGTCAGCGGACGGAGATCGGCCCGGTGCGCGTCGGCAGTTGCCGGGATCAGCCCTGCGCTCGCACATTCCGCATCCGCCGCACGAGTACGAGGTAGAACTCGAGGTGCCGGTGTTCGACGCTGTCGAATGGCCGGTTCCGCCGCTGGAATTGACGCCGGAACCCCAAGAACCGCCAAGGCCCCCGCTTCCGCCAAGGCCCCCGCTTCCGCCGAGGCCCCCGCTTCCGCCGGAGCAGCCGTGTCCGCCGGACCAGCCTGACCCGCCCGCGGTCCCCGAACCTCCGCGCCCACCCGCGCCGCCGGTTCCCCCGGTACCGCCAGTGCCGACAGATCCGCCGGTGCCACCTGTGCCGCCGGTGCCGACAGATCCGCCGGTGCCACCTGTGCCCCCGATTCCGCCAGTGCCGACAGATCCGCCGGTCCCGCCGGTGCCACCTGTGCCGACAGATCCGCCGGTTCCGCCGCTGCCATCGGTTCCGCCATCGCCCACGGTTCCGCCTGTGCCGCCGCAGCTACCGGTTCCTCCGGGCATGCCTGTGCCTCCGGGCTACCCGCAACCGTCGCCTATCCCGCCGTCGCCGACGAATCCGCCGCCGAATGAGCCGACGGTCCCGTCTTGGCCGGTTCAGCCGACTCCGCCCGGTGGATCTGGCATGCCACCGCTGCCGCCATGGGTGACCCAGCCGCCGGGCTCGGGCCCGCCGTACCCGTCGGATGCCGGTCAGCCCTACACACCGGGGAACGGTCAGCCCTACACACCGGGGAACGGTCAGCCCTACACACCGGGGAACAATCAGCCGAATTCGCCAGGGAATGGTCAGCCATATTCGCCGGGGAGCGGTCAGTACTCCTCCGGGATCGGTCAGCCGTATCCGCCGGGGATCGGTCAGCCGTATTCACCGGGGCATGGTCAGCCGTATTCGCCCGGGAACAGTCAGCCGCATTCGCCTGGGAATGGTCAGTCGAGTTCGCCGGAGAGCGGTGAGCCGTATTCGCCGGGGAGCGGCCAGTATTCGCCTGGGCATGCTCAGCCCTATCCGCCCGGGAATGGTCAGTCGTATGCGCCTGGCAACGGTCAGTCGTATTCGCCGGGCAATGGCCAGCCGTATGCGCCTGGCGGCGGTCAGCCGTATGTGCCGGGGAACGGTGAGTCCTACCCTCCGGGTAGTGGGCGCCCGGACCAGGGACAACCCGGTTGGCAGCAGTCGGCTGCCGGCAATACGCAAGGGGGTGCGCCGATGTATCCTCCGCCGGTGTTGCCGCCGCCGACGGGTGGGCAGGGTGACGCGCGCAGGCCCTATCGGCCGGAGTATCAGTCGCCCAACGAGCGCGTCGTGCTGCTCGTGCGGCCGTATGGCAGTGGGGTGCCCGCCGAGTTCGA
>JACIXH010000180.1 GCA_014360565.1 Nocardia sp.
CAGCGTTCCCGCTGATTTCATCCCCAACCCCGAACACCGCCCTGACCTGGGGCGGTGTTCTTTTTTGCCCTGTGGATTCCTCGAGGAATTCCTGTGGATTCCTCGAGGAATCCACACCTTTGTGCACTGGTCGGTGCACAGGGTGTTGGGCGAGGGTGTGCAGCGTTCATGCACAGGCAGTTGTCCACATCATCCACAGGACGCTCCGCTAACACCTGTGCACTAGCGGTGACCTGCGACATCGCCGAATCGGGCCTGTGGATTCCTCGAGGAGTCCCTGTGGAGTCCTCGAGGAATCCACACCGTTACCACCAGGCAGGCCCGGCGTGTGAACAACTGGGTGAATCCGGTGGAACAACTCGAGGACAACTCGAGGATGGAATGGGGACAACTTCGCTGCTCCACAGCCACCGCCGATTCATCCTCGAGTCACCCCAAGGCCATCCACATGCCACCGGGCCCCCTGACCTGCGGATTCGGCCGAAATCCACAGATTCCACAGTGCCTACTACTACTTCAGTTCTCCTTCTAGAGAGAATTCTTTTAAAACAGGGTGTGTGGAAACTCGGTTGGGGAGGCTCGAGTCGGGCGGTCGTTCACTCACAGGCAGGCAAGGAGGAGCGGGGTGCAGCGATGGGGAGGAAACGGCCGGGAGGGTCGATGCGGAGTTCACGCATCACACGGGTACCGTTTGGTTGTCGGTTGGTTGTGCGAGACTCATGGCGCGGCCGACACAGCAGCTCAACTCCGCTGACACACACCGCACACGGATTCGAAACTCGGAGAGGACAAATCGGGCGATGGAGCTTGCGAGCATGAAGTTTCGGGTCGCCCGAGAGGACTTCGCCGAATCGGTGGCCTGGGTGGCGCGCAGTCTCCCGTCCCGGCCTGCGGTGCCTGTTCTCGGTGGTGTGCTGCTGGTGGCCGACGAGAACGGCCTGACTGTCTCCGGGTTCGACTACGAGGTCTCCGCGCAGATGCGCGTCGCGGCCGAGGTCGCCGGTCCCGGCCAGGTACTGGTCTCGGGTCGCCTGCTCGCCGACATCACCAAGTCGCTGTCGAACAAGCCGGTCGATGTCTCCGTCGACGGCACCCGCGTGCTGATCGCCTGTGGCAGCGCGAAGTTCTCCCTGCCGACCATGCCGGTCGAGGACTATCCACAGCTGCCCGAGGTGCCACAGCAGACAGGTGAGGTCACCGTCGACGTGTTCGCCGAGGCTGTCGGCCAGGTCGCCGTCGCCGCGGGCCGCGACGACACGCTGCCGATGCTCACCGGTATCCGGGTGGAGATCGAAGGCAACGACGTGGTGCTGGCCGCCACCGACCGTTTCCGCCTCGCTGTGCGCCACCTGCAGTGGCAGCCCACCCGCGCCGACATCGAGACCGCGGTGCTCATTCCCGCGCGCACGCTGTCCGAGGCCGCCAAGACCCTCGGTGCCGCCGAGGCGCCCGTACAGCTGTCGCTGGGCAGCGGCGGCGGGGCCGACGGCCTGCTCGGCATCGTCAACGGCGGCAGGCGCACCACGACCCGCCTGCTCGACGCGGAGTTCCCCAAGTTTCGCCAGTTGCTCCCCAAGGAGCACACCTCCATCGCGACCCTGCCCGTCGCCGTGCTGTCGGAGGCGATCAAGCGCGTCGCCCTGGTGGCCGAGCGCGGTGCCCAGGTGCGGCTCGAGTTCTCCACAGACGGCGTGCTGCTGTCGGCGGGTGGGGACGACGCGGGCCGGGCCGAGGAATGGCTGGAAGCCGACTTCCGCGGCGAACCGCTCACCATCGCGTTCAACCCCGGATACCTGACCGAGGGGCTGGCCGCGTTGCACACCGACCGGGTCACCTTCGGATTCACCACCCCCAGCCGTCCCGCCGTGCTGCTGCCCGCCTCCGACGAGGAGCCCAAGGTGCTCGAGTCGGGCGCGTTCGCGGCGCTGGAGAGCCAGTACATCTACCTGTTGATGCCGGTCCGGCTGCCCGGCTGAGCCGGCCCGCGCCGGTAAGCCCGCATGTTCATACGTGAGCTGTCGGTCCGTGATTTCCGTTCCTGGGAGCACGCCGACCTCGAGTTGTCCCCAGGGCGCACGGTGCTGCTGGGGGCGAACGGAAACGGCAAGACCAATCTGCTCGAAGCGGTCGGCTATCTGGCGACGCTCGGTTCGCACCGGGTCTCCGCCGACGCACCGCTGATCCGGATGGGCGCCACGCAGGCCAGGATCGGGGCCACGGTGGTGAACACGGGCCGGGAACTGCGGGTGGATGTGGAGCTCAAAGCAGGCAGCGCCAACCGCGCCCAGATCAATCGCTCGCCGGTGCGGCGCTCGCGCGAAATCCTGGGGATCCTGCAGACCGTCTTGTTCGCGCCGGAGGATCTCGCGCTGGTGCGAGGAGATCCGGGGGAGCGGCGCCGGTTCCTCGACGAGTTGTCCACAGCCAGGTTGCCCAGGCTCGCCGGCGTGCGCGCGGACTACGACAAGGTGCTGCGGCAACGCTCGGCGCTGTTGAAAACCGCGGGGCGACAATCGCGTTCGCGTGCCGATCTGGGCACCCTCGATGTGTGGGACGGCCACCTCGCCGACCATGCGGCGGTCCTGCTGGCCGAGCGGTTGCGCCTGGTCCATGACCTGTATCCCCATCTGTCCCAGGCATATCGGTCCATCGCGCCCGAATCACGTCCTGCGGCAATCGCTTACCGTTCCGGATACCTGCCGCCGGAACTTCTCGACCCGGACCGGGCGCCCGAACCTGGTGATACACAGCTGCTGCACGAGATCATGCTGCGAGAGCTGGGCGCGGCCAGGAGTCGGGAACTCGATCGCGGAGTCTGTTTGGTCGGCCCGCATCGCGACGATCTGGAGTTGCTGCTCGGCAGCGCGCCGGCGAAGGGCTTCGCCAGTCACGGGGAGTCCTGGTCGTTCGCCCTGGCGCTGCGGCTGGCCTCGTTCGAGTTGTTGCGCGGCGAGGGCTCCGAACCGGTGCTGCTGCTCGACGATGTGTTCGCCGAACTCGACCGCCGCAGGCGCGCCGCGCTCGCCGAGGTAGCGGCAGGCGCGGAACAGGTGTTGATCACGGCCGCGGTGGCCGAGGACGTGCCGGCGGAACTGGCCGCCGAACCGTTGCGTGTGCAAACGATCGGCGAGGCGGACCGGCGCACCTCCCGGATCGTCACCGATTCCGCCGAACCGACCGAAGATATGCACAGTCCGCGATAGTTATCCCCAGGCCCTGTGGAAAACCAGCAACATGCTGGACATATGCCAGATCGGTGCTCGACGAGCCGGTCGGCCCCCCGGCGTAGACTCCATCCACACTCGGCCACCCTCGACACCGGAAGGCGGAAACCCGTGCCGGAAGAACCCGCACCGGAGCTGCGCGGCATCGATCTGGCCCGCCGCGCGCTGGAGGAAGCCCGTGCCGCGGCCAAGGCGAGCGGCAAGTCCGTCGGGCAGGGTAGAGCCTCGCCGGTACGGAAGCTGCGCGCCGGTGGCAGGCGTCGCAGCGGGTGGTCGGGCTCGGGTCCCGATGCTCGCGATCCCCAGCTCCTCGGTGCGCTCAGTGGCACGCTTGCGAAGAGTCGTGGCTGGTCAGGCAAGGTAGCAGAGGGCACGGTGTTCGGTAGCTGGCCCCGCGTCGTCGGTGAGGACATCGCCTCCCACGCCACTCCGGTGACCCTGGAGAACGGGGTGCTCAAGATCGCCGCCGAGTCCACCGCGTGGGCTACTCAGCTGCGGATGTTGCAGAGCCAGATCCTGGCCAAGATCAGTGCCGCGGTCGGCCACGGCGTGGTGACGTCGTTGCGGATCACCGGCCCCGCCGCACCGAGCTGGCGCAAGGGTGATCGCCACATCAAGGGCCGTGGTCCGCGCGACACCTACGGGTAGCCGTGCGGTGACCGGAGCGAGATCCGTTGCGCCCGCGCCGCTCTCACACCCGAAGTTGTGGACATGTGCACAAAGCCTGTGGATAACTTTCGGACGAGTCGAAACGGCGTTCGCTGATCCACAATCGCGCGCCGCTGACCGCAGGCCCGGGCGCATACTCTATTCGCGCCTACGATCGGCAAAATGCCCGGGGAGGCGGAACCGCCTCGCGGTTGACCGATTTCTCGCATTACGCGGGACGTCAGGGGTGTCGTAGGTGCACTGTAAGTTGGGCTTACCAGTAGGATGGTGACGTAACCAGCGGCGAACCCTCGGCGCGTGCTGTGCAGTCCGTGATATCTGATGGCTCTTCGCAGAGCTGTGCGCGTGCTGTCCAGGTCGCTGCGCCAGGGATCAGCAAGTAAGGAGAGCTACCGAGAAGTGGCTGCCAACGACTCCAACGCATCGGGCAACAATTCAGGCTACGGTGCCTCTTCCATCACGGTCCTCGAAGGCCTCGAGGCGGTGCGCAAGCGCCCTGGCATGTACATCGGGTCCACCGGTGAACGCGGTCTGCACCACCTCATCTGGGAGGTTGTGGACAACTCGGTCGATGAGGCGATGGCCGGCCACGCCACCAAGGTCGAGGTGACCTTGCTCGCCGACGGCGGCGTCGAGGTGATCGACGACGGTCGCGGTATCCCGGTCGGGATGCACTCTCAGGGTGTGCCGACGATCGAGGTCGTCATGACCCAGCTGCACGCAGGCGGCAAGTTCGACTCCGACTCCTACGCGGTGTCGGGTGGTCTGCACGGTGTCGGTATCTCGGTGGTGAACGCGCTCTCGACCAAGGTCGAGGTAGAGATCGACGTCGACGGTTATCACTGGAACCAGACCTACAAGGACGCCAAGCCCGGCAAGCTGGTGCAGGGCGAGCCGACCAAGGCCACCGGCACCACGGTGCGATTCTGGGCCGATCCCGACATCTTCGAGACCACGGTCTACAACTTCGAGACCGTGGCGCGGCGCCTGCAGGAGATGGCCTTCCTGAACAAGGGCCTCACCATCAAGCTCACCGACGAGCGGGTCGCCGTCGGCGACGTGACCGACGAAGTGGTCAGCGAGACCGCCGAGGCGCCCAAGGATGCTCAGGAGGCCGCCGCCGAAGCGGTCGAGCACAAGGTGAAGACCCGCACCTACCACTACCCGGGCGGCCTGGTGGACTTCGTCCGCCACATCAACCGCACCAAGTCGGCCATCCACAACTCGGTCGTCGGCTACACGGTCAAGGGCACCGGCCACGAGCTCGAGGTCGCGATGCAGTGGAACTCGGGTTATTCCGAGTCGGTCCACACCTTCGCCAACACGATCAACACCCATGAGGGCGGCACCCACGAAGAGGGTTTCCGCGCGGCGCTCACCACGGTGGTCAACAAGTACGCCAAGGAGAAGAAGCTTCTCAAGGAGAAGGACGGCAACCTCACCGGTGACGACATCCGCGAGGGCCTGGCCGCCATCGTGAGCGTCAAGGTCGGCGAGCCGCAGTTCGAGGGCCAGACCAAGACCAAGCTGGGCAACACCGAGGTCAAGTCGTTCGTGCAGCGTGCCTGCAACGAGCACCTGCAGCACTGGTTCGAGGCCAACCCGGCCGACGCGAAGACCATCGTGCAGAAGGCGGTGTCCTCGGCGCAGGCCCGGATGGCCGCCCGCAAGGCGCGTGAGCTGGTGCGCCGCAAGTCGGCGACCGACCTGGGCGGGCTGCCGGGCAAGCTGGCCGACTGCCGGTCCAAGGATCCGGGCAAGTGCGAGATCTACATCGTCGAGGGCGACTCCGCCGGTGGTTCGGCGAAGTCCGGTCGCGACTCGATGTACCAGGCGATCCTGCCGCTGCGCGGCAAGATCATCAACGTCGAGAAGGCCCGTATCGACCGCGTCCTCAAGAACAACGAGGTCCAGTCGATCATCACCGCGTTCGGCACCGGCATTCACGACGAGTTCGATATCGCCAAGCTGCGCTACAACAAGATCATCCTGATGGCCGACGCCGACGTGGACGGTCAGCACATCGCGACGCTGCTGCTCACGCTGCTGTTCCGCTTCATGCGTCCGCTGGTCGAGCACGGTCACGTGTATCTGGCCCAGCCGCCGCTGTACAAGCTCAAGTGGATGCGTTCGGAGCCCGAGTTCGCCTACTCCGACCGTGAGCGCGACGCGCTGGTCGAGGCCGGGCTGGCCGCGGGCAAGAAGATCAACAAGGACGACGGGATCCAGCGCTACAAGGGTCTGGGCGAGATGAACGCCAAGGAGCTGTGGGAAACCACCATGGACCCCGCGGTTCGGGTGCTTCGTCAGGTGACGCTCGACGACGCGGCCGCGGCCGACGAGCTGTTCTCCGTGCTGATGGGCGAGGACGTGGAGGCACGTCGCAGCTTCATCACCCGCAATGCCAAGGACGTCCGTTTCCTCGATGTGTAAGCGGCGCGGCGCCTGACGGGCGCGCCCGCTCGCATATCGGCCCCTCGAAGGAGATTTGATGACTGAGACCACGCTGCCACCGTCCGGCGGTGCGGGCGACCGGACCGAACCGGTCGACATCCAGACCGAAATGCAGAACAGCTACATCGATTACGCGATGAGCGTGATCGTGGGCCGCGCGCTGCCCGACGTGCGCGACGGCCTCAAGCCGGTGCACCGTCGCGTGCTCTACGCGATGTACGACAACGGCTATCGCCCCGACCGCGGCTATGTGAAGTCCGCGCGTCCGGTCGCCGAGACCATGGGTAACTACCACCCGCACGGCGACTCGTCGATCTACGACACCCTCGTGCGCATGGCCCAGCCGTGGTCGCTGCGCTACCCGATGGTCGACGGCCAGGGCAACTTCGGTTCCCGCGGCAACGACGGCGCCGCCGCCATGCGCTACACCGAGTGCAGGCTGACGCCGCTCGCGATGGAGATGCTGCGCGACATCGACCAGGAAACGGTCGATTTCGTCCCGAACTACGACGGTCGCTCGCAGGAGCCGACCGTGCTGCCCGCGCGCGTGCCCGCCCTGCTGATGAACGGCTCCAACGGCATCGCGGTCGGCATGGCGACCAACATCCCGCCGCACAACCTCAACGAGTTGGCCGAGGCCATCTACTGGGCGCTGGAGAACTACGAGGCCGACGAGGAATCCACCCTCGCCGCCTGCATGGAACGGGTCAAGGGCCCCGACTTCCCGACCCACGGCCTGATCGTCGGCGGCCAGGGCATCCACGACGCCTACACCACCGGTCGCGGGTCCATCCGCATGCGCGGTGTGGTGGAGATCGAGGAAGACGCGCGTGGTCGCACCACGATCGTCATCACCGAACTGCCGTACCAGGTCAACACCGACAACTTCGTCAACTCCATCGCCGAGCAGGTGAAGGACGCGAAGATCGCGGGTATCTCCGATATCCACGACGAGTCCTCCGACCGTGTCGGTATGCGCATCGTGGTCACCGTCAAGCGTGACGCGGTCGCGAAGGTGGTGCTGAACAACCTCTACAAGCACACCCAGCTGCAGACCAGCTTCGGCGCGAACATGCTCTCGATCGTCGACGGTGTGCCGCGCACGCTGCGCCTGGACCAGATGATTCGCTACTACGTCAATCACGAGCTCGAGGTCATCGTCCGGCGCACCCGTTACCTGCTGCGCAAGGCCGAGGAGCGGGCCCACATCCTGCGCGGTCTGGTCAAGGCGCTCGACATGCTCGACCAGGTCATCGCGTTGATCCGCGGCGCGGCCAACACCGACACCGCGCGCACCGGCCTGATGCAGCTGCTCGACATCGACGAGATCCAGTCGACCGCCATCCTCGACATGCAGCTGCGCAGGCTGTCGGCGCTGGAGCGTCAGCGCATCATCGACGATCTGGCCAAGATCGAGATCGAGATCGCCGACTACAAGGACATTCTCGACAAGCCCGAGCGTCAGCGCGCGATCGTGCGCGACGAGCTGGCCGAGATCGTCGAGAAGTACGGCGACGACCGCCGGACCAGGATCATCGCCGCCGACGGTGACGTGGCCGACGAGGACCTGATCGCGCGCGAGGACGTGGTCGTGACGATCACCGAGACCGGCTACGCCAAGCGCACCAAGACCGACCTCTACCGTTCGCAGAAGCGCGGCGGCAAGGGCGTGATGGGCGCCGGCCTCAAGCAGGACGACATCGTCAAGCACTTCTTCGTCTCGTCCACGCACGACTGGCTGCTGTTCTTCACCAACAAGGGTCGCGTCTACCGGGCCAAGGCCTACGAGCTGCCCGAGGCCAACCGGACCGCGCGCGGCCAGCACGTGGCCAACCTGCTCGCGTTCCAGCCGGACGAGAAGATCGCCCAGATCATCCAGCTCAAGACCTACGAGGACCAGCCGTACCTGGTGCTCGCGACACGCGCGGGCTTGGTGAAGAAATCGAAACTCACCGATTTCGACTCCAACCGCTCCGGCGGCATCGTCGCGGTGAACCTGCGCGATGACGACGAATTGGTCGGCGCGGTGCTGTGTTCTTCCGACGATGACCTGCTGTTGGTCTCGGCGCACGGCCAGTCCATCCGGTTCTCGGCCACCGACGAGGCGCTGCGTCCGATGGGGCGCGCCACCTCCGGCGTGCAGGGCATGCGCTTCAACACCGACGACGAGCTGCTTTCGCTGAATGTCGTGCGTCTGGGCACATATCTGCTGGTCGCGACCGCAGGCGGGTATGCCAAGCGGACCGCGATCGAGGAGTACACCGCGCAGGGCCGTGGCGGAAAAGGCGTATTGACAATCCAATACGATCCGAAGCGTGGCAGCCTGGTGGGTGCGCTCATCGTCGACGACGAGGACGAGCTGTACGCGATCACCTCCAGTGGTGGCGTCATCCGCACCGCAGCGAAGCAAGTTCGTAAGGCCGGACGCCAGACCAAGGGCGTGCGATTGATGAACCTCGCGGATGGCGATACCTTGCTAGCGATCGCGCGCAACGCCGACGAGCCCGATCCCGATCAGCTCCTCGGCGACGTGGCTTCGGAGTAACACACCAAATAGCGGCGGCAACGAACGGATCTGAGGATTCCATTGACCACACCGAATCAGTCGAACGACGATCGGAACCAGACCAACGGCGTCACCGAACGGATCGCCACGTCTCCGATCCCGCCGCGCCCGATCCCACGCCAGGACGGTCCGGCCGAGGGCGCGGCGCCGGAATCCGGTGCGGCCGGGACCGATTCGCACGACGGTAAGGGCAGCAAATCCTCGCCCTATCAGGACGGATGGGCGCAGCTGCCGCAGCGTGAACCGCAGTCGAACCTGTACCGGCCCGGCGAGGCGCCGAGTCAGGGGCGGCCCTCGTCCGGGGCTTCCTCGGGCGGACTCAAGGGCAGCGGCGCGTCCAACGCACGCACCACCGCGGATCTGGCGGCCAAGGCGGCTCGCAAGGAAGCGGCGATGGTGAAGTCCGTCGGCATCGACGGGCCGACCCGCTCGATCGCGCGTCCGGAACTGGTCAAGGACATGCCCGACCTGTCCGACGTGCGCCACCCGGCACCCGAGATGCCGATGGCGCCTCCCGGGCTGCCGATGGCGCCCCAGCAGCCCCAGCACAACATGGGGCCGAGCGCACGGGCTGCCGCGGCGGCGACGGTCTCGCCCGCGGCACCGGTGGCCATCGCGGCCGCCGCGTCGGGTGAGCCGTTGCGCGCCACGGTGCAGATCCGCCGGATCGATCCGTGGTCGACCCTGAAGATCACGTTGGTCATCAGTGTCGCGCTGTTCTTCGTGTGGATGGTGGCCGTCGGTCTGCTCTACATCGTGCTGGCCGGCATGGGGGTCTGGGACAACCTGGACAACTCGCTGGGCGAGATGCTGAACCAGGAGGGCAGTTCGTCGAGCCTGATCGATGCGGGCACGGTGTTCGGCTATGCGGGTGTGATCGGTCTGATCAACGTGGTGCTGTTCACCGCCCTGGCCACGGTGGGTGTGTTCATCTACAACCAGTGCTGTGATCTCGTCGGTGGCATCCAGGTGACCCTGGCCGATCCCGACTAGAAGTCCGGTTTCACCGCGGCCGGTCAGCCCTCGTCGAAAATGGGTCTGACCGGCCGTTTTGGTTATCTGGAGGCAGGTAAGGTAACCTCGTTTCTCGTTGCGGTTCACTGCTGTAGAGCAGCGGATCGAAACGAGTTCGGGCCTATAGCTCAGGCGGTTAGAGCGCTTCGCTGATAACGAAGAGGTCGGAGGTTCAAGTCCTCCTAGGCCCACTCCCGAACAGCACAGTAGGGTGGGAATCATGAAGATTGTCCTCATGGTCGGTGTTGTGATCGCCGTTCTCATCGGTGTCAACAAATTCCGCAAGCGCGACGACGCAGACCTTTGGCGCGAGGTCACCACCCGCTGATTTTCGGGTTGCCAACCGGTCAGCGACCGGTAAGGGGCCTTAGCTCAATTGGCAGAGCACTGCCTTTGCAAGGCAGGGGTTAGGGGTTCGATTCCCCTAGGCTCCACATCTGTGAATGCTATGTATTCTTCGGCCTTCGATTTTCTGCTCACCGCCGTACCCGCCGACGACGTTTCGGCTGATTTCGCGGCGGAATGGGCACGTCATCGCGCCCGGTCCCATGATTTCGCGAGTTCGGTCGACCGGGCGGCGATCGCTGGATTCGACAGTGCGAGCACCGGTCTCGCGTTTCTCGGCGGATATCAGGAAGCGCTGCACGCGCTGGTGCCCTCGCTCGATTCCGCCGAACTCTCCTCGATGTGCGCGACCGAGGCCGCCGGTGCGCGGCCGTCGACGATGACCACCGCGGTGGCTGCGGACGGCGTCGTGAGCGGGACCAAATCCTTTGCCACGCTCGGTACGTTCGCCGATCGGTTCCTGGTGATCGCGCGGTCCGGTACCCGGTCCGACGGCAAACCGCTGCTGCGGGCCGTGCTGGTGCGGGCCGGTGCGTCCGTCGCGGTGACGCCGCTGCCCCCGCTGCCGTTCGCGCCCGAGATACCGCACGCGGGAGTCACCTTCGACGCGTCGCCGGGCGAGTTGCTGCCCGGCGACGGCTACACGGACTATCTGAAGCCCTTCCGAACCGTCGAGGATCTGCACGTGGTGGCCGCTGTGCTCGGTCAGCTCGTTCGAGTAGCCCGGCTGGCACAGTGGCCCGCCGAGTCCGTAGAGCAGCTACTGGCGCTGTTTGCGGCGGTACGTGGAGTCAGCGCCGAGGACCCCACCTCGCCGGGCGTGCACATCGCTCTCGGCGGCCTCTTCGACCGGCTCGCGGCGCTGCGTACCGAGCTCGAGCCGCTGTGGGCGCCGGTGGACCCGGAGATCAGGCAGCGCTGGGAGCGTGACGTGCCGCTGCTCGGAGTGGCGGGCAAGGTCAGGGCGGCGCGGCTGGCGACCGCGTGGCGCACGGTCGGGCAGTCATCGGCTCCTGGTGAAGGTGCCGAGACCGCTCTCGTCGAAGTAGTCGATGGTGAGCGCGCCGTCGGCGAACCGCGCTGAGGAGACGCTGCCCGGCGGGGCGTTCTCGCCGCTGAGGTCGAAGGCGAAGGTGTCGCCGTCCCAATGTCGCAGCGGGTACTCCTGGCGAGCGGGTCCAAGGGTCAGCAGCAGACCGGTGCCGGTCGCCGAGACCGTCGCGGGGCCCCAGTAGTCGCTGTCGTAGGTGCCCGCGTAGGACGGCAGTTGTTGCGCGGGAGCCGGGTTCGCGGGGGCGGACTCGCCGGAGAGATCCCCCTCTGGCTCGTCGACTGTGGTGAACGCCTCGCGGTAGAGCCCGCGCCAGTCCTCGCGCACCTCGCCGAACTGCACCAGATCGCCGAACTCGGCGGTGAGCGTCTCCGGGATGCCGAGCGGCGCGGCGTTGGTCAAGGCGACGATGGCAACGTCGGCGGAGGGAATCACGAGGAAGTTGGTCGCCGCCCCGAGGCCGAAGGCGCCGGAATGGCTGTAGGCGGTGCGGCCCGCCGAGGAGACCGACACGTTGAAGCCGTAGCCGTAGCTGCCTGCCCGGGCGGCCGGGGTGGTGGCGGGCGCGGAGACGACCTGGGACGTGACGGCGGGCAGCAGCGCCTCGGGCGGGGCGATGTCGGTCGCGCCTGCGGTGCCGTCGCCGAGCAACATCGTCAGCCAGCGGGCCATATCGTTCACCGAAGAGCTCGCGCCGCCTGCGGGGGACTGGGGGTCGGGGTCGCGCACGAACCGGGCCGCCCATTCGCCGTCGACGTTCACGTGCCCCACCGCGTGATTCGGGCGGGCACGGAAGTCCTCGAAGCGAGAGCTGGTTTCGCGCATACCCAGCGGCGCGTAGAGCGCGTCTTCGGACAGCTGTGCCCAGTCCTTCCCGGCCGCCGCGGCCACGGCTTCCGCGCCGGCGGTGAACCCGAAGTTCGTGTACTGGTAGGTGATCCGGAACGGATCGAGAGGTTCCTGGCGCAGCTTGTCGAGGATCGCGGCTTGGTCGTAGCCGAGGTCCTCGAGCCGATCGCCCGCATGGTCGGGCAGGCCGCTGCGGTGCGCGAACAGGTCGCCGACGGTGAGCTGGGTGGTGGTGGCGGGATCGGCCAGCGCGAACGAAGGCAGGTGCGTGGTCACCGGGGTCGTCCACTCGATTGCGCCTGCGCCGACCTGGTTGGCGACGACAGTCGCGGCGAGCGACTTCGACACCGAGGCCAACTGGAACACGGTGTCGGCATCGACCTTGTCCGGCGAACCGACCGCCCGAACACCGAAGCCCTTGGCGTACACGGTCTTTCCGCCGTGGACGACGGCTACGGCCATGCCGGGAATGCGGCTGGAGTCCATCAGCGAGCCTGCCAGTTCATCCAGACGCCCGATGGCTCTGTCCACCGCGTCGGCGGGCAGAGCGACACCGGCGACTTGATTCGGGGGGAGCTCGGCGGTGGCCGTGGCGGTGGTGTGCCCGTCGTCGGCGGATCCGCTGCAACCGACCAGGATCGTCATCGACAAGACGACCCCGGCGATCGCGCTGCGACCAGGCACCATGCGGGCGACGATAGCCCTGGTTGCCGGCTGATCGCCGGACCGTGGCCGGACTGTGACGCTCGGCGTATCGGTGCGCATCGGCTGATCTGCGACCTTGCCGGAAAATGGGGAGCGGGCCTCGGCGAAGGGGGGGAGTTAGCCGAGGCCCGCGTAGGGTCGGCCC
>JACIXH010000181.1 GCA_014360565.1 Nocardia sp.
CGGGCCTCATCTTTGCCTGCGAGGGACCGATGGCCCGGGCGAAGTGCGACCGGTCAGTCCCGGAACGCGTCCTTGACCTTCTCGCCGGCGTCCTTCAGATTGGACTTCGACTGCTCGCCGCGCCCCTCGTTCTCGAGATCGCGGTCGTCGGTGGCGCGGCCCGTCGCTTCCTTGGCCTTACCGGCAAGTTCTTCGGCCTTGTTCTTCGCCTTGTCAGCGATGCTCATGGCATTCCTTTCAGACGTTCGTCGGCCGGATCGGCGGCCGTGGGCCGTCCTGGGGACCCACCAACGGCCTACCCGGACTCGCCAGGGACAAACAGCGGTGCCGCGCGGGTGAATAATCAGTTCATGACCGAACGCGACGAGGTGTCCATGACAGAGCGTGCTCTGCTCGAGCGCGTGATCGGGGTGGGCGACCCGATGGCGGTCGGCCGTTTCCGGTTCCGGTTCGCCGATCGCCGGTGGGAATGGTCCGACGAGGTCGCACGGATGCACGGATACCCGCCCGGCACGGTGCCGACGACCGAGATGTTGTTGTCGCACAAGCATCCCGACGACCGTGACCGGGTCGCGGCGATGATCACCTCGGTCGAGGACAGCGGCGCGTTCTCCAGCCATCACCGCATCATCGACACGCAGGGACAGGTGCGCGACGTGCTGGTCGTCTCGGAGCCACTGTCCGACGTGGACGGAACGGTGATCGGCACCGAGGGCTACTACATCGATCTGTCCGACACCGCCGCCGAGTACCGGCGCGAGGCCCTCGACAGCACTTTGCCCGTTCTACTGGAGGCGCGGGTGGTCATCGAGCAGGCCAAAGGCGCGTTGATGCTCGCCTACGGTGTCAGCGCCGACCAGGCGTTCCGGGTGCTGCGGTGGCGTTCACAGGACACCAACGTCAAGTTGCGCACGATCGCGGAGCGGGTGGTGGCCGCGCTGCCGACCGTCGCCGGTGACGAAGTGCGTCTACGCACCCGCCTCGATCATGTGTTGCTGACCGCACACGAAGGAGTGACCGACACCGTCGGCTGACGAGCATCCGGCGTTCAGGCCGCGGCAACGACGCGGATGCTGTCGAGCCGCGGGTCGTCGGCGTCGGGCACGTTCATGCCCGCGCGGATACCGGTGCGCAGATAGTCGACAACCGCCGCGTCGATCCGTTCGCCCGGCACGACCACCGGAATGCCCGGCGGATAGGGGGTGAGTTGTTCGGCCGCGATCCGGCCGACCGCCTGCGCGGCGGGGACCGCTTCGGTGGGAGCGAAGAACGCATCACGGGGCAACATCACTGTATCCAGTTGCAGGTCTTCGGGTTCGGGCAGTTCGATGTCGAGCGGTGCGGGGTCTTCGAGCCCGGCACGCCACAGGGCCAAGCCGTCGACGAGGGCGTCCACGGTGGTCGGGTCGTCGGCGAGCGACAGGGTCGCCAGGACCCGGCGATGATCGCTGAGCCCCAGGTCGATGTGGTGGTGGGCGCGCAACCAGTCCGCTGCCTGATAGCCGCTAGCACCGGTGGCCGAGACGTCGACGAGGACTTGCAGCAGGTCCAGATCGTGTGAGGCTTCGACGCCGAGCAGGTGGTCGTGCATCACCTCGAGCCCGGTGATCTCGTCGATCGCGGCGCGGGTTTGCCGAGCCAGGGCCAGCGCATCGCCGAGCAGGCCGTGACCGAACTCGACCATCTGACGTCGCCATCCGTCCAGGGCTGCGTAGATCAAGACGTTCGGGCTGGTTGTCATCAGCAGGTCGGCGCAGCGGCTCAGTCGCTTCGGGTCGACCAGATCGCCCTGCTGATGGAACACCGAGCCCTGCTCGAAACCCATGCCCATCTTGTGCACGCTCACCACGCACACGTCGGCGCCGACGTCCATCGCCCAGGTGGGTAGGTCGGGATGGAAGGGCAGATGCGCGCCCCACGCCTCGTCGACGATCAGCGGCTTGCCTCGTGCGTGGCACACCTGCGCGATCCCCCGGATGTCGGCGCAGGTGCCGTACGGGCTCGGGCTGACGATCAATGCTCCTGCGGCATCGGGGTTTTCACGCCAGGCCCGCTCCACCTGGGCCGGCGACGGCGGGTGGGAGAAATGCCGTTCGCCATCCCAGCGGGGCGTGATCCAGCGCGGGCGGACACCGGAGAAGATCAGCCCGGCCACGATGGATTTGTGTGAATCCCTCGCCACCAGCAGGCCGCCGTCCTCACCACCCGCGACGGCCATCATCGCCGCCTTCACCGACAGGGAACTGCCGCAGGTCGAGAAGAAGGCGAAATCGGCGCCGACCGCGTCGGCCATGAGTTCTTCGGCTTCACGCAGCAGCCCGCCACTCGCGAGCCGGTCGTCGATACCCGGCGAGACCAGGATGTCGGAGGCGAACGCGTCGGGGCCGAGCGCGGCCAGTACCCGTGCATCGGTACCCCTGCCCTGGCGATGTCCCGGTGGGGTGAAGCCGTAGCGATGGAGCCCGCGGTAGTCGGCGACCGCGGCGACGAGTGGGGCGGTGGTGTGGTCCATGGATCGGCCTCCCTGGTCGCTATGGCGTCGCCGAGTCCTCGGCGTGCGGTGACACCGATGTGCGGGCAACTGCGCCGGCCGACTCCCGATCACCGAGGCGGCGAAGGATCGGGGCCGGGGGCACGGGATCGGGACGGGACGGGTCCGGCGGAACAGGCGGGTCGCCCGGACGCGGCGGCGCAGGTGGAGACGGCACCGGATCGGGACCAGGTGGGCTCGGCGGCGCGGGCACCGGATCCGGGCCGGGCGGGATCGGCGACGGGGGGACCGGATCCGGGCCGGGCGGGCCGGGCGGGGTGGGCACCGGGTCGCCGGGATCAGGGAGCAACGGGTCCGGCGCGGGGCCTGGCGGAGCGGGCTCCGGCGGAGCAGGCACCGGGCTCGGCTCGGTGAGCTCGATTGCGAACATCATCGCCTCCTTGTCGTCGGCGCGAAGCGGGTGCGCGCCGTTGGGCACCCGCGAGGGCCGCGAAACAGGACGAGCGTGCGCACCGCGATGACGTCGTTGGCATCGTGATGGCGCGCTCGACCTGTCCGAGTACTCCGGTGTCGACTCCGTCCAACGAAAAGCGTGGCTGGGTAGGTCCTTCGGCGCCCGTTCTCCCTCCGCAACCCCTCGCCACACTGATCGAATGCCCGCCCTCGCCCTCTCGAAACGCCGGTAGCCGTCCCTTGGTCGCCGGCGACTAAGGGCGCGCTTCGATGCGGGCCCACGCGCGGTGCTCGGCCAGGTCGCCGAGCAGGGCGCTGGCCGCGCTCACAGCGTCGGCGACCGTGATTCCCGGAGCATCCGCCTCGACGCCGTCGCGCTGCAACGCCGACGCCGCGGCACCGACCGCGGCGATCGCCTTGCCGTGGCGCCACAATTCGTCGACGAGCAGGCCGACCCGCGGATCGATCGGCCCCGCCAGCAGGAGGGCACCGTCGAATTCGACCGATCGCATCGTGGCGAAGGTCCGTGCCACCGGCACGCCGGCGACCACTCCCCCGTGTGCCGCGACGATCATCGGCCTGACCTTGGCCTCTTCCAGGGCGGTCGAGACCTCGCGCACCGCGTCGTCGGAGGTGGTGTCGTCGACCAGCACGGCCACCGTGCGGCCGTCCACCGGGAACCGGCCGTGTCGCTGCGACAACGCGGGACTCGGCGCGAGCTCGACGGGTTCGCCGGTCGGGGCGGGCTTGTCGAGTCCGAGTTGCCCGGCGACGTAGTCGGCCAGCCCGTCGTCGACGTTGACCAGCATCTGCAGACCCCGCTGCTGCACGGTCTGGGACTGGCACTTGCCGAGCTCGAACGAGAACGCGTCCGCCAGGTGCTGCTGTTCGCCGGTGGTCAAACTGCGATAGAACATGCGCGGCTGCGAGTAGTGGTCGGCGAACGACACCGCGCCCGCGCTGTTGGCCGATGTTCGCAGTTTCGCCGTGGGTGGCGGAATCGGTGTCGGCGATTCGACATAGGCGTCCGCGGCGAAACTCGCCGCGTAGGGGCAACCGCCGTCGAGCGAATTGGGTTTGTAGGGAGCCTTTCCGGGGTGCACGGCGGTCTGATGCATACCGTCCCGGAACAGGTCGTTGACCGGGGCGTGCGGTGTGTTGATCGGCAACTGCGTGAAATTCGGGCCGCCGAGCCGACTGAGCTGAGTGTCGAGATAGGAGAACAACCTGCCCTGCAGCAGCGGATCGTCGGTGACCTCGATACCCGGGACCAGGTGCGTCGGGCAGAACGCGACCTGCTCGGTTTCGGCGAAGAAATTCTCCGGGTTCGCGGTCAGCCGCAAGGTGCCGATTATCTCCACCGGCGCGATTTCCTCGGGGACGATCTTGGTCGGATCGAGCAGGTCGATGCCCTCGAAGAGGTGATCGGGCGTATCGGGGAATACCTGCACACCGAAATCCCACTCCGGGAGAATGCCCGCCTCGATGGAGTCGGCCAGATCCCGCCGATGGAAATCCGGATCGAATCCGGCCGTCATCTGCGTTTCCTCCCACAGCATGGAGTGCACACCCAGCCGTGGCTTCCAATGGAATTTCACCAGCGTCGTCGTGCCGTCCTCGGCGACCAGACGGAACGTGTGGATGCCGAATCCCTCCATCATCCGATAGGAGCGCGGCAACCCGCGGTCCGACATGTTCCAGAAGGTGTGCGCGGTCGCCTCGGAGTGCAGCGTGACGAAATCCCAGAAGGTGTCGTGCGCGGATTGCGCCTGCGGTATCTCGCGGTCGGGCTCCGGCTTCCCGGCGTGGATCACGTCGGGGAATTTCACAGCTTCCTGGATGAAGAACACCGGAATGTTGTTGCCGACCAGGTCGTAGACGCCCTCGTCGGTGTAGAACTTCACCGCGAAACCGCGGGTGTCACGCACCGTGTCGGCCGACCCACGGGAGCCGAGCACCGTGGAGAAGCGCACGAACACCGGCGTGCGCGCGTCCGCCGCCAGGAACTTCGCCCGCGTGAGCGACGCGGCGGCGCCGTTGGCGACGAACACCCCGTGCGCGGCGGTGCCCCGGGCGTGCACGACCCGCTCCGGAATCCGTTCGTGATCGAAGTGGGTGATCTTCTCCCGCAGGTGGAAGTCCTGCAGCAGCGTCGGGCCTCGCGGGCCGGCTTTGAGCGCGTGATCGGTGTCGGCCACGCCCGCACCCTGCGGGGTGGTGAGCCGAGGGCCCTGCTGCGCACGCACGGACGCGTCGCCGGGTATCGGCGCGCCGGTGGGGCCGCGCAGCGCGGGACCCTGCTGGTCCGGTGCTGGGCCTGCCTGTTCACACGGCTTGGCCGCGTCCTCGTCGGGCGGAGTCGGGGGGTGAGTGAACTCGGACGGAATATCGCGCTCGGTCATGGTATTTCGTCGTCCCTTCGTCGCACTGAGGAAAACTACAGAATGGGCCTGCCGCCGGTCACCGCAAGCCGGGCTCCGGAAATGTAGCTGCCGTCGTCGGCCGCCAGCAGAACATATGCCGCGGCGAGTTCCGCGGGCTGCCCCGCCCGTCCCAGCGGTGTGTTGTCGCCGAATTTCGCCACCTTGTCCGGTGGCAGCGTGGAGGGAATCAACGGCGTCCAGATCGGGCCCGGCGCCACGCTGTTCACCCGAATCCCCTTCTCGCCGAGCATCTGCGCCAAACTGGCCGAGAGATTGGCGATCGCCGCCTTTGTCGCGGCATACGGCGCCAAGGTCGGGTTGGGCATGTCGGAATTGACCGACGAACTACCGATGATCGACGATCCCGGCCGCATATGCGGCACCGCCGCCTGTACCAGACTGAAGTACGCACCGACGTTCACGGCGAAAGTGTAGGCGAATTCCTCGTCGGTGATCTCGGACAGATCGTCGTGCGACATCTGATACGCCGCATTGCTCACCAACACGTCCACAGTGCCGAATTCGTCGACCGCACGCGCGATCACGGCACGGCAGTGCGCGGGATCGGACAAATCGCCCGGTACGAGTACGGCGCGACGGCCTGCTCGCTCCACCCACTCGGCCACCTCGCGGGCGTCGGATTCCTCGTCCAGGTAGGAAATGAGCACATCGGCGCCCTCTCGGGCGAAAGCGATCGCGACCGCCCTCCCGATCCCGCTGTCGGCGCCGGTGATCACCGCCGCTTTACCCTCCAGCTTCGCCGATCCGCGATAGCTGTGTTCCCCGCAATCGGGGACCGGCGTCATCTGCGACTGCACACCGGGTACTTTCTGCTGTTGTTCGGGAAATCCCATGATCGAAGCCCTCCAGGTCGGAAGCACCGTCCCCGATGGACTACCGCGTTATCGGCGCGGCAAACAGTGGTTCGGGCCCGGTTCGCGGGGTACGCCGCGCATATGGAGATATTTGCGATCGTGGCATTGGTCGCCTTGGTCGCGGTAGTTGTGCTGATGCGCAAGAGCCGCGGCGGGCACCCGGATGAACCGGAGTCCACGGGCAACGACCCGAAATGAACCCGAGGCGTGACCGGATGGATACGGGGGTAACCTCCGACCACACGGTGATGGACGAGGGAGGTGGCGTGCGAGCTCGAGATCGCGATATCGCTCCCCGCTCGCGGACCGTCGGGTTCCAGGTGCCCGCCGAACTCGACCAGTTGACCATGGTGCACGCGCTCGCCGAGACCGTTCTGCTCGTCGGCGGTTTCGCGCTCGACGAGGTCACCGATCTACTCCTCGCGCTCGACGAGGTGGCCACCGCGTTGATGCTGGTCGCGACGCCGGATTCCCAGCTCGACTGTTCGTTCACCGGCGCCGACGGCGCGCTCGGCGCCCGGGTGAGCGCGGTCGCGCGAGAGCCCGCCGCGCTCGACGAGCAGTCCTTCGGCTGGCACGTCGTGGCGACGCTGACCGACGCGCTGCGTACCGATTACGACGGCTTCGACCGGGCGCTCGACGGCTATCCGACCACCGTCGAATTCGGCTGGATTCGGCGTTTACACGAACCGTCCGAGTCGTGACCTTCGCGCGCTAGCCTCGTTCGTAGGGCATAGCCCCGGGGCCCGGTGGGTACCCCATGAACACATCTGCAACCGCTTGGAAGTGAGGCAAGTGGCGATGACATGGGAATCAACGACAGCAGCCGAACATCCGACCGCCCGGCGATCCCATTCGCGCGGCGACAGCTACGACAACATCGAACCGTGGTTCGAAAAACTGCGCACGCTGCCATCCGGCGACGAACACCACGACGCACTGCGCGGGCAGGTCATCGAACTGTGTTTGCCGCTCGCCGATCACATCGCTCGCAAATTCAACGGTCGCGGCGAGCAGTACGACGACCTCGAGCAGACTGCCAGGGTGGGGTTGGTGCTGGCCGTCGATCGCTACGACGTCACTCGCGGCTCCTCCTTCCTGTCCTTCGCGATCCCGACCATCATGGGCGAGGTACGCAGGCACTTCCGTGATCGCACCTGGGCGGTGCGGGTGCCACGACGGCTCAAGGAGATCCAGCTCAGGATCGGTCCCGCCACCGAGGAACTCTCCCAGCGGCTGGGCAGGCTGCCCAACGCACGCGAGATCGCCGACGAACTCGAAGTGGATCTGGTCGAGGTCACCCGCACGCTGGTGGCGGGCAACGGCTACCAGACCAACTCCATCGACGGCGTCACCCACGACGGGCGCGACAACTCCACTCAGCCGATCACCGACACCCTGGGCTCGGACGAGCCGTGCTACCAGCTCACCGAGGACGCGATGGCGGTGCGCCCGCTGATCGCCGCGCTGCCCGCCGAGGAACGCCGGGTGCTGATCAAGCGCTTCTACGAGTCCAAGACCCAGAGCGAGATCGCGGCCGAGCTCGGTGTCTCCCAGATGCAGGTGTCGCGGATACTGTCGCGGACCCTGGCGATGCTGCGCGAGCAGGCTCTCGCCGAGCCGCCACAGTGACAGCACTGCACTCACGTGCCAGAATTGTTTCAGGTTGAGACCTCCAGCCGACCCCGGTCCCCGTGCGCCGCTCCGAGCAGGTCGGCCGATGCCCTCTCGGCAGCGAGAACCGGAAGTTCCTGTCGTACAGGAGGTTTTATGTCTGTCGTCATGGATCGTCGGCATTTCAGCCGGCTGCGCTGGTATCGCGGGTACTCCGCGGACGCCGCGGCCGAGTTGACGCCGCGCGACCCCGGACGACCGGGCTGCTGGGTACTGCACGGCGGTGTCGAACTCGACGCGGCGCGGATGTCCCGATTCTCCGCGCTGCTCGATCGTGCGGTGTGCTCCGGCGCACGCGTGGTCGTCCTCGATTTGCGCGATACCGGGTTCCTGAGCATCCGGGTCGCCGCGCTGCTGGGCCGCGTCAAAGCCGACGCGTGGGCCCGCGGGGTCGATATCCGCCTGCTCACCGGTACTCGCGAAGTGGAGCGGGCACTGACTCTGGTGGGGGTACGGCCGCTGTTCCGGTATTACCCGTCCGTCGACGCGGCGTCGGGATCGGAATCGGCCTAGCGAGGACGTGTTTCGCACCATCGCTTCCTGGGTACGCGCTCGTTGGAAACCGCTCCAGCGCAGGCTCGGGAGGAGGACATGGTGGATTCGAGCGACCGAATCCTCGCCGACTCGATACACGCGACATCGGTCCGTATCCAGATCGACGCCGATCTGGGGCAGATCGTCATGCTCCGGGCGGTAGCGGAAACCGTGGCCCTGGTCGCGGGCTTCACCGTCGACGAGGTGGCGGACATGCGCGTGGCGCTCGACGAGGCCGCGACGTGCCTGGCCCTGGGTGCGGTGCCCGACTCCCAGCTCACCTGCGAGGTGATCGCCGACAGTTTCCGGATCCGGCTGGCCGTCGACGCTGTGTGCGCAACCAGCGACCCGCTCGACACCGCGGGCTTCGGCTGGCATGTGATGGGCTCGATCACCGACCACCTCACCGCCGACCACGGCTCCTACGACCGTGAGCAGGGCGGTTACCCCGTCAACGTCACCTTCACACAGGTGCGGCGGGTGCGCTGAGCGCCTCCCGCAGGGAACTTCGATCCTCGTTCCAGCATCGCAGCACGTGCTCGGCGAAGCGGTCTTCGAGCACGTTCGTCGCCTGGATACCGAACACGATCGAGGCTGCCTGGTCGGGTTCGGCCGCCAGCATTCCGGCGATCACATCGCGGCGCATCACCTGTTCGTGCACGGCGTCGGCTTCGACGTGCTCGGTGTAGAAGTGCGCGCAGGCCGGATCCGGCAGCAGCCGGCGGGCGAGTTCGGCCAGGCGCCGGGACGCGGGCGAGGACGTGATCTCGACCGTGGCGAAATGCCCGACCAGTGCGCCGCGCAGGCCACGGTGCAGCCCGAACAGCGACATCATGTCCACCAGCGCGAGCATCGGCGCCGGCACGGTATCGAGGTAATGGAGGTAGCCGGGTTCGAGGTCGGCGCCGGCGAGCAGATCGGCGAACAGGCGCGCGTGCACGCGTTCGCCGCGGCCGCCACCGAATTCGTCGAACTCGACCGCCACCAGCGACGCTTTGACCTGTCCGCGCAGGCGCGGAATCACCCAGGCGTACGGATCGGCCTCGATGTGGTGATAGATCGAACGATGGACGAAGTACTCGCGCAACTGATCCGGCGTGCCCTGCTCGGCGAGAAACCCGGCCAGGCCGTCGGTATCTCGGGTCGGTTCGAGCAGCCGGTCGAGTTCACCGGTGACGTCGTCGCCGCCGGGAACGTCGGCACGCAGTGCGGCGAGCAGCTGGTTCTCCAGGTTGCCGCGCAGGCGCAGCAGGTCGGGGTCCCATTCCCAGTTCTCGTCGACACCGGCGAATCCCTGATAGTGCAATTCGTAGCAGGTGTGCAGCGTCAGCAGCAGATCGTCACTGTAGGGGTCGAGCCGAGTCGCTGCCGGGACCGCGGCACCTGGTGCCCGCGTGAGCAATTCGACGACCGCGGCAGATAATTCACCGCGTGGGCGCGGTAGCGATCGTCGAGGCATCATTCGGTACTCCTTCGGTGACGTCGGCGGCGGTGGCTCGTGTCGCACAGCGGGTAGGTGCTCGACCGGCGGCACAGACACAGCGCCACCACGAAACGGTCGCACTGCACGACTGTGCCGTCGGCGGTGACCAACTCGACAGGGCCCTCGACGAGCGCGGGGCCGTCGTCGGTGAACACGACGCGTCGAGGCTCAAGCGGGGTCGGCGACGACGGGAGACGATGTTCGGTCGACACGGATCACCACCAGTTCCTCCTCGTGCTGACCGGGGCTGATGAAACCGTTGGCGGCCAGCCATCCGGCACGCGACCGCATGACCGGTCCGAACGGCACCGTCCCCGTTGCCACGACCTGTGCGCTCGCACCCTGCCTGCCGAGCTGTTCCAGGCTGCGCTGATGGTCGCTGATCGCCGAGTGCACGATCAACCCGACGCCGCCGTCGGTGAGCAGGTCGGGCAGCATCGCGCACAACCGGTCGAGCACACTCCGGCCATCGGGCCCCGCGTCCCACGCCCGCGCGGCACCGTGCCCGCCCTCGCCCTCGGCGGGCACGTAGGGCGGGTTCGCGACCACTACGTCGAAGCGCGGCAATCGCAGCGCGGAACCGAAATCACCGTGCAACAGCTTCACCGCGATCCCGCGCAACCGGCAGTTCATCCAGGTCGACATCAGCGCGGGCCAGGACAGGTCGACCGCGGTCAGACTGCCCGCACCCGCCGCTGCCGCGGCCATGGTGAGCGCGCCGGTTCCCGCGCACACGTCGAGCACCCGGCCGCCGCGCACCGACGGCACCTCGTGAAGGGCGCGGGCCAGCAACCAGGTGTCCTCCTGCGGACGGTAGACCCGCGGCGCCCGGATAACCACCACCTCAGTGCCCCCTCGGCTCGTCGAGCGAGAGGTGTTCTCGCGCCTTCACCCGCCGGTGCTCCGCGACTATGATGCCGATACCCGCCACCAGGCACACCGCACACGCCACACCCGCGATCAGTGCCCAGCCTTCGAAGCCGTACCCGGCCGCGGTGAGTGTGAGACCGAGCAATACCAACCCGATTGCGGCGAGGATCAATCCGGGAAAGTTCCTGGTGTCCCTGATCGACTCCCCCGCATGCGTTCGAGTGGTCCGAGCGTCATCGGGAAACTGCTTCTCTGACTGATTCATCGCGCACGCTCCTTTCGAGGGCGACACCGCCCTGTCCTGGAGATGCCCGCAAACCGGCAAGGCAATCAGCCGACCCGCTCACCGGCCACGAACACCGCCATGAACTGGCGCTCTGCTGCTGACAGAGAACGGACCGGGCTCCGCGATTTCGCCGAGCCCGGTCCGTGGGTATCGCTGCTACGCGGGCAGCCGCGCCTCGATCGCGGCGATGATCCGCGGACGCAGATCCGCGACGCTGACGATGGCATCCACCGACCCGACCTCGACCGCGCGCTGGATGTTGTGGACGCGGTCGAACTCCGCGGCCACATCGCCCAGCTTCTCCGCGCGCACCGCCGAGCGGGTCTCGTCGAGTTCGGCGCTCAGGCTCGCCCGATCGGTGCCGACGGCGGTCGACACCCGGCTCTCCAGCTCCCGCACCCGCGGATCGGCGGCGGTCCTGGTCTTCACCTCACCGGCGAACACCACGGCTGCCGCGGGCGCGCCGCCGAGCACCGAGGCGAATGAGCCTTCCAGCGCGAGCACCGTCATGTTCGGGTTCAGCGCCTTGGAGAACACCACGAACGCACCGCCGTGGTAGCGCGAGATCACGCAGAACACGATGGGGCCTTCGAAGTTGACGATGGCGCGGCCGATCTCGGCGCCGTACTCGAGCTGCAACTTGCGCATCGACTCGGGCGAGCCGTCGAAGCCGGACAGGTTGGCCAGCACCACCAGCGGCCGGTTGCCGCTGGCGGCGTTGATCGCCCGTGCCGCCTTCTTCGACGAACGCGGGAACAAGGTGCCTGCGGTGTAGGTGTCGGGGCCGTCGGTGGACGGGAAGCCGCGCCGGGCCACGTTGCGTGACTCGATGCCCAACAGGCACACCGGGATCCCGCCGAGGTGCGCGTCGTGCACGACCGCGGTCTCGGCATCGGCCATGCCCGCCCAACGTTCCAGGACGGCGTGGTCCTGGTCGGCGAGCGCGTGCATGACGGTGCGAATGTCGAAGGGCTTCTTGCGATCCGGGTTGGCGGCGGCGGAGAAGATGTCACCGACGGTGGCAAAGGTGCTGTCCGCCAAGACGTGCGGGAAGCTCGAGATATCCCGGTCGATGGGGTCGGTGGACTCCGCGCGACGCGGCGACTGCTCACCGGGGGCGATGTAGGTGTGCTCGTAGTGCGCCATGAGGACGTCGCGGGCGGCGGACAGGTTCGGCGCCCAGTACTGCGCCTGCCCGTTCGGGCCCATCACCCGGTCGTAGCCGCCGATGCCGAAGTTGTCCTCGGCGGAGACGCCACCGGAGAAGTCCAGCGACTGCTTTCCGGTCAGCACCATGGCCGAATCCGGGGTCATCACCAGCACGCCCTTGGTGTGCATGAGCATCGTCGCCTCGGCGTTCCAGTACGGCTGCGCGCCGACGTTGATGCCGGCGACCACGATGTTGATCTCGCCACCGTTCTGGGTGAATTCGACGATCCGCTTGAGCGCGGCGGCGACCCAGTCCATGTTCTCGGTACCCGATGCCATCGAGATCCGAGCGCCCGAGGACAGCGCGTACCACTCGAGCGGCACCTGCATGCTCTCGGCCAGATCCAGCGCGGCGATCACCCGGCGGCACTCCGGCTCCGACAGCGCACCCAGCGATTTGGTGGGATCACCGAGCAGCAGCACGCGGGTGACGCCCTGTGGATGCTGCACGGTCGGCGTGGTCACCACACCGGCGACGATCGCTGCCTTGTTGTGGCCCTTGGGCCGCTCGACCGGTACCAGTGCGTGCTCGGCGTCCAGGTCGTACTCGGCGAAATCACCCAGCAGAGCGGTCAATTCGTACGGGTACACGGTGTTGCGGGCCGCGGCGCGCAGCACCTTCTGCCGGTATTCGTCCAGCGGCTCGACGGGCTCGTCGGTCCGTTCGCCGACTGTCACCTCGGACCCGCCGTCGGGCCGG
>JACIXH010000182.1 GCA_014360565.1 Nocardia sp.
GTGGCCGCTCGCGCTCGCGGCCGGGTTCGCGCTGTCGACCAGGACGTTGATGTGGCTGGTAGGCATCTGTACCTGGTTGATGCTGGTTTTCCAGCCGGACGGCTCGCTCGGGCTGTACAACTTCTGGCACGTGTCGCTGGCAACGTTCGTCGCGGTGGTCGCTGCGGTGTCGCTGCGAACCGTTGATCCGCTGCATCTGCGTTCGGCCAGGTCGAAGGCCGCGGCCACGAAGTCGGCGCCGCCAGTCCAGGCATGAGCGATCTCGCGCACGGCTTTCGAGGCGGGGCAGTGAACGTGGATGGCAATGCTGGTACCCGACCGCTGACCGACGATCTGGACGCGGCCTATGCGAGTTGCCGGCGGATCGCCGCCGAGCACGGCCGCACCTATTACCTGGCGACCACGCTGCTCTCCCCCGAACGCCGACGGGCCGTCCACGCCCTGTACGCGTTCGCACGCATGGTCGACGACATCGTCGATCACGCCGATGACCCCGCCCGTGTTCTCGATCCGCAGGATGCCGCCGGGTTGCGCTCTCACCCACACCTGTCCGGTCGGCGAGACGTCGTGCGCAGCGCCGCCCGACAAGCCGCCGATGCACCGGAGGCCGATCGGCCCACCGATTCTTCCCCAGCTCCTGGGTGCGACTGCGAAGATCTCGCACCACCCGCAGGCATCTCCCCCGCTCAGCATCTCGACCTCGTCGAGAAACACCTGCGCCTGGCCCTCGAACACGGCAACCTCGACACCGCTGATCCCCGCCGCCGCCAGATCGTCACCGCGGCTGCCGACACCATCACCCGCTACGACATCGCGCACGCCCACATCTGGACGTTCCTGGAAGCCATGCGCATGGACGTCCCCGGCACGGCCACCCACCGCACCCGCTACGCCACGATGAGCGAGCTCCGCGAGTACATGCGCGGGTCCGCCGCCGCGATCGGTCTGCAACTGCTGCCGGTCCTGGGCACCGTCGTCCCCGTCACCGATGCCGAACCCGCGGCCGCCGCCCTCGGCGAGGCATTTCAGCTCACCAATTTCCTGCGCGACGTCGCCGAAGACCTCGACCGTGACCGCATCTACCTGCCCACCGAGGAGCTGCGGGCTTTCGGCGTGGACGAGGCCCACCTGCGGGCCTGCCATGACCGGGGCCACACCGACGCACCGATGCGCCGCGCGCTCGCCCACCTGATCGCGGTGAACCGCGACATCTACCGCCGAGCCGTCCCCGGCATCGCCCTGCTCGCGCCCCGCGTACGCCCCGCGATCACCACCGCCGCCACCCTCTACGCGGAAATCCTCGATCGCATCGAAGCGGCCGACTACCAGGTCTTCACCACCCGGGCCACCGTCCCCCGCCGTCGCCGAATCCTGGTCGCCACCACGGGTGTGGCCACCGCGGGCCGTCGCTGGGCGCCACCAGCCGCCGAACTCGCTCGCCGACACGGTTGACCCTGCCGTAGCGACAGTGTCAACCGTCGGCTCTCGAGCGCTTTACGCATCCGAGTGCAGCGCCCGGGTCGGCGAAATACTTCGACCCGGTGCGCCGATCAGAAGGGTTCGGCGTGGGCGCGGCGGACAACCTCGCGAGCCAACTGACCGTGGAGCGCGTCCACCGGACGGCCGGGCAGCGACGGGTCGTCGGTGTAGAGCCACTCGAGGATGTCCTCGTTGCTGTACTTGCCGTCCCGCATCACGGTGATCACGCCGGGGAGCATGCGCACGATCTCGTCCTCGGAATCGAAGAAGCGGGAGGGAATGCCGGGAACGCCGTTGCGGCGGATCGCGATGATCTTGTACTCACGCAGCAGTTGGTGCACCGAGGTGACCGGGACGCCGAGTATCTCGGCCGCCTCGGGCAGCGAGACGATGGTTTCGGTGTCGGGCAGCACGTCATCGCTGCAAGGGAAGGCACTCACCGTGACAACGGTAGTACGTGTCGGCGCGCACGCATCGTCTGGCATGCCGACACCACCCGGTTACCATCGTGGTGGCCGCACCCGGCGGCCGGTTGAATGCCGGAGGACATCACTTGATCGGCCAGATGCTGGAAGGGCGCTATCGCATCGATGCGCCGATCGCTCGCGGCGGAATGTCGATGGTGTTCCGCGGGACCGACACCCGGCTCGATCGCCCCGTCGCGATCAAGGTGATGGACCCGAAATTCGCCGGTGACCCGCAGTTCCTGAGCCGTTTCGAGTTCGAGGCGCGGGCGGTGGCCAAGCTCAAGCATCCGTCGCTGGTGGCGGTGTACGACCAGGGCATCGACGGCGAATACCCGTTCCTGATCATGGAATTGGTCGAGGGCGGCACGCTGCGTGAGCTGCTGCGCGAACGCGGGCCGATGCCGCCGCACGCCGTGCGGGCCGTGGCCGAGCCGGTGCTGCGCGCGATCGGTACCGCCCACGACGCGGGCTTGGTCCACCGCGACGTCAAGCCCGAGAACGTCCTGATCTCCGACGCGGGCGAGGTGAAGATCGCCGACTTCGGCCTGGTCCGCGCCGTGGCCGCGGCCAACACCACCTCCGCCAGTGTGATCCTCGGCACGGCCGCCTACCTCTCCCCCGAGCAGGTCACCACCGGCACCGCCGATGCCCGCAGCGACGTGTACTCCTTCGGTGTCCTGATCTTCGAACTGCTCACCGGGCGGGTGCCGTTCAGCGGCGACAACTCGCTGTCGGTGGCGTATCAGCGGGTCGAGAACGATGTGCCCGCGCCGAGTCAGTTCATCGGTGGGGTGCCGCCCGAGATGGACGCGCTGGTGGCCAAGGCCACCTCCCGCGATCCCGCGCAACGCTTCGCCGACGCCAACGAGATGGCAGCGAGACTGCAGTCGATCGCGATGGAGCTGAATCTGCCGCCGTATCGGGTACCCGCGCCGCGGGATTCGGCCGAACATCTCAGCGAGACCTACCAGACCGGCGCCGCCCATCACCCCGGCGAGCGCCCGCACACCCCACATCCTGTTGCCCCATACCATGCCCCGGCGCCGGAACCGCATCACACCAGGGTGGTGACCGCGGCGCGCCCACGGCAGGAGGCCTACTCGCCCGTGCCCGCCGCCAACGCTTTCGGTGGCGACAATCATGCGCGCCGCACAGGGGTGATGTGGGTGGGCATCGTCACCGCGCTGACCTTGCTGGTCGGCATCGGTGGCTGGTGGCTCGGCGTCGGCCGCTACACCGCGGTACCGCCGATCGCGGGCATGGACTCCGCGCGGGCCGTGGCGGTGCTGCAGGAGGCCGGGTTCGACACCGAGTTGCGGCAGAAGGCGTCCGACACGATTCCGGTGGGCGGAGTCGTCGGCACCGATCCCTCGGCCGGGTCACGGGTCACCAAGAGTTCCACGATCGCGGTGCTGATCTCCAACGGCAAACCGCGGGTGCCCGACATCAACCCCGGCGATCAGATCAGCACCGTCAACCAGGCGATCCGCGACGGCGGCCTACAGCCCATCGACGCAGGCGAGGCGGCCAGCACGGCGCCGAAGGGTTCACTGGCGAAGGTGGAGCCCGCCCCGGGCACGATCCTGCCGATGGGTGGGCAGGTGAAGGTCTACCGCAGCAAGGGTTCCCAGCCGGTCAACGTGCCCGATGTCCGCGGCAAGACCACCGAGGAGGCAGCCAGTGCGCTGACCACCGCGGGCCTGGTGGTTCGTGAGACGCGCGTGCAGTTCGACAAGAACGTCGAGGGCGACAAGGCGATCGCCACCGAACCCGCTGTCGGCACCACCCTGCAATCGGGCGACACCGTGACCCTGATCGTGTCGAACGCGGTGAAGGTGCCCAACGCGATGGGTCAGAGCGTCGGCAATGCCCGTGCCAAGCTGCAACAGCTCGGCCTGCGGGTGGAGGTCAAGTCCCTCACCGATTCCGACAGTTCCCTGGTGATCGGCCAGGTTCCCGGCATCAACGCGAATGTGGAGGCGGGCAGCGTCGTTACGCTCACCGCCCTGCCTTGAAGGGGCAAGGATCCCGAGAAGGAAAAAGAAAAAGAAAAAGACGAGGACAAGCCCGGACGCGGCAATCGCTGACCGCTCGGCTCGACCTCGAGCAGACTCCCGCCGCGCAGCGGCGGATTCGCGGCCGTCCCGCCGATCAGGCGCAATCAGCAGTGCCTGACCGACGGGACACAACGGGCCGCGAACGCGCCCCAGCGCTCCAGAATTACCGCAGCATCTCCGCGACCAGGAACGACAGTTCGAGCGACTGCTGGGTGTTCAGGCGCGGGTCGCAGGCGGTCTCGTAGCGGCCGCCGAGATCGAGGTCGGAGATGTCCTGGGCCCCGCCGAGACACTCGGTGACGTTCTCGCCGGTCAGCTCGATGTGCAGCCCGCCGGGATGGGTCCCGAGCGCGTGGTGCACCTCGAAGAAGCCCTGGACCTCGTCGACGATGCGGTCGAAGTGGCGGGTCTTGAATCCGGTGGACGATTCGTGGGTGTTGCCGTGCATCGGATCGCACTGCCAGATGACCTGATGGCCGGTGGCCTGCACCTTCTCGATGATCGGCGGCAGCACGTCGCGCACCTTGCCGTTGCCCATGCGGGCGACCAGCGTGAGCCGGCCCGGCACGTTGTTCGGGTCGAGCCGCTCGACGTATTCCACGGCCTGCTCGGGCGTGGTGGTCGGCCCGATCTTCAAGCCGATCGGGTTGGCGAGGAGTTCGGCCAGCGCGATGTGGGCGCCGTCGAGCTGACGGGTGCGCTCACCGATCCACAGGAAGTGCGCGGACAGGTCGTAGAGCAGCGGCTCGCCGGTCTCGGACTCGCTCAGCCGCAGCATCGCGCGCTCGTAGTCCAGGACGAGCGCTTCGTGCGAGGCGTAGATGCGCGCGGTCTTGAGGCTCGGGTCGTTGACCTGACAGGCCGCCATGAACCGCAGGCCGCGGTCGATCTCCTCGGCGAGGGTCTCGTAGCGCGCGCCCGCGGGCGACTGGGCGACGAAATCGCGGTTCCAGTCGTGCAGGCGGTGCAAGTCGGCGGTGCCGGCGCTGGTCAGCGCCCGCACCAGGTTCATCGCGGCGCTGGCGTTGGCGTAGGCGCGGACCAGTCGTGACGGGTCGTGGCGGCGCAGAGCTTCGTCGGCGACGATCGAGTTCACCATGTCGCCGCGGTAGGACTTCAGCCCGAGGGCGTCGGTGTCGGACGAGCGCGGCTTGGCGTACTGGCCCGCGATGCGCGCCACCTTCACCACCGGCATGCTCGCGCCGTAGGTGAGAACGACGGCCATCTGCAGCAAGGTGCGGATATTGCCGCGGATGTGGGGTTCGGTGTTGTCGGCGAACGTCTCCGCGCAGTCACCGCCCTGCATCAGGAAGGCCTCACCGCGCGCGACGGCGGCGAGCTGTGCCTTGAGGTCCTCGACCTCGGCGGGCAGGCAGATCGGCGGCACGCTCTCGAGCACGGTCCGCATGGTCGCGGCCTCGTCGGCGTCCCAGGACGGCTGCTGCAGGGCGGGCCGGGCCAGCGCGGCATCGAGGCGACCGCGTAGTTCGGCGGGCAGCGGCGGCAGTTCCGGCAGTCTGTCAATGGGTACGTCGACGGTCCAGGTCACCAGATCAGAATACGGAACCAGCCTGTGGGTACCCACGCCCGGGCCGGTCCACGCGCTTTCCTCACACCCGGCAAACGGGCAGGTTGGTGGACTGGCGGGCGAGTCGCGACACCGCGATCACACCCTCAGAGAGGTTCTCCCAAAGATGAAGCCGAACTCGCTCGCCCGCAGGTATGCCCGCACCGCACTGGTGACCGGCCTCGCCGCACTCGCCACCGCGGCGACCATCGGTTCGGCGGCCGCCGAACCAGCCGACCGGTCGCATCCGATGCTCGACACGACCTGTTCGCTGGAACAGATCGAGGCCGCCGCCCGCGTCCACGCACCCGAGCTGGCCGACATGTTGGCGCAGCGCCCCGAACACCGGTCGAAACTCGCTGAGCTGCTGTCGATGTCACCCGAGCAACGGCGCACGATCATGCCCCAGCGCCAGGGTGAGCACGCCGGACAGCACGACGGTCGCGGGCACGGCGGACAGCACGCTGCGATGGCGCAGGTCTTCGAAGTCTGCGCAGGCTACTGACAGTGCCCGCGTGAGCTACCGGCCGAGGCCGGTGCTCGGGGTGCCGGCGGCGGGCAGCGACACGGTGACGATCAGCCCGCCGCCGGGATCGGCGGCCGCGTGCACGGAACCACCGTGGGCGTGCGCCACCGATCGAACGATGGACAGGCCGAGGCCCGCGCCGCGGCGCGTGCGTGGATCGTCGGCGCGGCGGGTGATCGCGGCCGCGCGGCGGAACGGCTCGAACAAGCTGTCGAGGTCGAATACCGGCACCACGGGCCCGGTGTTGGCCACCACCAGCCGGACGAATCCCTCGCCATGCTCGCAGTCGACGCGGACCCGGCCCTGCGGCACGTTGTAGCGCACCGCGTTGTCGACGAGGTTGGCGACCAGGCGTTCCAGCAGAATCGGGTCGCCGTCGACCGGCGCGGTGACCAGCGAACAATCCACGGTGACCTCGGCACGCGCCGCCTCCTCGGCGCTCGACCCGACGACGTGGCAGGCGAGTTCGGCCAGATCACAGCGCCGGTGCTCGGTCAGCAACTGCTCGCTCGACACCAGCAGCAACAGACCCTCGATCAAGCGTTCATGACGCCCGTTGACCTCCAGCAGGGTCTCGCCGAGCTGACGCAGCGACGCGGGCGGATCGGGCCGATCCAATGCCACCTCGATCAAAGTGCGATTGATCGCCAAGGGCGTGCGCAGCTCATGGGAAGCATTGGCGACGAAGCGGCGCTGTCCGTCGAAAGCGCGGTCGAGCCGTTCGAGCATCGCGTCGAAAGTGTCGGCGAGATCCTTGATCTCGTCGGGTGGTCCTTCCAGGGCGATGCGCTCGTGCAGGCTGCGGTCGGCGACCCGGCGCGCTGTCGCGGTGACCCGCTGCAACGGCGCGAGCGCGCGCCCGGCCAGCAGCCAGCCGAAGCCCGCCGCCGCGATCCCGACCACCGCGAGCGCCGTCAGAGACGAGAACAGCATCGCCCGCAAGACTTCGCGACGCTCCTGTTCGGCCTGCGTGGCGATGGCCTCGGCCAGCCGATCGGCGGCGGGCATCCGGTCACCCAGCGCCAGATGCTTGCTGATGATCATGTGGGTGGAGGCCACCGGTCGCCCCTCCAGCCATTGCTCGAGCGAGAAGTACATCAGCGCGATCAGCACCGCGCCGGCCACGAAGAACGAGGCCCCGTACAGCAGCGTCAACCGCAGGCGGATCGTCGATCCCGACTTGCTCATCGGATCCGGTAGCCGATACCCGGCTCGGTCTCGATCAACGCCGGTTCGCCGAGTTTGCGGCGCAACATCATGATCGTGTACCGCACCACGCCGGTGAACGGATCGATGTTCTCGTCCCATGCCTTCTCCAGCAACTGTTCGGTCGACACCACACCGCCCGCTGCGCGCATCAGCTCGGCCAGCACCGCGAACTCCTTGCGCGACAAGGCGATCGGCGCACCGTCCCGGGTGAGTTCGCAGCGGTGCGGGTCCAGACGCAGACCCGAGCGGGTCAGGATCGGCGGCGTCGCGGGCCGGGCCCGGCGTCCCAGCGCCTGCACCCGGGCGACCAGCTCGGCGAACGCGAACGGCTTGGTCAGATAGTCGTCGGCGCCGAGCCCCAGGCCCGCGACGCGCTCGCGAATCGCGGTCGCGGCGGTCAGCATCAGCACCCGGCTGTCGACCCCGTGCGCGATCATCCAGCCGCACACCTCGTCACCGGAGGCGCCGGGCAGGTCGCGATCGAGGACGACGACGTCGTAGTCGTTCACCGGCACGCGTTCCAGGGCGGCATCACCGTCGTAGACGACGTCCACCGCCATCGCGTAGCGGCGCAATCCCGTGCCGATCGCGTCGGCCAGCACCCTCTCGTCTTCGACCACCAGCACCCGCACCCGCGACATCCTGCCCCGTGCGCCTGTTGGTTGGCTGTGAGGGCGAAAGTTCGCGGTACCCGGACCCGTGCGTCCGGCAGACCGGCCGCCGACATAGGGTTTCGTTCAACCAGCACTCCACCGGCACGAAGAGGCGATTTCCCTGCGATATTTCTACGATTCGGAATTCATCGAGGACGGGGTGACGATCGACCTGGTCTCGATCGGCGTCGTCTGTGAGGACGGCCGCGAGTACTACGCGGTGTCGACCGAATTCGATGCGAGCCGGGCCGGGCCGTGGGTGCGCAAGCACGTGCTGCCGAAGCTGCCGCCCGCCGGGTCTGCGCTGTATCGCACCAGAGAGCAGATCCGCGACGACCTGGTGAAGTTCTTCCTGCCGCGCCCGAGCGTGCTGCCGGAGCTGTGGGCGTGGGTGGGCGCCTACGACCATGTCGCGCTGTGCCAGCTCTGGGGGGACATGACCGCGCTGCCCAAGAACATGCCGCGCTACACCAATGAACTGCGCCAGCACTGGGCCGTGCACGGCAGTCCTCCCCTGCCGCCCATTCCCGACGACGCCCACGACGCGCTCGCCGACGCTCGCCACAACCTGGCCAAGTTCGAGGCGATCGAGGCTTTCCGCCGCATGCCACGGATGTGAGAAAACGAAGGCCCCGAGTCGGATTAGACTCGGGGCCTTCGTGCTTCGCGCGTTCGGTCAGTGACCGCGCGGCTCGCTGTTGTTGGCGATCGCCTGCTGCTCGGCGAGAACGGTGAGCATCCGGTGCTCCTCGCTCTCCTCGATCTCGACCCAGGCTTCGCCCTCGGCCTTGGGATCGGCCTTGAGGAAGCTACCGGTGCCCGGCTTGCCCGCCGAACCCAGCTTGTTCATCTTCTTGGGCACCGGGGCGCCCTGGTATTCCAGCGGAATCGCGTGGCCGTGGTCGTCGACCCCGCCCAGCGGCTGGTGCACCTCGATGTACTCACCGTGCGGCAGACGCTTGATCACGCCGGTTTCGATGCCGTGCTCGAGCACCGCCCGGTCACTGCGCTGCAGACCGATGCAGAACCGGTAGGTCACGAAGTACGCGATCGGCGGCAGCAGCAGCACGCCGATACGACCGATCCAGGTGGTCGCGTTCAGCGAGATGTCGAACTTCAGCGCGATGATGTCGTTGACACACGACAGCGTGAGCACCACGTAGAACGCGATGGCCATGGCACCGATCGCGGTACGCACCGGTACGTCGCGCGGACGCTGCAGCAGGTTGTGGTGCGCGGTGCGGTCGTTGGTGAGCCGCTTCTCGATCCACGGGTAGGCAACCAGCAGGGTGAACACCAAGCCCATCACCAACGCGACCCAGAACGCCGCCGGGATGGTGTAGTTGCCGATGTAGATCTCCCAGGCAGGCATCAGACGCGCCATGCCGTCGGTCCACATCATGTAGAAGTCGGGCTGTGAACCCGCCGACACCTGGGAGGGGTTGTACGGACCGAGGTTCCAGATCGGGTTGATCTGCAGCACACCGCCCATGATGCCGACGATGCCGAGGGTGAACGCGAAGAACGCGCCCTGGTCGGCGGCGAACACCGGGATGATGCGTGCGCCGACCACATTGTGCTCGGTGCGGGCCGGTCCGGGGAACTGGGTGTGCTTCTGGTACCAGACCAGCGCCACGTGCGCGCCGATCAGCGCCAAGATGATGCCGGGCAGCAGCAGCACGTGCGCGATGTAGAGGCGCGGGATGATGATGTCGCCGGGGAAGTCACCGTTGAAGATCAGCCAGTGCATCCAGGTACCGACCACCGGAACACCGATGGTGATGCCGGAGAACGCGGCGCGCAGACCCGTACCGGAGAGCAGGTCGTCGGGCAGCGAGTAGCCGAAGAAGCCTTCGAACATCGCCAGGATCAGCAGCAGCGACCCGATCACCCAGTTGCCTTCACGCGGCTTGCGGAACGCGCCGGTGAAGAAGATGCGGAACAGGTGGATGATGATCGACGCCGCGAACAGCAGGGCCGCCCAGTGGTGGATCTGGCGGACGAACAGACCGCCGCGCACCTCGAAGGAGATGTTGAGCGCGGTCTCGTATGCCCGCGACATGCCCACACCGCGCAGCGGCTGGTAGGCGCCGTCGTAGACCACGTGTGTCATCGACGGATCGAAGAACAGCGTCAGGTACACACCCGACAGCAGCAGGATGATGAACGCGTAGAGCGCGATTTCACCGAGCAGGAACGACCAGTGGGTCGGGAAGACCTTGTTGATCGACCGCTTCACGAACGCGGCGGCGCGATACCGCTCGTCCATCTCGTTTACCTGGCTCATGAACGACGCTCCCAGAAGGCCGGGCCGAGCGGCTCGATGAAGTCGCCCGCGGCGACCAGGAAGCCCTCGGAGTTGACGGTGATCGGCAGCTGAGGCAGTGCGCGGGCGGCAGGACCGAAGACCGGCTTACCCCACTCGGTCGCGGAGAACTGCGACTGGTGGCAGGGGCACAGGATCCGGTTGGTCTGCTGCTCGAACAGCGAGGTGGGGCAGCCGAGGTGGGTGCAGATCTTCGAGTAGGCGAAGTAGTCGCCGAAGTTGAAGCTCTCCTGGCCCTTGCGCTTGATCGCCTTCTCGGCGTCTTCGGTGCGCAGACGGATCAGCATCACCGAGTTACGGATACCGCGCAGCGACTGCAGGGTCTCGTGTGAGTCCCCGCGCCACTTCTCTTTCCACGGGAACACCGTCTCCATGGAGCCAGCGTCGAGATCCTCGGGACGCACCAGCACGATGTCGTTGGGGCGGCCGGTGTCGCGACGGATGTAGATGGTCTCGCCCGGGAAGTCCGGGGTCCAACCCGAGACCCACAGCGGCGACTTCTCGCGCTTGGCCCACGGGTTCTTCACCATGCCGCCGATGAACACCAGCGCGGCGCCGATACCCAGCACGCCGACGCCGGCACCCGCGGTGCCGAGCATCATCTTGCGACGGCCCAGCGTGGAGGTGTCGAGCGCGTCCTGCAGTTCGGCGGCGAGGGTACGGCGCTCCACCTCGGGCGACGGGCCGTCGTGGCGCTGCTGGATGGAGATCTCGGCGGGGATGAACCGCTTGCGGATCAGCACCACCGCGATGCCGATGACCAGCACCGAGATGCCGAAGGTCAGGCCGACGAGCGGGGTGTACAGCGAGTAGGCCGCATGGCCGTCGTCGCCGTAGCCCTTCCACTCCCATGGCCAGAACAGGAAGACACCGATGAGCGCGGCGGCAGCCAGACCCGAGATGGCGAACCAGAACGTGACCGCACGTTCGGCGCGCTTCTCGGCCTTGGTGCCCGGCACCGGCCACCGCTCGTTGCGGTAGACAACATCGACGTCGTCGCGCTTGGCGCCGAGCTCGGCGAGCTCAGCGGTCGACATCGCGTCCAGTTCGTCTTCGGTGGGTTCGCGACCCATCTCGCTGTGCTCCTGTCCACTCATGATCGGGAACCGATCCACATCGCGGCACCGACAACGGCGGTGATGCCGATGACCCAGATCGCCAAACCTTCGGTCGCCGGACCGAAACCACCGAGGTCCCAGCCGCCGGGCGACTTCTCCTCCGCGGAGTTCTTGACATAGGCGACGATGTCGCGCTTCTCCGCCGGCGTCAGCTGCCGGTCGGAGAACTTGGGCATGTTCTGCGGGCCGGTGAGCATCGCGTCGTAGATCTGCTGCTCGTTGGCCTCGGCCAACGGCGGAGCGAACTTACCGCTGGAGAGCGCACCACCGCGGCCGGTGAAGTTGTGGCAGGAGGCGCAGTTCATCCGGAACAGCTCCGAACCACGGGCGATGTCGTTGCCGCGCAGCGATTCCTGGGCGATCTCACCGTTGGCGTCGCGGATCACCGAGGGGCCGCCGCCGTTGGCAGCGACATACGCGCCGAGCGCGTCGGTCTGGTGCGCGTCGAACTTCTCCGGCTTACGCACGGCCTGGGCGCCGTTCATGGCCATCGGCATACGACCGGAGGAGACCTGGAAGTAGACCGCGGCCTCGCCGACACCGATCAGGCTCGGACCACGGTCGGGAACACCCTGCAGATTCGCGCCGTGGCACGTGACGCAGGAAGTCTCGTAGAGCTGCTTGCCCTCGCGAATGAGCGCGGACTGGTCTTCGTTCGCGGTCGCGATCTGCGGCTCGGGAGTGAGCGCGGTAGCCAGGAAGCCGGCCCCGACCAGGCCGATCATCAGCGCGAGAGCACCCGCGATGCGACGACGGGCGCGACGCTGTTTACGCGCCTGCTTTGCGGCCTTGGCGGCCTGCCCGTTGCCGGGGTCGGCGGGCTCTGGGGCCGACGGGGGAGATGAACTCATCTGTGTCCCTTTGGAGTAGACGGAACCGACTTGTGCAAATGGAAGTGCGTCGCGCGCTAACGGACGAAGTAGATCGTGGCGAACAACCCGATCCAGACGATGTCGACGAAGTGCCAGTAGTAGGACACCACGATCGCGGCGGTGGCCTGGGCGGGCGTGAACTTGCTCAGCGTGGTGCGGATGAGCAGGAACACGAACGCGATCAGACCGCCGATCACGTGCAGACCGTGGAAACCGGTGGTGATGTAGAAAACCGAGCCGTAGGAGCTACCGGCGATCGTGGTTCCCTCCTGCACCAGGCTGTAGTACTCGTAGCCCTGGCCGGCGACGAAGAACGCGCCCATCGCCAGCGTGATCGTGTACCAGCGACGAAGGCCGAACACGTCGCCCTTCTCCGCGGCGAACACGCCCATCTGGCAGGTGAACGAGGACGCGATCAGCACAGCCGTCACCGGAATGGCGAGCGTCATGTTCAGATGCGTCGGCGCCGGCGGCCAGAAGCCCTCCGGCGCTTGCGCGCGCGCAACAAAGTACATCGCGAAGAGGCCGGCGAAGAACATCAGCTCGCTCGACAGCCAGATGATGGTTCCGACGCTGACCATGTTGGGCCGGTTCAGCGAATGCACACGCTGAGTAATGGCCGATCCTGGGGTGCCTACTGCGGTCGTCACGGGGTAAGTATGACTCTTCGTAGTACGACA
>JACIXH010000183.1 GCA_014360565.1 Nocardia sp.
AACCACGACAGCGTGACCACACCGGTCACCGCGATGGTGGCCGGAACCCCGCCCAATCCGAGTGCGTCCACACCGCTTGCGGCAGAACCGGATTCAGCGCCGTCGAGTATTTCGATCTCCGTGCCGCCGACCAAGACGAGTAGCCAGAAACCGGCGACGACGAGCAGCGCGAATGTGAACAGCGCGGTGGGAAAGGTCAGGATCGCGGCAAAGAACTCACCCATGCGGCGGCGAAGTCGTCACGGGCATGTTCGCCGCATGAGAATCGCCGTACTGATCGAAATAGAACCCCACGAACGCCACAGAAATCTCCCCACGTCGAACGAACCTCGAATCCCAACGAATTCGAGATGCCGACCAGACTTCCCGGCTCACCTGTTCGTAAGAATGCCGCAAAAACCCAACGCGCGCAACTCGATTGCCGCGTGGAGTGCGAGCTCTGACACGTCGGCCGATGCCGATGGCGAATCTGCCCGCGACTACGCGGAGGAATTCACCGAGTTGCTCATCACGCGCAGTTGCGCGACCGCACGAGACTGAGGCAGCGGGTTCAGCCCGCGGTCTCGGGGCGTTCGGCCAGGCCGAGGCGCAGGTGTTCGCTGTGATAGATCGCCTCGTCGAGCAATTGTGCGACGTGGTTGTCGTAGAGGCTGTAGATGACGCTGCGCCCGGCGCGGGTGCCCACGACAAGGCCGAGGTTGCGCAGCAGCCGGAGCTGGTGTGAGACCAGGGATTGCTCCATGCCGACAGCCTCGGCGAGCTCGGTCACGGGGCGGGGGCCCTGGCGTAACTCGGTGAGGATCAGCAGCCGGCTCGGAGTGGCCAGCGCTTGCAGGGTGGTGGCCACGTGCGCGGCGGCGTCGGCGTCCAGCCGGGCGATCGGCCGGTCGCGGCCTTCGACACCGTGTCCCATAGCGGGTAGTTTAGCTCAGGGGTAGACATGAAGACATCTTCATATGTTCTGCTATCGTCGGGCGGTTCCATTCCCGTCTTCGGAGGTGACCGTGGCTTCGTCCACCGCAACGCCAACGCGGCCGACCCCGGCATCCGCACTGGTGCCGGTACGCCGGACCAGACTGTTCGCCCTCGCCGAGATCCGTTGGGCGGCAGCGTCAACGGCGCTGTTCGCGCTGGGGGCGGCCGCGTATTTCGCTGACGCGCCGTCGTGGTTGTGGTGGACGCTGCTGCTGGCCTGTTACGCCACCGGCGGCTGGGAGCCGGGGTTGGCCGGGCTCAGGGCGCTGCGGGAGAAGACCCTCGACGTCGATCTGCTGATGGTCGTGGCCGCGGTCGGCGCGGCGGCGGTCGGCCAGGTGCTCGACGGTGGCCTGCTGATCGTCATCTTCGCGACCTCGGGCGCGCTGGAAGCGCTGGCCACCGCCCGCACCGAGGACTCGGTGCGCGGCTTGCTCGACCTGGCCCCGGACTCCGCCATCCGCCTCACCGCCGATGGCGGTGAACAGCCCGTCGCCGCCGCCGACCTGGAGATCGGTGATCTGATCCTGGTCCGGCCCGGCGACCGGATCGCCGCCGACGGCTGCGTCGTCGGCGGCGCGAGCGAGGTCGACCAGGCCACCGTCACCGGTGAGTCGATGCCGGTGGACAAGGCCGTCGACGACGAGGTGTTCGCCGGAACGCTCAACGGAACCGGGTCGCTGCGTGTGCGGGTGGATCGCCGCGCCGAGGACTCCGTTGTCGCCCGCATCGCTGCCCTGGTCGAGGAGGCGAGCCGCACCAAGGCCAAGGCCCAGTTGTTCATCGAGAAGATCGAGCAGCGCTATTCGATCGGCATGGTCGTCGCCACGATCGCGGTGTTCGTGGTGCCGCTGCTTTTCGGTGCGGCGCTGCGGGATTCGCTGCTGCGGGCGATGACGTTCATGATCGTGGCCTCCCCGTGCGCGGTGGTGCTGGCGACGATGCCACCGCTGCTGGCCGCGATCGCCAACGCTGGCAGGCACGGTGTTCTGGTGAAGTCGGCCGTGGTGATGGAACAACTGGGGACCACTACCCGCATCGCGTTCGACAAGACCGGCACCCTGACCCGCGGCGTGCCCGAGCTCGCCGAGATCCGGCTCCTGGACGAGCGTTTCACCGAAGAGCAGGTACTTCGGCTGGCCGCGGCGGCCGAGCATCCCAGCGAACACCCGCTCGCCGCCGCCATCGTGCGGTCCGCGCGCCGACGGGGGCTGACGTTGCCCGACGCCGACGAATTCACCGCCCGCCCCGGTCGCGGGGTCCGCGCGCTCGTCGAAGGCCATGTCATCGAGGTGGGTTCCCCGGCGGCGTTGCTGGAGCCAGGAGACGTGTTCGCCGAAGCGGCGGTGGTGGCCGGGCAATTGCAGAACGACGGGCGAACCGCCGTTGTCGTCTGCTGCGAACACGCCCCGATCGCGGTGCTCGGCCTGACCGACGAGGTACGCGCCGAAGCGGCCGCCACCGTCGCCGCTGTCACCGAATTGACCGGCACCGCACCGGTTCTGCTCACCGGCGACAACCTCGCCACCGCCACCCGGCTCGCCGCGCAGGTCGGGATCACCGACGTACGCGCGGGCCTGTTGCCCGAGGAGAAGGTCTCGGCGGTCCGCGATCTCGAAGCGGACGGATCGCGGATCACCATGGTCGGTGACGGCATCAACGACGCGCCCGCGCTGGCCGCCGCGCAGGTCGGGATCGCGCTGGGCGGCGCCGGATCCGACCTCGCCCTGCAGACCGCCGACGCCGTCGTCGTGCGTGCCGACCTCACCACGATCCCCGCGGTGATCGCCCTGTCACGCCGGGCCCGCCGGGTGGTGATCGCCAACCTGGTGATCGCCGGGTCCTTCATCGCCGTGCTGGTGGCCTGGGACCTCATCGGCCACCTGCCCCTGCCGCTCGGTGTGGCGGGCCACGAAGGGTCCACCGTCCTGGTCGGACTCAACGGCCTGCGCCTGCTCCGCTCCGCGGCCTGGGAGCGGGCCCGCGGGTAGCGCCGGATTCACCCGCACCCCGAGGCATCGCCGGTGAGCGAGACGTGACCGGGCAGCATCCCTCTGGGGTGTCGGGTGAATCGCGGTGCCGTCACCGCGGGAGTTGGTCGCACCGTCGTCTCCACTCGGCGGCCGACGCCAGAGTCGCTGTGGGCCTGAGCATCTCGGCATCGAATCCCGCCAGGTCGACGCCGGCCCGCAGCCGGTGGGGCAGGTCGGGATTCGCGAGTGCCGCCTGCCCGAACGCCAGCACATCGGCATGCTCACGGTCCAGGATGTCGGTGGCCCGGCGCTGATCGGCCAAGCCGCCGTTGGCGATCACCGGGCGACCGGACACCTCGCGGGCCAGCCTGGTGATCGTCGAACCTCCATCGCCGGCGATATGGAGATAGGTGGCGTCGTCGAGCGCCTCGAAGATCACCCGGGCGTCGTCTTCGGCTCCCGGCCACCGATAGGTGAAGTCGTTGACCTTGGTCTGCGACAGCCGAACGCCGACGGGGAAGTCGCCCACCGCGTCGCGGATCGCTGACAGCACTGCGGCGGTGAGCCGGATGCGATTACCCACCGCACCGCCGAATTCGTCGGTGCGCCGGTTGGTGTAGTCGGTGAGGAATTGATCGAGCAGATAACCGTTGGCGCCGTGGATCTCGACCCCGTCGAAACCTGCTGCCCTGGCGTTGATCGCGGCAGCGGCGAAACCCTCGACAGCGGCATCGATGTCACCGGCGGTCATCGCCCTCGGTGTGCTCCACGCTCCCGTGCCACCGTAGGCGGCCATCATCTGCCCACGCGGCAGCACGGCGGACGGCCCGATGCTGTCGTAGCCGTAGGCATTGCCCTGCGAGATCGCGCCGGCGTGCATCAGCTGGGCGATGATCGTCGCGCCCTCGTCGTGCACCGCGTCGACCACTGTCCGCCAGCCGGCGATGTGCCGATCGGTGGCCATGCCGGGCTGGTTCGCATAGCCCTGGCTGTGTGTGAGATCGGGGTAGGCGCCTTCGGTGATGATCAGGCCGAACCCGCCCGCCGCGTATTCGCGGTAGTACTCGGCCATCCGGTCGGTGGGAGTGCCATCCGGTTCGGCGGACACGCGCGTCATCGGCGCGACGGCCAGGCGATTGCGCAGGGGCAGCGAGGCCAGGGTGTAGGGCGCCAGCGCGGGATGGCGCGATTCGACGGTGGTCATCGGTTCGCCACCACCGCGACGACCTCGACCTCGATCTGCCAGTCGGGTTGTGCGAGTGCGGAGACCTCGAGCAGCGTGTCCGCCGGGTAGGGCTCGCTCAGGAATTCCTCGCGCAGGGTGATCACGTGCGGCAGGTTCGCCGCCATGTCGCGGACGAAGATCCCGACCTTCACGACGTCGCCGAAACCGGCTCCCGCTTGCGCCAGCACTCGCTCGACGTTGCGGAACGCTTGGCGGCCCTGCTCGAGAAATCCGCCGGGCACCGTAGCCCCGTCTTCGGTGAATCCGGCTTGGCCGGATACATAGACGAAGCCATTGGCCGTGATCGCCTGGGAGATGCGATAGGGCTGGTACCAGTCGGGGTCGGTGGCGATCTTGGTGATCGTGGGTCGGTTCTCGGGAGCGGTCATCGTTGATTCCCTTCCTCGGAGCTCCAGCGGCTCAGGTGTTACGGAACGTTCCGTAACGCTTGAACCATAAGGCCGCCCGGTGGCGTCTGTCAATACGTTACGTAACGTCACGTTTGAAGGGAGGGGGCTAGCCTCTTCGAGGGCGCGGTCATCCTGTGCTGGACGAATCGATCGAGACGGCCGCTCGACAACACCTCCGTGAGCTGATCGGCGGTGTTCGACGCGGCCATCCCGACCGGGCGTGATCGGCGTCCCTCTGGTGCGCGTGCGGACTACTTCATGTTCAGCGAGTGCCTCGGTCGGATTCGGCCGTCTCGGCGAACAGCTCCAGTAGGGTGCTCCAACCGCCGCCTCGTTCGACGATGGTCTGCTGGATGGCTTCTCCGTCCACCAGGCGGTCGAGGTGGCGGTGTTCGAGGGTGACGCTGGTCTGCTCGGGGCCGTCGGCGGTGAACCGGACTTCGATCTCGCTGGCACGGGCGGGATCGGGGTCGTACTCCCAGCGTCCGTTGATCTGCCAGGTCACCACCAGCCGGTGCGGGGGCTCCCATGCCAGCACTCGGCCCCAGTCGCACTCGGTGCCGTCGATGCCGCGCTCGTACCATCGCCCACCTTCTCGCGGTTCCAGGATCGCGTCGGCCATCTCGATCTTGCCGATGTGATAGGCCGCAGGCCACCAACTGCCGAACGATGCGGTGAAGAACGTGAACGCGCGGTCCGGCGGCATCGCGACGGTGGCCTTGCCTACCAGGACCGGAAGTTGCTCTGGGGTGGTGCTCATGGTCGATTCTCCTGTTCGGGGTCGGCGGCTGCCGAATCGGCGGCCTTCTGAAAAGCGGTCAACGCGTCGTCCCAGAGGTGCTGGAAGTACGCCTGGATCGCGGCGAGGCCATCGGGGTTGATCCGGTAGATCCGTTTCGTGCCCTCGGGGGTGGCCACCACGAGACCTCCTTGCTTGAGGACACGCAGGTGCTGCGACACCGCTTGCCGGGTGATCGGCAGCGACTCGGCCAGCTCACCCACCGACGCGGGTTTGCGGGCGAGGCGTTCGAATATCACCTTGCGCGTCGGATCACCCAGGATCGCCAGATCCACATCTTTGAAAGCCTCCACTTGCGTAAGTGTGCGCTTTCATATGCCGTTGCGCAACCCCGAGACGCGGCGGATCACGCCCGCGCCGGCCTCGCCTGAGGTGTCAGCACCAACAGCGCCGCCGACGGGTGTGATGGGCCAGATCGGCATATCTCTGGTGTCTTCGCGAGCATTCGATCGGCGGCCCGACAGCGGCATCGGCGGGCGGCGAAAGAATGCGGGAACGCGCTGTGTGGGAAACGGCATCCAGCTCGAGATCGGAGCCGTCTCGTGTGTCACGAGAAGATCTCAGCGAGCGATATTCACCACTGCGACGCGCCATGGCATCGGCCGGAATTTCGCGAATCGCGATCACGAGATCCGCGTTCTGACATGGCGATAAGGCGCGCGTACTGAGCAGAGTTTCAATTCCGTCACAGGCGGATCGGACGTGGTGGAGGTGCGTGTCTGCACCTATCGTCGTTTTTGTTGTTGATGACCAGTCGAGATAACGGAAAGAGGTTCGGCTACATGCAGCGGATCGGGCCGAGCATGAGCACCTGTCGCGACGCACTCGCGTTGGCTGTGTGGGCGCCGTCGGTTCACAACACCCAACCGTGGCGGTGGCGGGTCCAGCCCGGTCGCGTCGACCTGTTCGCCGATTTCCGGCGCCAGCTCCCCGCGACCGACCCCCAGGCGCGCGCGTTGCTGGTCAGCTGTGGTGCCGCGCTGCATCACCTCGATATCGCCTTCGCCATGCTTGGCTGGAAGGCCGCCGTGCACCGGTTGCCCGACCCCGCGCGGCGCGACCATCTGGCGACGATCACCTTCACGCCGCGGCCACCCACCGATCTCGATATTCGGATGGCGGCGGCCATTCATCTCCGGCAGTCCGATCGCCGACGCTACCCGGCCGTACCGGTCCCGGCCCGAGATCTGCGCGCGATCTCGCGCTGCGCCGCCGGATTCGGCGCCGCGGCCAGACATGTCCCCGAACAGCTGCTGCCCGAGCTCGCCGACCCGATGCGTCAAGCCGGACAACTCCACGCCACAGATTCCGAGTACCAGGCGGAATTGCGGGAATGGAGCGGCTGCCGGGGAAAGTCGACCGGTGTTCCCGCGCGGAATGCGCCCGGGCCGCGCTCACCGCAGGAACTACCGGTGCGGATATTCGCCGAGACCGAACTGTCCGAGTACACCGATTCGCCGGATTCCGCGCATTGGCTCGTTGTGTGCACCCCGCACGACAATGCGCTCTCGCAACTGCGAGCAGGAGAAGCGACGAGCGCGATGCTGCTGCAGGCCACCTATCGGGGATTGGCGACCAGCTTGCAGTCCGAGCCGTTGGGAGTGCTGGGACTGCGTGAGCAGATTCGGTGCACCGTTCTCCGCAACTGCGCCTATCCCCACGTCATGATCCGGGTGGGGACGATGCCGCGGGCCGCGGCACCGCTGGAATCCACCCCGCGCCGGCCGCTGGAAGAGGTCATCGACGCGTGAACGACGGCAGTCGCTGACGACTGCCGCCGTTCATCGAATCCGAGATTCGCGAGCACCGGATGGCGCTCGCGACGGTCAGACCGTACTGTCGTGCAGCTTTGCCTGCGCCGGCGCGGCGTCAGCGCGTTCCAGCCGCACCAGGGCGTAGGCCGCGACAGCACCGATCGCGGTCAACCCAGCCCACACCGCCCAGTCGGCGCCGGCGTCGCGAGCGGCGCCGACAACGGCTCCGGTGGCGAGATTTCCGACGAGGATGCCGACACCGACGACGGTGTTGTAGAACCCGTAATGCGTGGCGACGAGCCTGTTCCCGGACAGGGACACGACGGTGTCCATCTCGAAGGGGAACACCGCGGCGGTGCCGATCGCCAGCAGTGCGGTGGTGATCAGCAGGGCCGCGATCGCGGCGATCGTCCCGAACGGGCTCGGGCCGGACACGACGATCAGTGGGACGAACGACGTGGCGAGAACCGTCATGCCGGCGACCAGACTCCGGCCCGGACCCCACCGCGCGCGAAGCCACGCGGTGATACGCAACTGGCCGGCGACAGCGACCACGCCGGAGACGACGAACAAGGCCGAGACCAGGACCTGCGCCTGCGCGCCCGCGATGAATTCCGCCTGCAGCGGCAGCGCGAGATAGACCTGGAAAGACAGTACGTACGACCCGATCATGGCCACCGAGAACGCCAGGAATCGCCGATTGGACACCACCGTGCGCCAGTCGTCGAGCACCGAGGTCTTCGCCGTCGACGTTTCGCCACGACGTGCGGGCAGCGCGAACAGCTGGGCGATGGTCAGCGCCGCGAACACGGCCGCGGCGACAGCCGCGGTGACCCGGAAATCGACCGTCATCAACGCCAGCCCCACCAGCGGGCCCGCGAGAATCCCGGCTTGGTAGAACATGTTGAACACGGCGAAGGCCTCGACGCGACGCTCACCGGCATCGGCCGCCAGATACGCGCGCACCGCGGGGTTGAACAGAGCTCCGGCGAAGCCGGTTGCCGCCGACGCGATCAAGATCGCAGGCAGGGAGTCCGCCACCACCAGCAGCGCGAAGCCGCCGGTGCGCAGCAGACAGCCTGCCACGATGAGCGGTTTGTAGCCGAGCCGATCGGCCAGGGTGCCACCGATCAGGAACATGCCCTGCTGAGAGAAGTTGCGCACACCCAGCACGAGCCCGACCGCCCACGCGGCCAGCCCGAGTGGACCTGCCAGGTATCCGGCCAGATACGGCATCAACATGTAGAAACCGAGATTGATGCCGAACTGGTTGATCATCAGCAGCTGCGCAGGCCGGTCGAAACCGGCGAACTTGGCGAACACACTCATACGGTGAACTCCTCCGCTGCCGACCACGACATCGGGGACCGCACGGTGGAGCACCTGGTCCAACGCTGCACCACGCGCTCGCCTGGATGCGCGATCGTGTCGGGTTCGATGGGCGCTGTGCCCAGTAGGTTGTGCTCGGCGCAGTAGGTGTCGTTGTAGATGGTGTCGAAGTAGCGCAGCGGGCCGTCGGGAAATACGGCCGCGATGTTCGTGTCCGGGTCGCTGACCCGGGCGATCCAGCCCGCGACCAACGCCACCGCGCCGACACTCCATCCGCCGGTGGCGTGATGGGTCGATGCCAGGGTTCGCGCGGCCCACACCGCTTCGGCGGGCGCGACCCAGTGCACTTCGTCGAAGGCGGCATAGTCGACATTGGCGGGAAAGATGCTCGACCCGAGGCCGCGCATCAACCGTGGTCCGGCGGGCTGACCGAAGATCGTCGAGGCGACGGTATCGACCCCGATGAGTCTCATTGCCGGATCGAATCGACGCAGCACTCGCGCGACACCGGCGGAGTGGCCGCCGGTTCCGACCGCGCACACCAGGGTGTCGACGGTACCGAGCTGTTCGATCAACTCCAGAGCCAGCGACTCGTAGCCCTCGACATTGTCGGGATTGCTGTATTGGTCAGGGCACCAGGCTTGCGGCTCTGCCGCCAGGAGCTGAGCCACACGCTCGCGACGGGCCTGCTGCCAGCCGCCGCTCGGATGCGGTTCGGCCACCAGATCGACCTTCGCACCGTAGGCCGCCAGCATCTTGGCCACGATCGGTTCCAGGCCGGGATCGGTCACGACGGTCACCGGATGCTGGTACACCATCCCGGCCAACGCCAGACCCAGTCCGAGTGTGCCGCTGGTCGACTCGACGATGCGAGCGCCAGGGCGCAGATCCCCGCGTTCACGGGCCCGCCGCACCATGTGCAGCGCGGGACGGTCTTTCATCCCACCGGGATTGAAGCCTTCGAGCTTGGCCCAGAAACCGCGCCCCGCATCCGCCAGCGGTTCCCCGATCCACAACACCGGAGTGTTGCCGACCAGCCCGCGTGGAGCGTGCGTGGCATCAGGGGCACCGAGCAGACGGGGGTAGCGGTCGAGCTTCTTGGTGAGCATGACCTTGTTCACGTGTTGTGTCTCTTCCTGCAATCGCGCGCGCGATCTGCGGCGCGCTACGACGATGGACAGCGGTCCCCGGCCGACATCACGAGTCGGCCTGGCGCTGACCGGTCAGCGTCGGGCGATGCAGTGCAGAGACAGAATGGTCCGGCCGGACAGCGACCGGGCGCGCCGAGGCGGGCCACGAATACCGACGCCACCCGCGGGCGGTGTCGGCGTCGCGGCGAACACCGCGGTGATCGCGGCGAGCAGCAGCACCGACAAGGCGAGGGCGACGACGCCGGGCGGGATCGCTTTGGCCGTGCAGTGGACGGCATCGACATCGCAGTGCGCCGCCGCACCGGCGGCATTCAGAAAGTCGTGAACGTCGAGGATCGCGTGCGATGCGACGGTCGCGTGCCGGCCGTCGACATGGGAGTGCTCGCTGACCAGCGAGCAATGGACCGCGGGAACCACGAGCAGCGCTGCCAGCAGCAATGCGATCACGCCGACGCGCCGCGACCGGAGCCGCATGCGCAGGGATGCACCGTGCGGCGACCGTTCGAGCCAAACGCGCACCCGCACACCTTCCCTGGATCGCCGACGACAGTCCCATGATGCCCGCGCCGCGCATGATCGGTCGCTCGACATCCGCTCGCCGAATTTACTGTCCGTTTGAGCATTAGTCTCAGCGGTGTGACCAGTCGCACCCGGCCGACCGCACCGATGCCGTGCGAGCAGCGCTGACCATCCGGTCGGCGGGTCCGGTGGCCGCGGGGGATTCGCACACCGGTCGCCGGGGCGACACTTCGGGGAAGGTGTCTCGATTTCTCCGTTTCCTACCGTCTGCGGGCCCGTCCCGGACGGGCCCGGCCGCACCGACAGCCCCGGTCGCCGGACGAGCAGGAAAGAGGACGGCGTGATGCAGCGACGAGGATTCTTGAAGGCAGCGGTAGTCGGAGCGGGTTCGGTGGCACTGACTTTCACGGTGGGACGGGAGGCGCTGGCCTATCCGGCGCAGGCCGGAACAGGGCCCTACGGTGCACTGTTGCCTGCCGACGCGAACGGTCTGATGCTGCCCAAAGGTTTCACCAGCCGCGTGATCGCGGAGTCGAGTAAGCAGGTGCCGGGCACTGGCCACGTATGGCACGGCGCGCCCGACGGTGGTGCCTGCTTCGCCGACGGGCCCGGGTGGATCTATGTGTCCAACGCCGAGCTCGGAAAGGGCGCGGGCGGTGTGAGCGCGGTGAAGTTCGACGGTTCCGGCACCGTCGTCGACGCCTACTCCATTCTTTCCGGCACCACCGACAACTGCGCCGGTGGAGCGTCGCCGTGGAACACCTGGATCTCCTGTGAGGAGCATTCCAAGGGCCTGTGCTGGGAGACCGACCCTTGGGGCGTCGAGCCCGCGGTGAGCCACCCGGCGATGGGACAGTTCAATCACGAGGCGGCCGCGTTCGACCCGGACCGCAAGGTGGTCTACCTGACCGAGGACGAGTCCGACGGCGGCTTCTACCGCTACACCCCCGACGTGTGGGGCGAGCTGGCCGTCGGCAAGCTCGAGGTGCTCACCACCGAGCTCACCTGGGCGCCGGTCCAGCCCAAGGGGCAACCCTGCCGTAAGCAGGTGCAGAACATGCACCTGTTCGACGGCGGTGAGGGTGCCTACTACCGCAACAACATCTGCTACTTCACCACCAAGGGTGACGACAAGGTGTGGGCCTACAACGCCGCCGGCGGCAAACTCGCCACTGTCTACGACAACGACACCACCGCCGATGCGCCACTCACCGGTGTCGACAACATCACCGGCGACCCGCACGTCGGCGACCTGTTCGTCGCCGAGGACGGCGGCAACATGGAGATCTGCGTGATCACCCCCGGCGATGTGATCGCCCCGTTCGTACGGATCGTGGGCCAAGACGACTCCGAGATCGCGGGTGTGGCATTCAACCCGGCAGGCAACCGGATGTATTTCTCCTCGCAGAACGGCCCGAGCGGCACCGACGAAGGCGGCATCACCTACGAGGTGACCGGCCCGTTCCGCACCTCGCTGTAGGCATCCCCGGCGGCGGTGCCCGAGCTGTCCCCGAGCGGCGGTCATTTAGATAGTTGTGCTAAGGATGGGTATGAGAAACTCCAAGATCGCAACTGCCATAACAGGTTTCGCCGCAGGCATCATGATGCTGGCACTACCGGGCACCGCTGCCGCCGCGGATCTGGCGAAGGTGACCGGAGGGCACGAGAAGATCACCGTATCGGCAGAATCGGACTTCGACTGCTGGAGCGCGTACGCCCTCATCGACGGCGAACTGCAGAAACCACTCGCCCAAGCCGCTGATCCGGAATTCGTCATCACCGACGTCGCACCCGGCAGCCGCCACGTGATGGTGGTCTTGCAAGTCGCCGACGGCGCGGACTGCCTCGGCAATCCGCACGGCATCGAGGCCTTCAACGGACACGTCGAGGTCACCGCATCCAACCCGATCCTCGATCTGATCGAAACTGCCAGCGGCTAAACGGGATTCGTGCGGCGATAGCACCTCAGGCCTGAGCGGTCGTTGAGCAGCAATTGATCGACGCAAGTGGTCGCCGCCCGGTCTGTCTGCCGGCACGGCCGGTGACCGATCCTGCAACCGTCGCGTGACGGCGGTTGCAGGATCGGGACTGCCGGAACTGTCTGTCGCCACCGAAGCCACTGCCCTCCGCGTCCGATCAGGGCCGCAAACCGCGTATCGGTCCGGTGACGCCGGTTGCAGCTCCATCGTCGGCGACCAAGCCCGCGCTACTTTGCGGATCAGAGCTTGACCAGCGCAACTTTTCGATCATACTGGGTGTATGACATCTGTACGACACGTCGATGGTGCGGGCGCAGCGACAACTCGCAAGCGTAAGGCGGCCCGGAAGAAGGCCGCTTCCGGCCGCGACGCGATCCCGCCCACCTCCGGCCGCCTGGCCCAGGTGAGGCTCCGAGGTGATGAGGTGCAGGCCTTGGAGCAGGTGATGCGGACTCTCCACCTTGAATCGACCTCAGACGCTCTGCGGGAAGGGCTGCGACTCCTCGTGCGGGAGGCTTCCGAGGTGAATGCGGCAGAAGAGATCCGTGGGTTCTATGAAGGCGAGCTTGCTCCGCTGCCGGACGGAGTGGTTGGGCCGAGTGATTCCGAGCTAGAGGCTGCCGACGAGATGCAGTGGTAAGCCCTGGTAACGCCCTCAGGGGCGAGGTCTGGTCGTGCGCATTGCCTCAGCCGGTCGGCCCGCACCCGGTGGTTGTCCTGACCGTCAATCGGATCGCCGCACCGCTGACCGCAGTAACGGTTGCCCTGATCACCGGTACGTCTGGCCCCGACGTCACCCATGTCCCAGTCGGTCCAGACTCTGGAT
>JACIXH010000184.1 GCA_014360565.1 Nocardia sp.
ATTGGTAGCGATGGCCGGACTTGAACCGGCGACACAACGATTATGAGTCGTTTGCTCTACCAACTGAGCTACACCGCCACGGCGGACTAATATCCCGATGATGCCGCGGGTAGCCGCTCATCACCGGCAATCCGGCGAGCCCCCTAACGGAATCGAACCGTTGACCTTTTCCTTACCATGGAAACGCTCTACCGACTGAGCTAAGGGGGCATGACAACGTGGCACAGAGTCTGTTTCGGCAAGCCGATCAGCGTGACCCCGTGCTCCGGCGTCCTGAAAGAGATTACACACTCCGTACCCAGAGCACCAAATCGGCAGCTCAGACCGCCTATCCGCACCTCCAGCGACACCGTCGGGAAGCTCGATAGCCCAGGGCATGCTCGATACCAAGGAACCCCCGCCGATCTTCGTGATCGACGGGGGTTCGATGTGGCAGATGTAGGATTCGAACCTACGTAGGCATAAGCCGACGGATTTACAGTCCGCTCCCATTGGCCGCTCGGGCAATCTGCCGTGTGCGCCGTTTCCGGTGCGCTGAGCAGCTTACAACGTACCCACCCTGACTATCAAAACGCCTGCACAGACCCCCTGCGAGCAGACGTCGTCCCCCCATGCGGGTACAACTGTCTCGGTGGCCGGTAGAACCCCGGCCCGGAGTTCGCCGGACCTTCACAGGACAGGAGCGCAGTGTGGCTGATTCGTCATTCGATGTCGTGAGCAAGGTCGATCGCCAGGAGGTCGACAACGCTCTGCACCAGGCGGAGAAGGAGCTGAACTCGCGCTACGACTTCAAGGGCACCGATGCGTCGATCGCCTGGTCGGGCGAGGAAGCCATCGTGCTGACCGCCAACGCCGAGGAGCGCGTGCAGGCCGCGCTCGACGTTTTCAAGGAGAAGCTGATCCGTCGCGATATCTCGCTCAAGGCGTTCGACGCCGGCGAGGCCCAGCCGTCGGGGAAGGTGTTCAAGATCACGGGCACGCTGGTCCAGGGCATCGACACCGAGAAGGCGAAGAAGATCTCCAAGAAGATCCGCGACGAGGGCCCCAAGGGCGTGAAAGCGCAGATCCAGGGTGAGGAACTACGGGTCAGCAGCAAGAAGCGCGACGATCTACAGGAAGTGATCGCGCTGCTCAAAGGCGAGGACTTCGGCATCGCCTTGCAGTTCGTCAACTACCGCTAGCCGGTCGCCGGGCGGCGCTCAGTGCTGGTGAGTGTCGCCCCTGGCCAGATCCTCGAGACGCTGGATTCGCTCGTCCATCGGAGGGTGGGTGGAGTACCAGCGGGCCACGCGGTCGCCCACCCGGAACGGGTTGGCGATCATCAGGTGCGATTCGCTGGTGATCTTGGGGTCCGGCGGGAGCGGGGCCGCCTGCACACCGCGTTCGATCTTGCGCAGGGCCGAGGCCAGCGCCAGCGGATCGCCGGTGAGTTCGGCGCCGGATTGGTCGGCCTGGAACTCCCGCGATCGGGAAACGGCCATCTTGATCAGCCCCGCCGCGATCGGGCCGAGCAGGGAGACCAGCAGCACGCCGATGATATTCGGGCCGTTTCCGTCTCTGCTGCCGAACGAGCTCGCGAAGAACGCCATGTTCGCCAAGCCGGTGATGATCGAGGCCATCGCGCCCGCCACCGACGAGATGAGTATGTCGCGGTTGTAAACGTGCGACAGCTCGTGGCCGAGCACCGCGCGCAGCTCACGTTCGTCGAGCAGCTGCACGATGCCGCTGGTGCAGCAGACGGCTGCGTGTCGCGGATTGCGGCCGGTGGCGAAGGCGTTGGGGGCGCTGGTCGGGCTGATGTAGAGGCGCGGCATGGGCTGGCGCGCCGTGGTCGCGAGTTCGCGAACGATCCGGTACATGAGCGGCGCCTCCAGTTCGCTCACCGGTTGCGCGTGCATCGCCTTCAACGCCAGCTTGTCGCTGTTGAAGTAGGCGTAGGCGTTCATGCCGACGGCCAGCACGACGGAGATGATCAGGATCGTCGGACTGCGGAACAGCGCCCCGACGGCGACGATCAACGCCGACATCCCCACCATCAGACCGAACGTTTTGATCCCATTGGGCATTTCCGCCTCCCCGCGCCTGTTGCCGGTCGTCAGGCGCTTCGTTCGTCAGGCGTCGGGCCTGCGGTTGACCACGGGACCGTTGTGGGCGTACCCGGCGAGTTACCCATGTTCATGCGAAACCGATGGTCTCTTCGCGTTGATTGAACGGGTGCCGGACGAGGAAAGTTCCTCCGTCAGCCGACCCGCTCGATGGTGTACCGGACCAGGCGGGTGAGGGCGTCGTTGGCGGGGCCTGCGGGCAGGGCTGCGAGTTCGAGGTCGGCGAGGTCGGCGTACTCGGCGAGCTTTTCCTTGGCCATGGCCATGCCGGGTGAGCGGCGCAGCAGTTCCAGGGCTTCGTCGACCTCGGCATCGGTTTCGAGCGGGCGCGCGAGCAGCGCGCGCAAGCGGTCGCCGTCGGCGCCGGTCTCGCGCAGGGCGTAGAGGACCGGCAGAGTGTGCACGCCTTCGCGCAGGTCGGTGCCCGGTGTCTTGCCGGACTGTTCGGCCGAGGACGAGATGTCGATGATGTCGTCGGAGATCTGGAAGGCGGTGCCCACGGCATCGCCGAGGCGGGCCAGACGTTCGACGTGCTCATCACCGGCGCCGGAGAACGTGCCGCCGAAACGGCCCGCGGCGGCGATGAGCGAACCGGTCTTCTCCCACACCACGCGCAGGTAGTGCTCCACGGGATCCTGGGTCTGCTTGGCGCCCATGGTTTCCCGCATCTGGCCGGTGACCAGTTCGGCGAAGGTCTCGGCGATGATGCGGACAGCATCGGGGCCGAGAGTGGAGGTCAGGCGCGAGGCGTGGGCGAACAGGTAGTCGCCGGCCAGGATCGCGATGTTGTTGCCCCACCGCGAGTTGACGCTCTCCGCGCCGCGCCGCTGGGTCGCCTCGTCCATGACGTCGTCGTGATAGAGCGTCGCCAGGTGCACGAGTTCGACGACCGTGCCGGCGGTGACCAGTGCCGGATCGGTGGGATTGGGGCCGAGCTGGCCGGTGAGCACGGTGAACAACGGCCGGAACCGCTTACCGCCCGCCCTGGCCAGGTGCAGGGCCGCCTCCTGGAGGAATTCCTCGCCGTCGGAGAGTTCGTCGACGAGCAGTTTCTCGACCGCGGCCAGCCCGTCGCGCACAGTGACGGCGAGTTCGGGATCGACGAGATCTACCCCGGCAACCACGGTGCTTTCGTCGCTCACAGCCGATGTGCTCATTATCTTCTCCCAGCGATGCGTCCGACCCCGACGGGTAGCAACCTAGCGTGTCCCGGCACTATGGCCGATGAACCCCGTCACACAGTGACAATTCCCGGTGTACCCGACACTCTCGCACAGCGGCCGAAGGTGCCAGTATTGAGCCATGGGTTCACCGGATCTCACCCCCGCCGACCGTGCTCCGCTGCCTGCCACCGTCGAGGTACTGGTGGTCGGAGCAGGGCCCGCGGGTTCGGCATCAGCGGCGTGGGCCGCGCGCGCCGGACGCGATGTGCTGCTGCTCGATTCGGCGGTTTTCCCGCGCGACAAGACCTGTGGTGACGGGCTGACCCCGCGCGCCACCGCCGAGCTCGAACATCTGGGACTCGGCGAATGGTTGCGCGCGCACACGGTGAATCACGGCCTGCGGATGGCCGGGTTCGGCAAGGAGGCACTGCTGCCGTGGCCGGGCGGGTCGTTTCCGACGTACGGAAGCGCCGTTCCCCGAACCGAACTCGACGACAAGCTGCGCGAGACCGCGATCAAATCGGGTGCCCGGATGGTCGACGGCGCGAAGGTGACCGAGGTACTACGGGAGGGCGAGCGGATCGACGGGGTGACGGTGCGCATCGGCGAGTCGATCCATACGGTGCGCTGCCGGGTGCTCGTGGTGGCCGACGGCGTGCGCTCCCCCATCGGCAAGCAGTTGGGCCGCACCTGGCATCGCCGCTACGCCTACGGCACCGCCGCTCGCGCCTACATCACCTCCGGTCGCAGCGACGACCAGTGGATCTCCTCGCATCTGGAACTGCGCAATGCCGCCGACGAACTGGTCCCCGGTTACGGCTGGATTTTCCCGCTCGGCAACGGCGAGGTGAACATCGGCGTCGGCTCGCTGGCCACCGAGGCGCGCCCCTCCCACGTCGCGCTCAAGCCGCTGCTGGAGCACTACACGCGGCTGCGTCGCGAGGAATGGGAGCTCCAGGGGGAACTGCGCGCGGTCGCCTCGGCGCTGCTGCCGATGGGCGGCGCGGTGTCGAACGTGGCGGGCCCGAACTGGGTGCTGGTGGGTGACGCGGCGGGCTGTGTGAACCCGTTGAACGGCGAAGGCATCGACTACGGCCTGGAGGGCGGGCACATGCTCGCGGCTCTGCTCGACGAGCCCGACCTGACCGCGGTGTGGCCGCGACTGCTGCGTGAGCACTACGGCCGCACCTTCTCGGTGGCGCGCAGGCTCGCGGCCTTGGCCACTCAGCCGAGGATGGTGCCGCTCGGTGGTCCGCCGGTGATGCGCTCGAAGTATCTGCAGCGCACGGCAGTTCGCGTGATGGGCAATCTCGTGACCGACGAGGACCTCGACATCACGGCCCGAGCCTGGCGCGCCGCGGGGCGGGCCTCGCTGCGTGCCGACGATCTCCCACCGTTCTCCTCGGCCACCTTGTGACCGCTGACTCGAACGGGTCGGATCCGGTCGGCGGCCGACTGGTTGTGTTCGGCGGGGTCGTTACCCGGACCGGCGCACGAGCCTAGGAAGGGGTTGTCGTGAGCACGACGGGTCGTCGTCCGGTGCTGGCCCTGCTGCCGCATCTGCGCGAGGCGCGTGACCTCGTCGACCGGCGTTACGCCGATGCGCTCGACCTGGATGAGCTCGCCCGTTCCGCAGGGGTTTCCAAGTATCACTTCCTGCGCGCGTTCGCCGCCGTGTACGGCCGCACACCGGCGGTGTATCTGGCCGAGCGGCGCATCGAGCGGGCGCAGGATCTGCTCCGGTCGACCAACTTGACCGTCACCGAGGTGTGCATGCTGGTGGGCTATTCGAGCCTGGGCTCGTTCAGCGCCAAGTTCCGTCAGCTCGTCGGCGTCACGCCGAGCGCGTATCAGGCGAAGTTCGCCGACGGGACGCCGCATATTCCGGGCTGCTACGTCTTCATGCACGGACTCTCCGACCGGGTCCGACACGACACCGCAATTTCGGAGAAGCCCGATGACCTCCCACCGCCATAGCCTCGAACCATGACAACGATCACGAACGTTTCCCTGGTCACCGTGTACGTCACCGATCAGGACGCCGCCAAGCAGTGGTACATCGACAAGCTCGGATTCATCGAGGCCGCGGATGTGAGCATGGGCGACAACGGGTTCCGCTGGGTCAGCATCACCCACCCCGATCACCGCGAGCTCGAGGTGACGCTGATGGTGCCGGGGCCACCGCTGACCGACGATCTCGCCGACGCGATCCGGCGGGCGCTCGCCGACGGCACCCACGGCGCTCTCGGGCTGCGCACCGCAGACTGCCAGAAGACCTACGAAGAACTCACCGCGAAAGGCGTGGAGTTCATTCAGCCGCCCTCCGAACGCCCCTACGGCACCGAGGCGATCATTCGCGACAACTCGGGCAACTGGCTGGTTCTGGTCGAGAACCGCGGCTGATGCGAGGTGCCGCTCGCTGGAGCGGCACCCTCGCTGCCGGCTCAGAGCTTGGCGAACCAGCCCTCGATGAACTTGCGTTCGCTGTTGAGGACGCGCTGATGCAACTGCTCGGCGAGCGGCTCGATGGCGCCGCCGACCAGGGGAACCTTCACCTGCACCGTGCCGACGACCTCGATTTCGCAGCCTTCGGCGGTGGGACGCAGTTCGTAGGTACCCGACATCTCGGTGGTGATGCCACTGGTGTTTCCGGTGAAGCTGCCCTTGGCGATCTCGCCGTGCAGCGGCTGCCAGGTGTCGGTGCGGACCAGCACCAAATCGCTCTTCAGCACCTTGCGCACGAGGGCCGGAACCTTGTCTTTACCTGGGGTTTCGGTCATATGGATGGTAATCGAGCCTGGGCCTTGTGGATGGGAGAGTTCGATGGTCGCGGTCTCGGCGGCGGCGAAACGCGCCTGCCAGACCGCGTCGTCGACCAGTGCCCGGTGAAGCTCTTCGACCGGGACGGTATAGGGCACGGTGAAGCTGAATTTGCGGGACATGACGGGAATGCTAGGCGTACATGCCATGCCCGGTCGCGGGAGTCTGTGATCGAGGTCGCAGGCAGGGCACCCGCGACATCGTCGACTGCCGATTTCAGCCGGTACTGTGTGGCGGGTGTCGGAAACCAGCCCGTCGGAGCGGCGGAACAAGCGCCTGCGACGGGTACGGGCATGGGTGATCGGCGCGGCAACCGTGGTCAGCGTCCTGATGGTGCTGCTGGTGCTCGCGGCCTGGCGCAACGACTTCGAGATCGAGCGCCATCGCGGCGTGACCTCCGGCGAGGTGCTCTCCGCGGGCCGGTTGCGCTCGGCGGTGATCTATGTGACGCCCGACAGCGTGACCCACAACCCCAAGGTGGGCATCCTGTATCCGACGAATCTGACCGCGGGTCAGCGGATCAACGTGGAGTACAGCACGCGTGATCCTGACCTGGTCCGGGTGGCGGGGCGCGATGCGCGAGTGGCGGTCGTGCCCGCGGCCTCGGTGATCGTCGTGGCCTGGGCTCTGGCCCTGCCGGTGCTGTGGATCGTGCGGCGCAAGCAGCGCGAATCGTAACTTCGTTTGCTGTTCGTTCCGGCTTCACGTCGGTGTGGGTGTGGCGCGCGCTGTGGCGGTCACCCTGAGAGAGTGCGCGTAGCCATCGTCTCGGAGTCTTTCCTGCCGAACATGAACGGCGTCGTCAACTCCGTGCTGCGGGTGTTGGACCACCTGGACCAGCACGGTCACGACGCGATGATCGTGGCGCCCGATTCTCTGCGCGGCGCCCCACCGGCACCACGTTTTCACGGCCGCTTCCCGGTACACCGGGTGCCCGCGATGATGGTGCCGAAGGTGAGCTCGCTGCCGGTGGGTCTGCCGCAGCCGGGGATCACCGCCGCCATCGCCGATTTCGATCCCGATGTGGTGCATCTGGCCTCGCCGTTCCTGCTCGGCGCGGGTGGACTGGCGGCGGCGACGCGATTGGATCTGCCGACCGTGGCGGTGTACCAGACCGATGTGGCGGGATTCGCGAAGAGCTACGGACTGGGGTTGGCCGCACGGGCCGCCTGGGCGTGGACCCGCCGGATCCACGAGGGCGCCACCCGCACGCTGGCGCCGTCGTCGGCGGCCGCGAGCGACCTCGCCGAACACGGGATTCCACGGGTGCACCGCTGGGGTCGCGGCGTGGACATCGCCCGGTTCAACCCGGCGGCACGCAGCGACGAATTGCGGGCGAGCTGGCTGGGATCCACCGATCGGCTCGTCGTCGGGTTCGTGGGCAGGCTCGCGCCGGAGAAGCACGTGGAGCGGCTCGCCGCGCTGGCCGGTGACCCCTCCATCCAGCTCGTCGTGGTGGGCGACGGACCGGAGCGAGCCCGGCTGCGCAAGGTGATGCCCGACGCGGTGTTCACCGGCGAGCTGGGTGGCAGCGAGCTGGCCACCCACTACGCCAGCCTGGACGTGATGGTGCATCCCGGCGAGCACGAGACGTTCTGCCAGGGCGTGCAGGAGGCGCTGTCCTCCGGCGTGCCGGTGATCGGTCCCGACGCCGGAGGGCCACGTGACCTGATCTCCCCGTGCCGCAACGGATACCTGCTGCCCGTCGACCGGTTCGCGGAATTGCTGCCGAGCGCGGTGTCGGCCCTGCGTGACGCGAGGCAACGCGGCTTGTTCGCGGCCGCGGCGCGCAAGTCGGTGCTGCACCGCACCTGGCCCGCGGTCTGCACCGAGCTGATGGGTCACTACGCCGACGTCACCGGGACGCGCGCACGATTGCCGCGCACGGCCTGAGCATTTCTCCGCTTTCGCTGCGAACGTGCGCGAGGAACTGACGGACGCGGTGCGCGGGCACCCACCAGGGTGGCGAAACCCACTCGCGCTATCGCGGCGAAAAAACTCTAAGCTCGGTTCGTGGCGACAACAGAGCAGCGAGAACCGGTTCGGGCTTCGCTGGACAAGCAACCCCACGAGGTCGCGTCGATGTTCGACGGTGTGGCGAAGCGCTACGACCTCACCAATACGGTCATCTCCGGTGGCCAGGATCGGTACTGGCGGTGGGCGACGCGACGCGCTCTCGGGCTGCGACCCGGCGAGCGGGTCCTCGACCTGGCTGCGGGCACCGGCGTTTCGACCGTAGAACTCGGCAAGTCCGGCGCGTGGTGCGTGGCCGCCGACTTCTCCCAGGGGATGCTCGCGGCGGGCCGGTTCCGCCAGGTGCCGATGGTGGCGGGCGACGCGATGGCGCTGCCGTTCGCCGACGATTCGTTCGACGCGGTGACCATCTCGTTCGGGCTGCGCAATGTCGCCGATATCGACCTGGCGCTGCGCGAGATGCTGCGGGTGACCAAGCCAGGTGGACGGGTGGTGGTGTGCGAGTTCTCCACGCCGGTATTCGGGCCTTTCCGCACCGTGTACATGGAGTACCTGATGAAGGCGCTGCCGCGGGTAGCGCAGGCGGTGAGCTCGAACCCGGATGCCTACGTGTATCTGGCCGAGTCGATCCGTGCCTGGCCCAACCAGCGCAGACTGGCTCGCCGGATCGCCGACGCCGGCTGGGACTCGGTGCAATGGCGTGACCTCACCGGCGGGGTGGTGGCACTGCACCGCGGCTACAAGCTGGGCTGAAATGCTGCCGGTGACCGGGGTGAGTCCGGTCACTCCAGCTCTCGCGCGGTTGCCCTGCGGCGACCCTGAATGCGCCCTGATCAGGCACGATATTCGCGCGGCGACCTCACCGTCGCGAATGTGCGCTGTGAGGTCGATTGTCACCTGGACATAACGTTCGGTAAATCGAGCGCAACGACCGGTGCGCATGATCGAGTCATGACACGGGAAGCGGACGGCCGCGGCACGGACACTGTGCGTACACAGTGCTCGTACTGCGGCGTCGGTTGCGGCATCAGTGTCCAAACCAAGACTGATCAGTCCGGCGCACGGTTGATCGCGAAGGTCAGCGGCGACAAGCTGCATCCAGCGAACGCGGGCAGGCTGTGCACCAAAGGCGCCACCCACGCGGAGATGATGGCAGCGCCCGGCCGGATGGAGACCGCCTACCGGCGCCCCGAACGCGATCAGGTCCCGGTCCCGCTCCCGGTCGGCGAGGCCGTGCACGAGACCGCCACCCGCCTGCGCGCGATCCTCGACGAACACGGCCCCGACGCGATCGCCCTCTACGTCTCCGGGCAGATGTCGCTGGAAGCCCAGTACCTGGCCACCAAACTGGCCAAGGGCTACCTGCGGACCAAGCACATCGAAGCCAACTCGCGCCTGTGCATGGCGAGCGCGGGCACCGGCTACAAGCAGTCGCTCGGCGCCGACGGCCCACCCGGCTCCTACGACGACTTCGACCATGCCGACCTGTTCCTCGTCACCGGCGCGAACATGGCCGACTGCCACCCGATCCTGTACCTGCGCATGACCGACCGGCTCAAGGCAGGCGCCAAGCTGATCGTGGTCGATCCGCGCCGTACCGACACCGCGGCCCGCGCCGACCTGTTCCTGCAGATCGCACCGGGAACAGACCTCGCCCTGCTCAACGGGCTGCTGTATCTGCTGGTCGCCGGCGGTGCGATCGACACCGCGTTCATCGCCGAGCACACCGAGGGCTGGGACTCGATGCCGGCGTTCCTCGCCGACTACCCACCCGACCGCGTCGCCGAGCTGACCGGTCTGGCCGAGGCCGATATCCGCGCAGCGGCGACGATGATCGCCGAGGCGGGCGAATGGATGTCGCTGTGGACGATGGGGCTCAACCAGTCCACCCACGGCACGTGGAACACCAATGCCCTGGTGAACCTGCACCTGGCGACCGGCGCGATCTGCAGGCCCGGCAGCGGGCCGTTCTCGCTCACCGGCCAGCCCAACGCCATGGGTGGCCGCGAGATGGGCTACATGGGCCCCGGCCTGCCCGGCCAGCGCAGCCTGCTCTCCCCCGCCGACCGCGCGTTCGTCGAAACCGCCTGGGGCCTGCCCGAGGGCACCCTGCGCACCGAAGCCGGACCGGGCACGATCGACATGTTCCGCGGATTGGCCGACGGCGAGATCAAAGCCGCGTGGATCATCTGCACCAATCCCGTTGCCACCGTGCCCAATCGCAAGACCGTGATCGACGGTCTCGAGGCGGCCGAATTCGTCGTGGTGCAGGACGCCTACGCCGAGACCGCCACCAACGCCTACGCGGATCTGCTGTTGCCCGCCGCACTGTGGGCCGAGACCGATGCCGTGATGGTGAATTCGGAGCGCAACCTCACCCTGCTGCGCCAGTCGGTCGACCCGATCGGTGACGCTCGGCCGGACTGGCTGCTGATCGCCCAGGTAGCCACTGCCATGGGTTTCCCCGCCTTCGACTTCACCTCCAGCGCCGAGGTTTTCGCGGAGTTGCGGCAGTTCACCAATCCGGCTACCGGCTACGACCTGAGCGGCATCAGCTACGAGCGGCTGACGCAAGGCCCGATGCAGTGGCCGTGCAACGACGCCGAGAGCCCGCGCAACCCGATCCGGTACCGCAACGACGGCATCCACCAGCCGCTGCACGTGGCGGCCGACGGCACCACCCCGCGACTCGCGTTCGCCACCCCGAGCAGGCGGGCGATGTTCTTCCCCCGGCCGCACCTGCCCGTCGCCGAACTGCCCGACGACGACTATCCCTTCCTGCTCAATACCGGTCGGCTGCAACATCAGTGGCACACGATGACCAAGACCGGCAAGGTCGCCAAGCTGACCAAGCTGAACGGGGCGCCGTTCGTGGAAGTGCACCCCATCGATGCCGGGCAACTCGGCCTGAAGTCCGGCGATCAGCTCGAGATCGCGTCGCGCCGTGGCCGTGCTGTGCTGCCGGTGCTGATCAGCGACCGGGTTCGACCTGGTGATTGTTTCGCTCCTTTCCATTGGAATGACGAGCAGGGCGAATATCTGACGATCAACGCGGTCACCAACGACGCGGTGGATCCGGCCTCCCTACAGCCGGAGTTCAAGGCGTGTGCGGTGGCGCTGCGCCGAGTCGGCCCCGCTCCCGATACCGCGCAGGCGCCCTCCCTGCCTGCCCAGCTACCCGCGCCGCATCCGCTGGCCGGGGTACTCGGTCTCGATGCAGGCACCGCGCCCACGCTCAGCGAGGCCGAGCGCATCTACCTCGGCGGCTATCTCGCCGCACTGCAATCACTTCCGGTGACAGGTCTGCCGGTGCTACCGGCCGGCGCACCGCTGTCGACCCAGTCACGACTGTGGGTCGACGGCCTGCTGGCCGGCATGTACTCCCGCACTGCCGGCGCCGAGGCCACCGACAGCCCGGCCCCCCAGCCGGTCACCGTCCTGTGGGCCTCCCAGACGGGCAATGCGGAGGAACTGGCAGCCACCGTCGCCGCCCGGCTCGCGGAAGCCGGCCTCGCACCCTCGTTACTGGATATGGATTCGTGCGAGCTGACCTCGGTCGTTGGTGACGTCCTCATCGTCACCAGCACGTTCGGTGACGGTGGCCCGCCGGACAATGGCGCCGAGTTCTGGAACCGGCTCGAAGACAGCCCTGTTCGGCTCCACGGTGTTCGCTACGCGGTGTTCGCGCTCGGTGACTCCTCCTACGACGATTTCTGTGGTCACGGCCGCAAGCTCGACGCACTGTTCGCCGAACGTGGCGCGCAGCGATTGCTGCCCCGAGTGGACTGCGAGCCCGACTTCGCCGATACCGCCGAGCACTGGCTCGATGATGTCGTGGCCACGATTACCAGCGGATCCCCCGACGGTGGCACTTCCCCAGTCTCCGCTCAGGGTGGCGATGGTTCACCGCGCGGCGCTGGGCGCGGCCGAGATGGGGCACCGATGGGCGCTTCGCCGGCCGGCATCACGGTCGGCGTTTCGAACGGATCCTTTCCCGGCAGCGCTGATAGTGGTGCCCCGCACGCGAATTCGTCTCCTCCGATGCCGTCACCGGTCGGCCGCGGTGGCGCCACCGTGCTCGACCGCCGACTCGCGCCGTCCCCCTCCCGCATACAGCGCGCCGCCCCCGCACCGTTCACACGCCAGTCCCCGGTCCGCGCCACCCTGATGCGCAACGAGATCCTGAGCGCACCCGGATCACCGAAAGAAGTGCGGCGCTTCGGTTTCGACCTCCACGACCTCGATGCCGGCTATGAAGTCGGAGATTCGCTGGGTGTGCTGCCCGCCAACTGCCCCGATCTGGTCGACGAATGGCTCGCCCGCACCGGCCTCGACGGTCGTCGGATGGTCGAGGTCGACGACCGCGAAATCGCGCTCACCGATGCCCTGCGCACGCACTACGACATCACCAAGGTGAGTCATGATCTGCTTGGCTTCATCGGCGAGCGCAACCCACACCCACAGCTGGCCAAGCTGTTACGCCGCGACAACCGCAATGAGCTCGCCTCCTATCTCTGGGACCGCCAAGCCCTCGATGTCCTCCGTGACTTCCCGGTGCAGACCGACCTCGTCGACTGGCTCGGGGCACTGAAAAAGCTTCAGCCACGTCAGTATTCGATTTCCTCGAGCCCGTTGACCACCCCCGACGAGGTGCAGCTCACGGTCGGCATCGTCCGCTACGGCGACCCGGTGGGAACTTCGGCACGTCGAGGCGGAGTGTGCTCGACCTTCCTGGCCGACCGGGGCACCACCGAGGTGCCGATCTTTCTGCAACGGGCACCGCATTTCCGTCCACCGCTGGACCCGAACGCCCCGATGATCATGGTGGGGCCGGGCACCGGTATCGCTCCTTTCCG
>JACIXH010000185.1 GCA_014360565.1 Nocardia sp.
AATCGGCTCTGGGTGGTTCAAGGGGCCATGCTGCTGCTGTCTTCGGGCCTGGCGGTCGTGTGGTTGGCGAGTTTTCGTCTGTTGGACGAGCTTCCGGTTGTGTGGTTTGTCGCCGCGCCCGTCATCGCGCTGCTGATGTATGTCGGGTGGCAGCAGATGTTGCGCCGCGTGACGAAGCGGATCGACGCGCGGGTGCATGAGCATCCGGCAGTTGTGGCGGCCAAGTCGGCCGGATGGCTACCGGATCTCATGGACTTCTGGAACTGAACGCCTTGCCGACTCGGGCGTCACGAGTAGTAACAGATACGGTGGTCCGCCACATTACCTGTGCGGCTGACCAGTGATCCTGGCAACGTGGCGCGGATGTTAGCCGAGATCGCGTCGTGTGGCGACTACTATCGTTGGTACACGTGCCGGTGGTGATCGGCACGTGTCGAGCACCACCTGCCCCCAATTTCCTCTCTGAACAGCTGATTTACTGGCACACGGTCTGGACTTCATCGAATGGCGCGGATGTTCTCGCGCCGAGGTGTGGTGGCACCGTCACCACGGTCTCTGGTGAGTCCTGCACACGAGTAGCAGCCGGGCACTGGCTCCCAAATGCGGGATCGGCGAGCACGTCCGTCAGCTGGCCCAGTGCATGGCACGTTGATGGCTGGCTGGAATCAGTTATCCGCGTTGCCAGTTCGGTCGGAGTGCAACAGTCGCTCGGTGAGGGTGGCGAGGCGGTCGGCCGCTTCGGGGGCGAACGGGTCGCCGGTGATGTCGACCGGATCGTCTTGCATGAACGCGGTCAGCGGTGCGGCGGGTGGGGTGTCGAGGTGGCGCAGAATTCGGCGAAGGGCGGCTTCGATCGGCTGACCTTGCTCGCGCATGCGGGCGACTGATGCCGCGCCGGCAGTGTCGTACTCACCGGTGAAGGCGGTTGATGTGAGGCCGGGGTGCAGCAGGATGTAGCGAATGCTGCTGTGGGGGTAGCGGCGGGTGAAGGCGACTGCGAGTAGGTCGCTCAGCTTGCCGCACTGGCCCATGACTTCGTCGGGGTTGTAGGAATTCTCGAATTGCAGATCGTCCCAGCGGATTCGGGACAGGTCGCCGCCGGGACCCGACAGGTCGAGGATCACTGGCGCATCGGACCGGTCGAGCCGGTCGGCGAGGCCGTGGCCCAGTAGGTATCGGCTCAGGTAGAACAGTGCGAAGTTGGCTTCGAAGCCCTCGGCGGTGACCGATCGCGTTGCGCGGTAGTAGCGCGCAGCGAGGACCAGCGTGTCCACTGTCTGATGGGTCGCCCGGATTCGCTCGAGCACCCGCCGGTTCTCGGCCACCAGGCTCAAGTCCGCCTGAATGAACTCGATGCGCCGCTCTGCGCCGATTTCGGCGGCGGCATCCAGGAGCGCTCGGCCCTTCTGTGGGTTGGTGCCGACGATGACCACCTGGTCGCCGCGTCCCAGATAGGTCATCGCGAGTGCCTTGCCCATGCCGTCGGTTCCGCCGGTAATGACCACGGTTTTCATAGGAATCTCCCTCAACTGCTCTCGATTGGACTCGAGCGACTGTCTGTTTAGACTCGTGAGTCTAAACAGACTCGTGAGTCCATGTAAACAGTTCGATGAGTCCAGTTCTGTCGGAACAGCGATAGGATCAGGCGATGAGTGCGGCTTCGAACCCGACCCGATTGTCATCGGTCGCCCCTCGCGGGCGGATCGACAAACAGCAGGCCGTGCTGGCGGCGGCGTTCACGGTGTTCGCGCGAGTCGGTTACGCGCAGGCCAGGGTCGACGAAATCGCCGCGCAGGCGCAGGTCGCGAAGGCCACTGTCTACAACCATTTCGGCGACAAGGAAACTCTGTTCCGCCAGGTTGTCCAGTCACTCACCGATCAGGCCATGGCCGCCAACTTGGCCGCGGTCGAGCGACTGGCCGGCGACGGCACGGACCTTGCAGCGAACCTGCGCGCGGTCGGCCTGCAACTCGCAACCTGCTACTGCCGCGAGGAATCCCGCGCGCTACGACGCCTGGTTGCCGCCGAATCCGCGCAGTTCCCGGACCTGATCGACATCGTCGCCGAGGTCGGGCATCGAGTCGTCCAAACGCTGGCCGACCGGCTGGCCCGCCTCGCCCTCGCGGGCGCGCTTCGGCTCGACGATCCCGAGTTGGCGGCCACCCACTTCACCGCCCTGCTCACCGGCAGCATCGACACCCGATCCAGGCTCGGCACCCGCGCCCTGCCCGCCCCCGAACTGCGCGCTGTCTCCGATGCCGCTGCGTCGACTTTTCTCGGGGCCTTCGGCGCCGCTACTTCGCGCTGAGTCCCGCGATGAGGAGGGCGACCATGCGACGCGGGTCGTAGCGGGGGGTGCTTCCGCCGATGCAGAGGTTGCCGACCGCGCGCAGGAGTTCGTAGGGGTCGGTGCCGGGGCGGATCTCGCCTGCGGTGACGGCGGCGGTGAGGAGGGCTTCGCAGGTGGGGACCAGGCGGTCGAGGAAGTAGGTGTGCAGGGTTTCGAAGCTGGCGGCGTCGGATTGAAGTGCTTGCGCGAGACCGTGTTTGGTGCTGAGGAAGTCGACGAAGAGGTGCATCCACTCGCCGAGCGCGGCGTGTGGCGAGGCATTGGCGGCGAGGAGGGCCGGGCCTGCTTGGGCGCAGGCTTCGACCTGGTGGCGGTAGACGGCGACGACGAGGTCGGCACGGGTGGGGAAGTGCCGGTAGATGGTGCCGACGCCGACGCCGGCGCGGGTGGCGATCTCACGCACCGGGACGTCGACCCCGGAAGTGATGAAGGCCGCTGCGGCAGCGTCGAGTAGCGCTTGCTGGTTGCGCCGGGCGTCGGCGCGTTTGCGCGGTGCCTCGGCTGGATTGTCGGCCACTTCTCGAACCTCCCCTTGTTAAACGGAACAGTGTTCCGTATTTTGGTTAGCGGAACAGCGTTCCGCTTGGTTGAGGATGCCAGAATCGGCGAGCCGAACCAAGCTCATCTGGGAGGAACCGCGATGCAATACCGCACTCTGGGTCGTACCGGCGTTCAGGTCAGCACGCTCGTGCTCGGCGCGATGAACTTCGGCAAGTTGGGAAATTCCACGCAGGACGAGGTCACCGCCATGATCGAGGTCGCCATCGACGGCGGCATCAACCTCATCGATACCGCTGACATGTACAGCCAGGGCGAATCGGAGGAGCTGGTCGGCAAGGCCATTGCGGGTCGTCGCGACGACATCGTGCTGGCCACGAAGGCGAGCATGCCGATGGGCGAGGAGCGAAACCATCGCGGCGGTTCGCGTCGCTGGCTGACCACCGCGCTCGACGACAGCCTGCGCCGCCTGAACGTCGACCACGTCGACCTCTACCAGATCCACCGCTGGGACCCGGAAACCAGCGACGAGGAAACCCTCTCGGCGCTGACCGACCTGCAGCGCGCGGGCAAGATCCGCTACTTCGGATCCTCGACGTTTCCCGCCTACCGCATCGTCGAGGGCCAGTGGGCAGCGAAAGAACGTCATCTGAGCCGCTACGTCACCGAACAACCCAACTACTCGATCCTGCAGCGCGGCATCGAGACTCACGTCCTTCCGGTTACCCAGGAATACGGTCTCGGCGTCCTCGCCTGGAGCCCACTGGCCTCGGGCTGGCTCTCGGGCGCCATCCGCGCAGACCGCGAAATAACCACCAACCGTTCAACATTCATGCCCGACCGCTACGACACCACCATCGGGTCCAACCACGCCAAGATGGCCGCCGTCGAACAACTCGCGAAACTGGCCGACCAGGCAGGCCTCACCCTGATCCAACTGGCCCTGGGTTTCGTCACCACTCACCCCGCCGTCACCAGCGCCATCATCGGCCCTCGCACCATGAACCACCTGCACTCACAACTGGCCGCCGCCGACACCGTCCTCACTTCCGAGCTCCTCGACGCCATCGACGCGATAGTCGCCCCCGGCACAGACCTCGCCCCCCACGAAAAGCACGACACCCCACCATCACTGCTCAACGCGTCCCTACGCCGCCGATGAGTTGAGGGGAGAAGATCGGCCGCGGTTCAGTCCGTCGATTGTGCTTCGGATATGAGCAGCTCGCTCCATCGGCTCATCAGTAGCTCGGTGTCGGGCAGCGCTACGGCGAAATCAGTGACGTGGCTCGCGGATGACGATCGGGATGGTGACGGTGGCCGGGTTGAGTTGGTGGAACTCGTAGCTCGGGGAAGGCTCGATGAGCTGCGGCGGCAGGTGGTTTCGTTCAGTGTCGGTGGTTACGCGGGCTCGGACGGGAGTAGGTCGCCGCCGATTCGGATGGTGCTCGCGAAGCGCCCGTGGGTGGGGTGGTGAATCGTCGAGCAGCAGTCGATGACTTTTGTCATGGCCGACCCGTGCGAAACCCATCGGCGATCGGTGACTGCGCTTACTACTGGTGGGGCGCCGCGTCGACCACCGTAGAAGGCATGAGAAACACAGACGTCATCACCGCACGCGGGCTGCGCCGAACATACGGCCGCGGCGACGACGCGTTCGAGGCCGTCAAGGGCGTGGACCTCGAGGTGCGCGAGGGCGAGGTGTTCGCCCTGCTGGGGACCAACGGCGCAGGCAAGACTTCGACGCTCGACATGCTGGAAGGGCTGGTCGCGCCGTCGGCCGGCCAGATCGAAGTCTTCGGCCTCGATCCGCTCCGGGACCGCCACCAGGTTCGCCCGTGGGTCGGCATCATGCTGCAGTCGGGTGGGCTGCCGGCCGAGCTGACCGTCGCCGAAACGCTCGAGATGTGGCGCGGGACGTGCACCGATCCGACCACCGCCGACGCCGTCCTGGCGCAGGTCGGCCTGACCGACCGGGCGGGCGTCCGGGTCGGCTCGCTGTCCGGTGGCGAGAAGCGCCGCGTCGACCTGGCGTGCGCACTGCTCGGGCAGCCCCGGCTGTTGTTCCTGGACGAACCGACCACTGGACTCGATCCGGAAAGCCGGCGGGGGACATGGCAGTTGCTCGCCGATCTCAAGGCGTCGGGGGTGACGATGGTCCTCACCACGCACTACCTGGACGAGGCCGAGGCGCTCGCCGATCAGATCGCGATCATGCACAAGGGTGCGATCGCCCGCAAGGGATCCCTGCGCGACATCGTCGGCGGCCATCCGGCACGCATCGCCTTCGATCATCCGGGGCTGCCGCTGCCGCAGTTCCGTGGCGCAGTGGTCGAGGCCAAGGCGCGAGTCACCCTCAGCACCGATGACCTACCGGGGCACCTGTTCGAACTGCTCAGCTGGGCACGCGAAGGCGGGGTGGAGCTGAGCGGGCTCGAGGCGCGCGCCGCCTCGCTGGAATCGGTCTTCCTCGACATCGCCGAAGCAACCACTCCCACCTTGATCGGAGCACGATGACCACAACCTTGCCTGCCACCGGATTTCGCCGCCGACCGCTCACCGCCCTCGCCAAGGCGGAGTGGCTGCAGTTCCGGCGCAACAAGACCCTCGTCTACATGGCGACGGTATTTCCGGTCGGAATTCCGTTGATCACCTTCTTCATCGCCCGTAAAGACACCGAGCCGACGGCGGTGATGGCAGCGGTGACCATCGAAATGCTCGCGCTGCTGGCCCTGCTGTTCGTGCAGTACTACTCGGTTCTGTCGATGGTGACCACGCGCCGCAGCGAGGGCGTGCTCAAACGGTTGCGCACCGGTGAAGCCGCCGACTGGCAGATCCAGCTCGCTCCCGCGGTACCCGGCGCGATCATGACCTTCGCGTGCACTGCGCTCGTCGCGGCCGTGGTCTACGGAACCGGCACACCCGCGCCGGTCAACCCCGTGGCGATCGTGGTCGCGCTCGTCGGCGGAACGGTGCTGTTCACGCTGCTCGCCCTCGCGACCAGCGCCCACACCAAGAACGCCGAGGCCGCGCAGATCACCTCGCTGCCGGTGATGGTCATCGCGATGCTCGGGATGTCGTCCATCCGCGGTGTGCTGCCCGATCGGCTGGCGCAGGCGGCCGATTGGACCCCGTTCGCGGCCGTCTCCGATCTCATCTTCCTGGGCACAGCGGGCGAGCTGCCGACAGCCGTCGAATCCGACGCCGCGCTGAGCTTCGCCGATACCGTCACCGAATCCGGCCGGCCGTTTGCGACACTGGCGCTATGGACCGTGCTGGCGCTCGTGCTGACCCGCCGGAGCTTCCGATGGGACGACCGCGGGTGACGCGCGCGGCCGCCTGGTGGCGTGAGCTGTCGGGGCCGGCCAAGTTCCGGCTCTACACCCGGCTCTCATTCCAGTCGGTTATCGCCTTGCTGGTCGTCGTCCTTGGGATCAGTGCCGAGTCGGTGGTGTCGGTGCTCGGGATCGTCGCCGGTGGTATCGCCGCCGCGGTGGCACTGGAGGCGCAGCCCGATTTCGCCACCGTCCCCGGTGTGGTGGCGCGGCCGCGGATGTTGCCGGTCGCGATCGCGATACTGGTCGCGCTGTGGGCGATCAGTGGGATCGTCGCCCGCACCGCGTCCGACGAGTCGACTGCCCTCGACGCGCGCACAGTGGGTGTGTCGGCGGTGTTCATGGCGATCTTCTCTGTTATCGCGTTCGCTCGATACAAGTGGTGGATTCTGATCGGCCTCAGTGTGGCGACCCCGCTGGTGGTCTTCGGAACGCCGCTGGGCGAGGGCCTTCAGGGGGCGGCGGTGTTTCTGGGCACCGGGATCTTCGCGATCGTGTTGACGTGGATCACGGTGTGGGGGCTGGGCATCGTCGACGAGTTGGAGCGAACCAAAGGCGTCGAGGCGCAGCTGCAAGTCGCCGAGGAACGGCTGCGCTTCTCGCGCGACCTGCACGACGTCGTCGGCCGCGGGTTCTCGGCCATTGCGGTGAAAAGTGAACTGGCGGTGGCACTGTCGCGCGCGGGCCACGTCGATGGGGCGACCGCGGAGATGGAACAGGTCCGAACACTCGCGGTCGAATCGATGGGGCAGATGCGCGCACTGGTGCGCGGCTACCGCGATATCGACCTGCGCGGCGAGGTGGCCGGGGCGCGGTCGCTGCTGTCGGCGGCGGGATGCGAACTCGTCGTCGAGGGAGACGCGGGCAAGGTGCCCACGGCCTTTCACGAGGTCGCGGCCTGGGTGGTCCGCGAAGGCACAACCAATATCGTCGAACACTCGGCCGCGACGACCGCGACCCTCACGCTCGGCGGCTCCGGTATGTCGCTGCGCAACGATCGTCCGCAGGGCGCGATCGGTGAACGATCCGGGCTGCGCGGCCTGGCTGAACGGCTCGCCGCAGTCGGCGCAACCCTCGACATCGCTACCTCCAGCGACGAGTTCGTCCTCGAAATCCATTGGGAGAATCAGTGATTCCGGTATTCCTCGCCGACGACGAACACCTGATCCGCGCCGCCATGGCGACGATGCTCGGTCTGGAGCCCGATCTCGAGGTCGTCGGCCATGTCGGCTCCGGTGCGGAACTTCTCGCCGCCTGGCGGCGCAGGGCCGAGGAAGATGAACCCGTCGCGGTCGCCGTCATCGATCTGCAGATGCCGGGCATCGATGGCATCGACACCGCGATCGAACTGCTCCGGATCACCCCTGGCGCGGGCACTCTGATCGTCACCAGCCACGGCAGGCCCGGCTATCTCAAGCGCGCTCTCGCCGCGGGCGTGCGCGGATTCCTGCCCAAGACGACCTCGGCGGCGACGCTGGCCGAGGTGATTCGATCGGTGCACAACGGGGGTCGCTACGTCGATCCCGAACTCGCGGCCGAAGCCATCAGTGCGGGGGATACTGTGCTCACCGCCCGCGAGGCCGATGTCCTCGAATTCGCCGCCGACGGCGCCTCCGTGGACGACATCGCCACCCGGGCGCACCTCTCGCCGGGCACCACCCGCAATTATCTGTCCTCGGCGATGACCAAGCTCGGCGTGTCCAATCGCTACGAAGCCGCACTCAAAGCTCGTGAGAAGGGTTGGATCTAGCCCTTTTCGCCTAGGGTGTGGGGCATCAAGGCCGGGCACGGCGGGAGATGAGGGAGTGGCAGTGGTTACTGCGCTGGTGAAGGGGCAGAACGCGGGACTGGCATCGAGCGAGGTGGTGCTGTCGGTTCGGAGCGAGGTCGCGGCCGATCTCTCGGCGCTGCTGGTGACCGCCGCGGGAAAGGTTCGCTCGGACGCGGACTTCGTCTTCTTCAATCAGCCACAGGCGCCGGGTGTTCGGCTCGACGGCGGCGAGCTCGAGGTTTCGCTCGCAGCCGTGCCGGGTGAGATCGCGCAGATTCGCGCCGTGATCACTGTCGCGGCAGCAGGCGATACGTTCGCAAGCGCCGCGTCTCCGGTCGCCTCGGTCCGCGATCGGGCGGGGAATGTGTTGCACGAGTACGTGATCGACGGCCTCGATCGCGAGTCGGTGGTGATCGCGCTCGAACTGTATCGCCGGGACGACCAGTGGAAGGTTCGCGCGGTCGGGCAGGGCTACGCCGGTGGATTCGCCGACCTGATCACCGATCACGGGGTGAGCGTCGACGACGAGTCGGACGTTCCGGCGATACCCGAGGTTCGGATCGTGCCGGGGGAGGCGCAGCTGTCGTTCGACAAGCGCCAGACGCTGGACATGCGCAAGCGCGAGGTCGCCAAGGTACTGATCGACAAGAGCGCCTTCGGGGCCCGAGTGCGGGTGGTGCTGGTGATCGACAAGACCGGCAGCATGGAGAAGATGTATCGCGGCCAGACCGTGCACCGGGTCGTCGAGCGAATGATCCCGGTCGCCACGCAACTCGACAACGACGGCACCCTCGAGGCCTATCTCTACGCGCTCACCTACGCGAAACTGCCCGATATCACGGTCGCGAGCGCCGAACAGTGGGCGCAGACCTATCTGCACCTCAAAGGAACGCACCAGGGCATCGACTACAACGCCATGGGTGGCCGCAACGACGAACTGCCGATCATGCGCGCGATCATCGACAGCCTGACCGAACCGACCCTGGTGCTGTTCTTCACCGACGGCGGCTTCGCGAAGAAGCGCGAGATCGCCACCCTGATGCGCGAGGCCGCCCACCTGCCCGCCTTCTGGCAGTTCATCGGCCTGGGCAAAGCTAATTTCGGCGTCCTGCGCACGCTCGACGAACTCGACGGCCGCATCGTCGACAACGCGGGCTTCTTCGCCCTCGACGACATCGACCGGGTCGACGACGCCGAGCTCTACCGCCGCCTGCTCGGCGAATTCCCCGACTGGCTGCGCGCCGCCCGCACCGCCGGGATCATCAGCTGACACTCGTCCTCTGCTGAGGTGGTTCGCGCGCTCGACTCGGTCGACCAGGGCTGCGATGTGGGTCACCGATCGGAAAACAGCTTGTCGTCGCAGGTGGGGATCGTTAGCGTGGCTATCGTTTGCGAGTCGCAGACTGAAAGGACCAACGCATGGAACCCATTACCGAACGCGACATCAGGTCGTCGTTCATCAACTGTTCCAAGGGTGACGCCAAGCGCTTGAATGTGCCGCGTGACCTGGCTGAACGCCCCTGGGAGGATCTCGATTTCCTCGGCTGGACCGATCCGTCGTACGCGGGGCGCTGCTATATCTCGGTGCCGCGCGAGGACGGGCTGGTCAGTGTCGCGTTGCGGCACGAGACCGGCGGGTCGGGCAAGACCCAGATGTGCACGATCTGTCTCACCACGCATTCCGGTGGTGGTGTGTCACTGATGACAGCCGCCAAGAGCGGCGAGTCGGGGCGCAAAGGCAACACGGTCGGCAGTTACATGTGCACTGATCTGGCCTGCTCGCTGTACGCGCGCGACAAGTTGCGGCCGTCGATGGGTAGCCGGTACCGCGAGGATCTCACGCCGCAGGAGAAGGCACAGCGGGTGGTGGAGAACCTGAACGCTTTCGTGGACCGGCTCTACACCTAGCCTAGCCGACCCACTGATCGACAGGAGGTAGATGCTGTGCGCCGACACTCGACATTCGATAGGCCCGAGTTCTGTTGAAAACCAACAGAACTCGGGCCATCGTGTTCCCCGCCGGTCGAGTCGGCCCGGATCGGTACCGGACCGGCCCGAGCGGAGCGGGAACTAGAGCATCGCGTTCATGATGGTGCCACCACTGGTGGCCACCACGCCGCCGATCATCGCACCCGCGACCATCTTCGGCGACTGCATGGCACCGCCGGTCCACTTCTCCCAGGCGAACTTGCCGCCCGCCACGGTGATCGCGAGCACGCCGGACAGAATCATGAACCAGGTGAAGTAGTTGACCAGCTGCAGAATCTTGTTCGACAGCGGTGGAGCTTCGGGAGTCGGATTGCCGATCTGCGCCAAGGTATCGGTGACGGCGGCCAGAATCATTGGGGTCTCACTCGGTAACTCGGGGGGACGGCGATGAACTGCTGTGACTGATGTTATCTGTTCCGAGGCGGCGATGCGGTCACCCGCTCGGACCGAACCGATCGGTTTTGTTGGTGTGCAGGGGGTTCGCGCCCGTATCCTGGACAGCGTTCGAATACGGCAGTGCTGGAACGCAGTTCGCGTCACGCGATAGGGGAGCAGGCTATGAGCATGATTCTGGCGTCGATGGCTGACACCATCACCACGTTTGCGCAGGTCGGCAACCCTACGCCGGAAGCGCCTCCGCTGTCGGACAAGATCATGCAGATGGTGCAGTACCTGACCTGGTTCATGATCCTTTCGGGTGTGCTCGCCATCACTGTCGCCGGTGGAAAGTTCGCCTGGGAGAAGTGGAACGGCAGCGCGATGGAGTCGCCGAAGATGATCGCCGGCGCGATGATCGGCGGCGTGGTGGCCACCAGTGGCGGCACCATCATGAACGCGATCCTCGGCTAGATCCGGGCGCCCTTGGCGCGATTGCAGCCCCGGCACAGGATCTGCAGGTTCGTCGCGCTGGTCGCACCACCGCGACTGAGCGGGATGATGTGGTCGAACTCGAGGTAGTGGCCGTCACCGCATTCGACGCACGCACCGCCGTCTCGCTGCCACACCTGGGCTTTCACGTCCTGGGGGATACTGCGGCTGTCGAGCTGCCCCGGCGCCAGGACCAGGCGTTTCGACACTCGCAGCGCGCCTTCCAGCGCTGCCGCCACGTAGTCGGGATCGGCGACGCCGAAGGTCGCGCCGCCGCGTGCCGAGGTCGCGGCGAGGACGACAGTGCCGTGCTCGGGATGCACCGATACCACCCGGTTCCACGGCAGTTCGATGCCGGTGCCGTCACCGACGAAGCGCAGCTTCTTGGAGCTGCCGATCAGGCGGCCCTCGGTGTTGCGGGGGCCGCGCGCGAGCATGCGGATGTGGACGGCGGGTAGGTCGAGGTGGACGCGTTCGTCGGGGTCGAGGTGCAGGCCCGGGGTGTTGATGACGGGCAGTTCGCCTGCGCGCAGGCGGGACAGGGTGCGGCCGCGGTGCATTCGGCGGCGCAGATCGTCGACGATGCCGCCGGACAGCGCCAGCTCGCTGACGACGTGCTCGAAGGCCGTCAGTTCGTCGGCGAACACCTCACCGTCGGCGAAGGCGAAGGCGACCATCCGCTCGACCTGGGTCAAACCCGCCTCGCGCAGCAGTGCCCGGCCGCGCTCGGAGTCGATGCGCTGGAAGCGCAGTGCGGCCCACACCTCGGTCCATTCCTGCGACATCGTGCCGGGCCCCGCGAGGGCGCGCCGGGCTCGGTTGCGCCAGTGGGTGAGAAATTCCTCGATCTCGGCGGCACAGTCCTTGCACTGCACGTGGCCGCCGAACAGCTTGCGCCGCAGCGGATTACCGCAGCGTGGGCAGCGCGCTCGATGGTCGTGAATGTGCGGGTGCACGCTGGTGGTCCACTCGTCGCCGTCCCACCAGCGCAGCTGATCGGGCACCTCCGGGTCGGGGTGCCAGTCGGCGAGCTCGGGGTCCTGCGGCGGTGGCGGCGGGACGTCGATGACCCGGCGCGAGAGGGCAGGCGGGCGTGGCGATATCGGTCCGGCGGGTGGTCGCGCGGCGGAATCCGGGGAGCCGGGAGCTGTCCAGCTCCGGTGGATGTCACGTCGGCTGGCGGCGGGATCGGTGTCGGGCGAATCAGCGGCTCTCGACGCCTCGTGACCGGGTGACACACTCGCGAACGGTTCGTCGGCGGGCACGACCTCGGGCGCTGGCCGGCTCGGTCGCGCGGGCACTCTCGACCTGTCGGCGGTCCCAGTTCCTCCGTGCCCGGCGGGTTCGTCCACCGTGACTCCGAACTCGCCGGCCAGCCCGGTGAGCCCGCCGGTCCAGCCCTGGCCGATCGCACGGAAACGCCACTGACCGTCGCGGCGGTAGAACTCACCGAACATCATCGCCTTGACGTCTTCGATGCCGTCGATGGTGAACTCCGCGATCGGGCCGTCGGCGGCGTGCACGGTCAAGGTGAGGTCGGGGAGCTGGTCGAAGGTGGCGTCGTCGAGGGACGCGCTGATGACGATGCGCGCCACATCGGGTTCGGTGCGGGGCAGGGAAATACTCAGGCGCGCTGTCCCCGGCGCGGGCTCCTGGTCGAGGGTGACGGCCTGGGAGGCGTGGCGAGGGGCGTTGAAGAAGACGAAATCCCGATCGCCGCGGACCAGGCCCGATTCGGTGACCAGCAGGGCATGCGCGTCTACCGTGTGTGCTGACCGCCATGAAACGACCACGGCGAGAAGCGATGTCGGGACCGGCGCGTGCGCACCCTTGCGTAGTTCCATGGTGCTCGCATGATGTCATGAGGGTCTGACAGGGTTTGTTGGCGCGCTGGCGCGCGCGTGTCCGCGGCCCTGAGGGGCCGCCGGTTAGCCACCGGGGCTTGCTCCTTCGTCGCCTACGCCCCGGCGGCTAACCGGCGACCCGGCCGCGGACC
>JACIXH010000186.1 GCA_014360565.1 Nocardia sp.
GGCAACGGCTTGCCGATATTGCGCGCCATGTCCGGCATCAGCCGGATGGCGACCTGTTCCCAGGTGCCCCAGTTGTGGATGCCGATGTCAGGGAAGTCGTAGCTGACGTTCTCGTAACCCAGAGCGGTGACACGCTTTTCGAACGAGCGGGTGTTGGCCAGTGCGATCGCTTCCAAGGGCATGCCCTGGGTGATCGCGTCGATCGAGGACAAGTCCTGATCGGCGGGCTTGGCACTGCCCGCGGAGACGTAGAGGCGGGTGTTGTTGGCGATCAGCTTCTCGGCGAACCCGTACGGGTCCATCCGCTTCCACTTCTCGCTGCCCGCGGGCGCCATCGCTTCGATGTTGTACCCGCCGCTGGCGATCATCGCCCCGCCGAGCGCCTCCCGCATGCCGGGCATCGACATGTGCAGGTAGCCCGACAGCGAGCCGGCGTAGGTGAACTGCTCCGGGTAGTAGGCCGCCATCAACATCGCCGCACTGCCACCGCTGGACAGACCGACCACACCGTTGCGGGTCGAACTGAAGCCGAGCCGGGCCTTCATCGCCGCAGGCAGGGTCTCGGTGATGAAGGTTTCCCACTTGTAGGTGTTGGTCTTGCCCTGGGTGTCCTCCCAGCCGCCGATCGCCGAACCGGAGTCCGCGCTGGGCAGCATCGAACCGTCGGGATTGACGCCGAAGAAGCTGCTGGGCTGCTCCCAGTCGGCGTAGAAGCTGGACTGCCCGCCGACCGGCATCACGACGTTGATATTGAATTTCGCCATCTTCGCCGGGATATCGGTGTGCTTTTCCCAGCCGTTCAGGTCGTCCTCGGCCCGCTCGCCGTCGAGCAGGTAGACCACCCGATCGGTGTTGCCGTCGGCCGCGCGAACGATCCTGGTGTTGATCTCGCCCATCGACGTGTCCACCCGGAAGTCGATCGCGGACGGGTCGGCATCGGCGGCCGCGGGCGCGACCGATGCGCCGAACGGCAGCACCGCCACCACGGCACCGGCCATGACCCGCCCCAACAGTCCTGATCCGTGTCGGCGCTGCTGCGCCCCTCCCACAATTACGCCACGCATGATCGGTGTTCAGACCTTTCCCTCTTGTGCGGCCGCGCCGCCTCCCCACTCGACCCACCGCGCCTGCGAAAGCTGCGGGCGGGCCCCTGCCCGGCAGCATAGCGCGAGGCCGACCCCGAGACAGCATCGAATTGTGAAGTGACGCAGCCCGCTTCGCACCTCGGATCGATGCCTGTCACCCCGGCGACCAGGCAAGGGTCCGAGTTCGCGACATTCGGCCACGAAGCTCGCCGGGGGCGAGCGCTACGCTGGGGAGTCGATTCGTGGCCACGCCCGGCCGCCCTGCCCAGAACGGGACCGCCGTGAAGTTCGCCGTACGCCTGATGTTGATATCGCTGGTCTCCGCGCTGCTGTTCGGGCTGCCCTGGTGGACGCTGGTCTCGGCGCCTACCGATGGCACCGGCCCGCTGTTCTGGCTCGGCACGGCGGTGTTCGTGGCCGGGTTCGTGTGTTTGCCCCTGACGATGGCCCTCGGGCACGGTCCCGCTCAATCCGACCCGGCGGTGATCGTCGGCGACACCCTGCTCGGGGTGCTGTGGGTGGTGTTCTCCTGGTCGGTGATCGGGCTGTTCGTGCGGGGCGCGCTGGCTGTCGCCGGGGTCGGCAGTGCGCAGATCGTGGCGGCCGGAGTATCGGCCACCTCGGCGGTGCTGATCGGATGGGGCGTGTACGAGGCGCGCCGGGTGCCGCGGGTACGCACGGTCGATGTCGCGATCCGCGACCTGGCCGAGAGCCTCGACGGGTTGCGCGTCGTTGTCGTCACCGACACCCACTTCGCGGCGCTGAACCGGCGGCGCTGGTCGGAGCGCGTGGTCGAGGTGGTCAACGCGCAGCGGCCCGATATCGCTTGTCACGCCGGTGATCTCGCCGACGGTTCGGTCGCGAAACGCCAGACTCAGGTCGATCCGCTCGGCAAGGTCGAGGCGCCGCTCGGCCGGTTCTACATCACCGGCAATCACGAGTACTTCGGTGACGCGCAGGGCTGGATCGATTACATGGCCTCGATCGGCTGGCAGCCGTTGCACAACCAGCACAGCGTCCTCACTCGCGACGGCGACCGGCTCGTGATCGCCGGTATCGATGACCCGACCGGCGTCGGCCTGGCCGGTCACGGCCCCGACCTGCCCGCCGCGCTCGCGGGCGTGGACCCGGAGCTTCCGGTCGTTCTGCTGGCCCATCAGCCCAAACAGATCGCCGACAGCGCCGCGGCGGGCGTCGCGCTGCAGATCTCCGGTCACACCCACGGCGGGCAGATCTGGCCGTTCCACTACCTGGTTCGACTCGACCAGCCGGTCGTCGCGGGACTGAGCCGCCACGCGAACAACACCCAGCTCTACACCAGCCGGGGCACCGGCTTCTGGGGTCCGCAACTGCGGGTGTTCGCACCCAGCGAGATCACGGTCTTGGTACTGCATCCGGAGCGCTGAAACCCGCTGGTCGAGCCCACACACCCGGTGCGCGGGCGATCGGCCGGATCAGCGGTGGGGCTGGGTGACCTCCGACGGCAGCGGACCACTCATCACGACGTTCGAGCCGGTCCACGAGTAAGTGATCGTGGCGGGCCCGCCCTGCGGAGCCGCGAACGGTTCGTCGGCAGCCAACCAGCGGTACTCGACGGTGACAGCGGTGCTGCTCGAACCCACGACGGTAGTGAAGGCATACGGCTCGGAAGTCCCTGTGCCCAAATACTTTCCGTCGTGGAAGAACAGCACGTGAATCGGTGCGCCCGCCGAGTTCCCGCCGATGGCGCGCACCCAGAGCAGCTCACCGCAGTTGCCCGGCTGATCGGCGGATGCTTGCCCGGCCACCCAGCTCCCGGTGAGACTCGCGAGGGCATTGCGCACACCTGTCGAGCCCGTATCGATGCAGCGATCCGGCCCGCTGATGTCGTTGCCGGGCGCGGGGGAAGTCGGGTCAGGAGCCGGGGCGGCTGTGGGAGCCTGCGTGACCGGCGGCGATTCGGGCTGCGGCGCGACGGTAGCGCCGGGCTGGGGTGCGGGCGTCTCCTCGGACGCACTCGCCGCCGGAGCCTCGGCGCCCGGCGCGGGCGCCCGCGTGGTCGACGGGGCCGATGTCGCGCGTGAGGTCGAAGTCGCTGTCCCCGAACCCGTCTCGTCACTGCAGCCGACGACCAGTGCCGCGGCGACGGCGATCAGCGCGCTCATCCGAACTGCGTTGTTCATGGTTCCTCGATTCTGTTCCCCTACGCGCTGTAGCGCGTATCTGCAGACTTCATCGGGGCCCTCGGCACAGCCGTTAGGCCGTGGAACGAAATCCTCACCCTAGGATGCGACATCATCACCCTGATACCTAGATCTGCTAGGTTATGACCTAGGTCTTCTAGGTATAGGAGCGCGATGCGCATAGACAAGGACCTGGTAGCGGCCTCGGCGACGCCGCTGGTTCTCGGGATCCTGGCCGAGGGCGAGTCGTACGGTTACGCGATCCTCGAGCAGGTCAACCAGCTCTCGCACGGGCGAATGCAGTGGACCGACGGAATGCTCTACCCGCTGTTGCACCGCTTGGAACGGCTGGGACACGTGTCGTCGACGTGGCGGGTGTCCGAGGGCGGACGCCGGCGCAAGCACTACCAGATCACCGATTCGGGGCGGGCCGCGCTCGCCGAACGACAAGCCCAGTGGAACGTGGTCGCCGACGCACTGGACCAGGTCTGGCGTAGCGCCACTCGACCCGCGCAGAAGGGATGGGCGTGATGGAAGCCGAGCTGCAAGCCCATATCGATCAGTGGCGCGGATACGTCCAGCGTCATCACGCCATTTCCGTGGCCGACGTCGACGAAATGGAAGACCATCTGCGCGAACAGATCTCGACGCTGCGCGCGGGCGGCCTGTCCGGCGACGAGGCGTTTCTCGTCGCCGTCAAACGGATGGGCGGCATGGACGCGATCTCGCGGGAGTTCGCGCGCGAGCATTCCGAAAGGCTCTGGAAGCAGCTGGTTCTGGTGCCAGAGGAGGCCGCGGGCGGCGCGGGCGATCGCGAGCTGACAGTTGTTCTCGTCCTCGCCGCCGCAGCGGCGCTCGCGGTGAAAGCCGGCTTCACCTGGCTGGACGGCTCCGCCATCGCCCGCAACCTCAGCCTGCTCGTATTGCCTTTCCTCGCAGGGTATTTCGCGTGGAAGCGGCGAGTGCCGACGCGCGTGGCCGCAGCACTGCTCGTGCCGTTCGCGCTCACCGCGCTGGTGCTGAATCTGTATCCGTTCGAGCCCGAAGGCGCTACCGAGATCATCGCCGCCATCCACGCACCGATCCTGCTGTGGTTGGTGGTCGGCCTCGCCTACACCGGCGGCGACTGGCGATCCGGCCGACGGCGGATGGATTTCATCCGGTTCACCGGGGAATGGTTCGTCTATTCGACGTTGCTGGCGCTCGGCGGCGGCGTGCTGATCGGGTTGACGGCCGGCGTCTTCGGGACCCTCGATCTCGACATCGAGCCGGTGATCGAGGACTGGGTGCTGCCCTTCGCCATCGCGGGCGTGGTGATCGTCGCCGCCTGGCTGGTCGAGGCGAAACAGAACGTCGTGGAGAACATCGCGCCGGTGCTCACCCGGGTTTTCACCCCGCTCACCATCGTCATGCTGTTCGCCCTGCTGGCCGCCCTCGCGTCCACGGCAAGTCTGACCGACATCGACCGCGAACTGCTCATCCTGATGGACCTGATCCTCGTATTGGTCCTCGGCCTGCTCCTCTACACGATCTCGGCCCGCGACCCGCTCACCCCACCGGGCTTCTTCGACCGCGTACAGCTGCTGCTGGTGGTCACCGCGCTGGTCGTCGACGTGCTGATGCTGGCCGCCATGCTCACCCGCATCGCCGAATTCGGCTCCAGCCCCAACAAGGTGGTCGCCCTCGGCCTGAATGCGGTGCTGCTGGTGAATCTCGCCTGGTCAGGCCATCTCGGTTTCGGATTCCTGCGAGGCACGAAGACCTTCGCCGCTGTCGAACGCTGGCAGACCGGCTACCTGCCGGTGTACGGCATCTGGGTGGCGGCCGTGCTCGTGGCCATCCCGCCCTCGTTCGACTTCCGCTGAATCGCACTCGGCGAAAATCGCTGGCGGGCCGTGACAGGATCAGCAAGTGCTCTTGACGATCTCCACGACTCACACGCCGGCGACGGACCTCGGATACCTCCTGGTCAAACATCCCGACCGCGTGCAATCGTTCGCGACCACCGGCGGCACCGCACACGTGTTCTACCCACAGGCCGATGCCGACCGCTGCACCGCAGCACTGCTGCTCGAGGTCGATCCGGTCGAGTTGGCGCGGCCGGCCAAGGGACACAACGGTTCCGCGCTCGGACGCTATGTCAACGATCGGCCGTATGTGGCGTCGAGCCTGCTGTCGGTGGCGCTGGGCAAGGTCTTCCGGTCTGCGCTGAACGGGACGAGCCGCGATCGCACCGAGCTGGCCGAGACGCCGATTCCGCTGGAGATCGAGGTGCCCGCAGTCCCCTGCCGGGGTGGGACCGAGATCGTCGAGCGGCTGTTCGCTCCGCTGGGCTGGACGGTATCGACCACGTCGGAACCGCTCGACCCCGAGTTCCCGCAGTGGGGTCTTTCGCCCTACACCCACCTGCGGTTGACCGGGACTTTGCGGCTGGCCGAGGCACTCAATCACCTCTATGTGCTGCTGCCGGTGCTCGATGACGCCAAGCACTACTGGGTCGATGCCGACGAGGTCGACAAGCTGTTGCGCGCGGGCGAAGGCTGGCTCGGCGCCCATCCCGAGCGCGAGCTGATCACACGCCGCTATCTGGCCGGGCGACGGACGCTGATGCTGTCCGCGCTCGAACGTCTGCGCTCGGTGGACGAAGTCGTCGACGATGCCGAGATTCCCACCGACGCAGTCGAACGCGTAGAAGCCGCCGAGCGCCGCACACCACTGGTGCAGCTGCGCAAGCAAGCCGTGCTGGCCGCCTTGGCCGAAACCGGCGCCACCCGGGTGCTCGATCTCGGTTGCGGCCCAGGCGCTTTGCTTCTGGCGCTGCAATCGGATGCTCGATTCACCGAGATCGTCGGCGCGGACGTGTCCGATGCGGCACTGTCGATGGCGCAGCGGCGCTTGAAGTTCGACCGAATGACCGACCGGCAGCGGGCCAGGATCACGCTGATCCAGTCGGCGCTGACCTACCACGACAACCGACTGCGCGGCTTCGACGCGGCGGTGCTCATGGAGGTGATCGAACACGTCGACGAGGCCAGATTGCCCGCGCTCGAGCGCGCCGTCTTCGGGCATGCCGCGCCGGGCGCGGTGATCGTGACCACCCCGAACGTGGAATACAACGTGCACTACGAAACCCTCGACGGCCACCGCCACGATGATCACCGATTCGAGTGGAGCCGTGCGCAATTCACGGCCTGGACCACTCGCGTCGCCGAAAGATTCGGCTACGCGGTCGAGATCCGCCCGGTCGGCGACAACGACCCGAGGACCGGTTCGCCCACTCAGCTCGCGCTCTTCCGCAAGACGGCCACCGCCTCGGCGCCGCCGCACGATTTCGCGCGGGCACGCTCCGCTGTCGCCTCTGGGCCCGAACGTAAAGGCGCGCTGTGAACATCGATCTTCCCGAGCTCTCGCTCATCGTGCTCATCGGCATCTCCGGTTCCGGCAAGTCGACCTTCGCCCGCGAGCACTTCGCGCCCACCGAGGTGCTGTCGTCGGACTTCTTCCGTGGCCTGGTGGCCGACGACGAGAACGACCAGTCCGCGACCAAGGACGCCTTCGACGCGCTCGGTCACATCGCCGGGATCCGGTTGCGGGCCGGGCGGCGGGTGGTGATCGACGCCACCAATGTGCAGCAGCACGCGCGAGCCGAATTGGTGGCGCTGGCACGGTCTTTCGATGTGCTGCCGGTTGCGATCGTCATCAATACGCCTGAAGCTCTCGCCTGGGAACGCACGCAGAGTCGCACCGATCGCGACTTCGGGCGCAATGTACTGAAGCGGCAGGGTCAGGACCTGCGGCGTTCGCTGCGGCACCTCGGCCGTGAGGGCTTCCGCAAGGTACACGTGGTCGCCGATCCGACGGACGTGACCATCACCTACGAAAAGGCGTGGAACGACCGGCGCGAACTCACCGGGCCCTTCGACATCATCGGCGATGTGCACGGGTGCCGAGCCGAATTGGAAACCCTGCTCGGCGAACTCGGGTGGACGCTCGTTCGCGACGAGATGGGCCGCCCGGTCGATGCCACGCACCCGGACGGGCGACAGGCGGTGTTCGTCGGCGACCTCGTCGACCGCGGGCCGGATTCGCCGGGCGTGCTGCGCTTGGTGATGGGGATGACCGCCCAGGGCAACGCGCTGTGTGTGCCGGGCAACCACGAGCAGAAGCTGCTGAAGAAGTTGCGCGGCAAGGACGTCACCCTGTCGCACGGTCTGGCCGAGACGCTCGAACAATTGGACAGCGAGACACCGGAATTCGTGGCCGCCGCGGCGCAGTGGATCTTTGACCTGGTCAGTCACCTGCGTTTGGACGGTGGGCGTCTGGTGGTGGCCCACGCCGGACTGAAGGAGGCCTACCACGGTCGAGCGTCCGGCCGGGTTCGCGACTTCTGCCTCTACGGCGAATCCACCGGCGAGACAGACGAATACGGTTTGCCGGTGCGCTATCCATGGGCACGGGACTATCGCGGTGCGGCCACGGTCGTCTATGGACACGTACCGACGCCGAAGGTGGAGTGGATCAACAACACCGTATGCCTCGACACCGGTGCGGTGTTCGGTGGCGAGTTGACCGCGATGCGCTACCCCGAGAAGTCGTTCGTCGCAGTGCAGGCCGCACAGGTCTACTACCAGCCGATCAAGCCGCTGGCCGCTGAACCCGCCCGTGACGACGAAACTCTCGACCTCGCCGAGGTCACGGGTCGCAGGCACATCCGCACCGATTACGGCACAGTGATCGTCGACGCGGAGAACTCGGCGGCCGCGCTGGAAGTGATGAGCCGGTTCGCGATCGACCCTCGGCTGTTGCTGTGGTTGCCGCCGACCATGTCCGCGCCGTCCACTTCGACGGTCGAGGGCTATCTCGAATACCCCACGGAGGCTTTCGCCGACTATCGCGCGGCGGGTGTCGACAAGGTGGTGTGCGAGGAGAAGCACATGGGCTCACGGGCCGTCGTGTTGGTGTGCCGCGACCGAGCGGCGGCTCGATTCGGCGTGGACGACGGAAGTAGCGGCGCGATCTACACCCGCACCGGCCGGTCGTTCTTCAACGACTCGACGCTGACCGAGGCCCTCCTGGCTCGCGTACGCGCCGCAGCCGCACCGCTTTTCGACGAGCTCGCGTCGGACTGGCTACTCCTGGACTGCGAGCTGCTGCCCTGGTCCGCCAAGGCCGCCGGGCTGATCCGCACGCAGTACGCCGCTGCGGGCGCGGCCGCTCGATCGGCCCTTCCCACCGCGGTCGCCGCCCTCGACGCGGGACTCGCCCGCGGGCTTGACCTGGGCGCATTGCGCGAGCGCACCGCCGCCAGAGCCGAGAACGCCGCGGCCTTCACCACCGCCTACCGCGCATATTGCTGGCCGACAACAGGTCTCGACGGTGTCCGGATCGCGCCCTTCGCGCTGCTCGCCTCCGAAGGCGCCGCCTACGCCGACCGCGACCACACCTGGCACCTCGCCATCAGCGACCGCCTGGTAGCCGCCGACCCCGAAACCTTCCACCCCACCGACCGCCGTATCGTCGATCTGTCGGACCCGGCCGCTGAAGCCGAGGCCACCGCCTGGTGGCTCGAGATGACCGCGTCCGGCGGCGAGGGCATGGTCATCAAGCCCCACGCCGGCCTCGCCCACCGCGCCAAAGGCAAACTGGCCCAACCAGGCATCAAATGCCGGGGCCGCGAATACCTGCGCATCATCTACGGCCCCGACTACACCGACCCCGCACACCTCGCCCGCCTGCGCGAGCGCACCCTCAGCCGCAAACGCACCCTGGCCCTGCGCGAACACCTGCTCGGCCTGGCCGCCCTCGACGCCGTGGCCACCGCGCAACCACTGTGGCGAGTCCACGAGCTGGTCTTCGCGATCCTGGCCATGGAATCCGTACCGACCGACCCCCGCCTCTGACCGCCGCCGCAACGCCGATCCGAGACGGCGAGTTCGAGTTGGACTGTCACCAGTCGTAATACGAGACCACCGCAGGCTGGCCGGTGTAGCCGGGGCCTGCGGTGGGATCCGCGCCGAGGTAGGCGGCAGGGAAGTGCGGCCGACCATGGCCGTGCAGCTGGTGGCGGTGGCGGTCGTAAACCAGACCGGCGGTCCTGAGGATGCCGGTGACGGCGCCACTTGCCGAAGTCCCGTCGGGACGGCGGATTTCGGCTGTGTCGAAGTCGGCGGCGACGACGCCGGTGGGGGCAAGCCAGCTTGTCATCGCCTCGATGAGGGCCAGTTTGTCGCCGATGTAGTGCAGGCCGTGCACGCAAGTGACGAGGTCGGCCCGGTGGGGTGGGGTCCACGTTGTCGCCGAGGTGGTGAGAAGTCGCAGACGGTGCGTGCGGGGCTGGGCAAGGAAGAAGTCGACGAGATCGATGCCGATGATGGTGAGATCGGCGGCCGGGAATTCGCGCTCGAATCGCGCTTCGGCTTCGAGCAGCGCGCGGCCGGAGCCACAACAGACGTCGATCCAGGTGAGCCGGCTCGTGGGGTCGGCGCGCAGGCGGTCGGCGAGTACGTCATAGGGGTCGAACCCGAGTTCGCGTGCGTAGCTGTTCACGCCGGACAGACCTCGGCCACGGTTCATCGCATTGTTCGCGACTACCGAGGACTGTTCCAGTGTCGCGTTGTCGAACAGCTCGGGCACGGCATCGGTCGGCATCACACCATTATCGCTGTCGCGCAGGTCAAGTCATACTTATCGGCGCCAGAAGAAGTGGTGGACGACGCCGCTGGGGCTGGGGATCTGCTCGTGATGGAAGCGGTCGTCGTACTCGCCGGAACCTTCCCACAGGCGTTCGCCCGCACCGATTTCCACCGGCGCGACGGCGACGTGCATGGTGTCGATGAGGTCGGCGTCGAGGAACTGACGCACCGTGGCGACGCCGCCGCCGATGCGCACATCCTTGCCGTCGGCGGCCTCGAGAGCCCGGGCGAGTGCGTCTTTCGGCGCGGCGTCGAGGAAGTGGAAGGTGGTCTCGCCCAGGGTGAACGAGGGGCGCTCGTGGTGGGTGAGGACGAAGACCGGCGTGCGGAACGGCGGGTTCTCGCCCCACCAGCCCTGCCAGTCGTAGTTCTCCCACGGCCCGCGCTGGGGGCCGAACTTGTTGCGGCCCATGATTTCCGCGCCGATATTGAATGCGTAGTCGCGGGTGATGTAGTCGTCGAGGCCGTAGGTGCCGCCGGGGTCGGTGCGGTTGGGCCAGTGCGCGGTGGCGCCTGCCCAGGACATGAAGTCAGCGGGTTCGGCGTGACCGAAGGGCCGGTCCTTACTCTGCCCCTCCCCCGCGCCGTACCCGTCGCTGGAAATGCTGAAGTTCTGAACGCGAACCAACTGAGCCATCGCGATGCCCTTTCTGATTGCAATGTGCAAGCAGAACGAACGTATCCTAGACTGATCCTATGTCGCAACCAGTTGCCCAGGACAAGTTGCCCGTGGGACCGGGTAAGTCGGGTTGCCCGATCAATCTGACGGTCGAGCTCCTCGGCGATCGATGGAGCCTGATCATCCTGCGCGACATCATGTTCGGTGGGCACACACACTTCCGCGAGCTCCTCACCGGGTCCATCGAGGGCATCGCCTCGAACATCCTGGCCGCGCGACTCGCCAAACTCGTCGCCGCGGGCCTGCTCACTCGTGACGACGACCCGAGCCACCGTCAGAAGGTCGAATATCACCTCACCGAGGCTGCGATTCAGCTCGTTCCGGTGTTGGCCGCGCTGGGCGCTTGGGGCGCACGGTGGCTGGAGACTTCGCCGGAGCTGACCGTGCGCGCGGAGTTGCTGGCCGCAGGCGGGCCATCGATGTGGGACCGATTCATGGACGAACTGCGCGCGACCCACCTGAGCGGCGCGCCGCGTGCCGGCAACGGCGTGCTCGCCGAACTCACCGCCGCCTACAACGCGGCACTCGGCGCTACCGCACCGCCTGGCGGCCCACTTCGTTGAGGTGAGTCATCGCCTGGCGGTACGACTCGAACATGCCCGTCTCGCAGTAGGGGACGCCGATTTCGGCACAGAACTCGGCGACCATCGGCTGGGCGTGGCGCAGGTTGGCGCGCGGCATCGACGGGAACAGATGGTGCTCGATCTGGTAGTTCAGGCCGCCCATCGCGGTGTCGACGAGGAAGCTGCCGCGCACATTGCGGGAAGTGAGGACCTGGCGGCGCAGGAAGTCGGTGTTGTCGCCCTCGGGCAGTACTTCCATGCCCTTGTGGTTGGGGGCGAAGGTGGAGCCCATGTACAGCCCGAACAGGCCCTGCTGCACGGCGATGAACACCAGAGCTTTACCCGGCGACAGCACCAGGAACGCCGCGGAGAGCAACCCGATGAAGTGAGCGGCGAGCAGCGCGCCCTCCCAGACCCGGTTCGGGATCGGCCAGCGGAACACCGCGACGATGCTCTTCCAGTGCAGGCTGCCGCCTTCGAGCAGCAGCAGCGGGAAGAACAGCCACGCCTGGTAGCGGAAAATGAATCGGCGCCAACCCGTGCCTGCCTTGGCACGGTCGCCGGAGAACGCGAGCACGCCCATCGCGTCCGGGTCCATGCCCTCGGTGTTGGGGTGGGCGTGATGGCGAGCGTGATTGCTGGTCCACCAGCCGATGCTCAACCCGATCGCGAGATTTCCCGCGATCAAGCCGTACAGATAATTGGCTCGTCTGCCCGCGAAGATCTGCTTGTGCCCGGCATCGTGGCCGAGGAATGCGATCTGCGAGAACACCACAGCGAGGAACGCCCCCACGGCCAGGGTCCACCACGAGTCGCCGATGACAAAAAATGCGGCCCAACCAGCGATAAGAGCCGCTGCGGTCAGTGCGCTCTTCCACCCGTAATACCGCAACCGCCGGTCCAAAAGGTCCGCCTCCCGGATACGACGCAACAGGACCGAGAACTCACTGCCACGCACGGGGACGACATCAGACGCAATAACCACGGCACAAGCATGGCGTATGGAGGCCACGGCCGGGTGAACGGGTTGCAGATCGATGACGACCGGACTTCTGCTGCCCAGGAAAATCGCGTCTTGCCGCCCATCACGCGCCGCTTAAGGTGGGACCGATGAAGCGCTCCATCACCACCGCAACCATCGCTGCTGCCCTTTTCGTCATCGGCCCGCTCGCCCTCGCCGGCACCGCCTCCGCGGAGATTCCGGTTCCCGACGCCCCCTTCGGCTCCTGCGCGGCCTACACCTGCACCGACCCGCTGGCCTACCTGTTCGGCGAGCTGCTGCCCGCACTGGTCACCGAATCCGCCGGGGGCAGCGCCCAGTAGCTGACCACGACCTCGCGCGGCTTCCGGGCTCGATGACACAGCAGAACGCGGCGCGCCACGAATCCGCGGTGGTGAGTGTGGGCTCGGCGAAGCCTTTTCGGCCGTTCAGGCGATACTCTTCGATTTCCTCGGTGCGCTCCTGCCTCTGTGGCAGCGGACGACGATCAGGTGTCGGAAGTGCTGGGTGAACCCGCGGCGAAAGGGCTGAGTTGAGCGAGGATTCGTTGAAAGCCGAGCACAGCGGCAGAAATTCGCTCCGCAGCCGGATGTTGGGGTCGACAGCGGGG
>JACIXH010000187.1 GCA_014360565.1 Nocardia sp.
AGACGAAACTGCCGACGATGATCGCCAGGTCCACCAGCATGTGCCGAACCCCGAAGTAGGAGAGCGACTTTCCTGCCGCGACCGCGACAAGTCCGGGCAGCATCAGGTGTGCCGCCGCGTTGAGGTACCGACCGAGTTCGGAGCCGTCGTTGTTGTATGCGTGGTCGACAAACGTCATTTTTCAGTTGTCCTTCTCGGATTCAGTCCGGTGGCGGGCGTCCGCGAGCAGCCGCGGCGACGGACTGTGCTGTGTAGGGATCGTAGAGCCGGGTACCGACACCGTTGACCTTCATGCCGCCCTCCTAGCTGATATGCGCGCCTTCCGCTGTTCGTCCGTTCGGTTTGGATCGCGTACGGCGGGTGCTGAGCCTTGAGCGAGTGTGTCGTGGCGGACGAGGTGGCGGAAGGCTACCGGAGGAGTCATCCACTAGTGCTATTAAGGCCTCTGCGCGTGGGGATCTCTACGTGTTCCGGTTGGCACCGTTCGCCGTGCGATATACGTGCAATAGTGCAGCCCAATGTTGCCTGTCAGTGCGTACATCTGCGTGATCGCGATGGGGTGCAAAGTTCCTGGTGAATGCCGATTTTTCGAGGTGGGAGCTGGTCTCGGTCTCCTGATGTCTACCGGTTCAAAACCAGCTGGGACCACATTGCATCCCCCGATCGTCGCAGGTCAGGGGCATTTTTTGTTTTCACTAAAGTTGGACGGCCGACCGGTGTCTGTATGGCTTTCGCCCTGATTTGCCGCCCAATACCGCTGTTAGGGGCACGCGGGGGCACGCCCGTTCGCTGGGGATTGGCGGGTCGCCTACTGGATCCATGTGGATCGGACTAGGCGGCCGCCTCGAACATCAGGTTTCGATAGCCATGGGATTGCTGAATGTGTAACGGTCGGCTATGTGGTTCGGATGTACCCCCGGGAGTACCCGACTACAGATGAGGTGATTGCAGGTGCGTCGAACAGTCGGAGCTTCGGCTTTGTTGGGAGTTGCTGGGTTGTTCGCCGGGATCGCGACGGTGGCGGCCGGTGCAGCAGCGGCGCAGCCTCCGTACCCGGCGGAAACGCGGTTGCAGGTGCCCGGGCTGATCGTTGCCGCCAACCCAGCGAACGGGGCCGCGCTGGTGCAGCCGACGGTGTCGCACGGGCACGGCGCGATCTATCCGGTTCCGGCGGGCCATGGGTACGTCTACACCTGGCAGAACCTGTCCACCGGCGCCTCGGGAACGATCACCGACTGGTCCGCTGATCGCGCGGAAATCGTTACCGGTCCGGGGCAGGTAATGGTCACGGCCACCCTGCCCGGCCTCGGTGGTTTCCAGACGCCGAGCATCGGAACCTTCTACGTCGCAGGCTGATCCGGTCGGCCTAGGGGTAGTCCCAGTCCAGGAGTCCATTTTCCACGAAGGGAATCCAACCGCGGCAGGGTTGTCGGTTCTCGAGCGACGTTGCGATCTCAGAGAGGCTCGCGCTGAGCGAGGGCCAGCGAATAGCCATCTGGTCCGTGACCTCGCCCGCGAACTCGAGGACGGCTCCGTAGTTCTCGCCAGGTCGGCTATCGACGACGATCAAGTCGCCGCTGCCGTTCTCGGCGATGGGAATGTAGGCGTCGATATAGGTGAAGGTGACGGTTCCCGCCGGTTGATTCAACAGCGACGGGCCACCCATCTGTGCCGTCATGTTCGCCCAGATCTCGGTCAGGGACTTCCATCGCGCCGTAACCTGATCGGCCGGCAGAGGCCGAAAGGACGGGAATACCTGGACGAAGGGCTTGCCGTCCGGGCCCCCGTTGTGGATGCCGAACCACGTGTGTAGCTCGGCGGGCCACCGACGTCCGGTGCGGGCTTCCTGCTCGCGCACGTATTCGGCGTTGACGGGGATGTTGATGGTGGCTGCGGTCAGCGGTGCGTTGGCGCGACACCAGTTCAGGTAGCGCTGCCAGTGCACTTCAACAGTCATGCCCACTCCCTTCCTGATCCGGGCAAGACACCGAGTTCGCTGTTCGATCGGCTCAGACCCTATCGCGAGCAGGATCGGCCCGGCACCGCTCGACATCCCCGAATCAGGCAGCGTCGACCGGCACCGGTTGCAAACGGTGACAATAGGAAGATGTTCGGACAAGGCAAGGATTTGCAGGCGGCCGGTGAGGCATTCGCGCGTATGCTTCCGATCGGCCCGGAATTGGCCGCCGCCGCTGAGGCCGTGCTGGCTGCGATCGAGGACGAGATCAGCCAGATCACAGCGCAGGTCGACGGGCTGCGCGCCGAACCGGCCTCCATCGACACCGAACTGCCGATCGCCTTCCGAACCGGGGCGATCAACGCCCTGACCGCAGATCGAAGTCGGTGGCGAAAGATCGTCAACGTGTTGCGGGAAGTACCGGAGCGGCCGATCGACCCGACCGGGTACGCCTACTTCGAAGGTCAGCGCGATACCTGACCCGCATCGTTTCGATCCAGCGTTCGTACTGGTCGGCGGGGATGAGCTTCGGGAAGAACCGTGCCACCCGCATGCCCGCTGGATCTCGGTGCCGCCGCCGAGGTACATCGCAGTTCGGCGCCGCAGCGTGGTCCTCCGACCCGAAGCTCACTCGCGGGTTGTGAATCTACTCGTACGGGAGGGTATATTCATCCCGCTGAGTGTTAGCTGAGGATCGTTATCCGGCAACGTGGCCGGTGATGTCCAGCATCGTCGCGCTTGCGTCGCGGACCGCTCACATCACCGTTTTCTTCCACCGCGCCGGTCCGTGACCGCATGGCCACCTGCGCGACCGACCGAATGGAGCTCGCCGATGGGGACAGCTGTGTCCACCACAAAGGAAACCGACGGGTCGGTGATGGCCGCGCTGCGGAGCCCGAAACGTCTGCGCATCGAGATCCTGGCCGGCCTGGTCGTCGCGCTCGCCCTGATTCCCGAGGCGATCTCGTTCTCGATCATCGCCGGGGTCGACCCGAGCGTCGGACTGTTCGCGTCGTTCACGATGGCGGTGACGATCTCGATCGTCGGTGGCCGCCGGGCGATGATCTCGGCCGCCACCGGTGCGATCGCACTGGTCATCGCACCGGTAGTCAAGCAATACGGGCTCGACTATCTGATCGCCACGGTGCTGCTGGCGGGTGTGCTGCAGATCGTGCTGAGTGTCGTCGGGGTGGCGAAGCTGATGCGGTTCATTCCGCGCAGTGTGATGGTCGGCTTCGTCAACGCGCTGGCCATTCTGATCTTCACGGCCCAGATTCCGCATCTGCTCGGCGTGCCGTGGCTGGTGTATCCGATGGTCGCGCTCGGCATCGTGATCATGGTGTTGCTGCCCAAGCTGTCCACTGTGGTGCCCGCGCCGCTGGTCGCCATCGTGCTTCTGACCGCCGCGACCATCGTGTTCTCGCTCAACGTTCCCAACGTCGGCGACGAGGGTGAATTGCCGTCGAGCCTGCCGAGTTGGATGATCCCGGACGTTCCGTTCACCTTCGAGACCTTGAAGATCATCGCGCCTTATGCGCTGGCGATGGCGCTGGTCGGCCTGCTCGAATCGCTGATGACAGCCAAGCTCGTCGACGACATCACCGACACCCATTCCGACAAGACCCGCGAGGGTTGGGGCCAGGGTGTCGCGAACGTGGTCACCGGGTTCTTCGGTGGCATGGGTGGTTGCGCGATGATCGGGCAGACCATGATCAACGTGAAGGAATCCGGTGCGCGGACGCGCATTTCGACGTTCCTGGCCGGAGTGTTCCTACTGATCCTGGTCGTCGGCCTCGGTGATGTCGTCGCGTTGATTCCGATGGCGGCGCTGGTCGCGGTGATGATCATGGTCTCGGTCGGCACCATGGACTGGCACTCGATCGCCCCGAAGACGTTGCGGCGCATGCCGATCGCCGAGACCACCGTCATGCTGGTCACCGTGGTGGTGACGGTGATCAGCCACAACCTCGCCTATGGCGTGATCGCCGGTGTCCTGACCGCGATGGTCGCGTTCGCGCACCGCGTCGCACACTTCACCGAAGTCGAGAAGATCGGTGACGCCGATATCGATCACGACGGCGATGTCGACACCCGTGTGTACAAGGTGCGTGGCGAGCTGTTCTTCGCCTCGAGCAACGACCTGATCTACCAGTTCGACTATGTCGATGACCCGCGTAATGTCGTCATCGACATGTCCGGTGCGCACATCTGGGATGCCTCGACCGTGGCGACCCTGGACGCGATCACCACCAAGTACGAGTCCAGGGGCAAGAACGTCGAGATCGTCGGCCTCAACGAGGCCTCCGAACAGCGCCACGACCGACTCAGCGGACACCTGTCAGGAGGGCACTGACATGACCGAAGACACCGCTCGCGCGCACTTGCAGATCGGGCAGGTCGCCGAACGATCCGAGCTGTCGATCAAGACGATTCGGCACTACGACGAGGTCGGCTTGGTGACGCCGTCGGCGCGCAGCGCGGGCGGGTTCCGCCTCTACACCGAAGCAGACGTCGAGCGACTGCTGGTGATTCGCCGGATGAAACCGCTGGGCTTCACTCTGGCTGAGATGAAGGAACTCCTGGAAGCGCTCGATGTGCTGGAGGACTCGACATCGAGCGCGACACTGCGCCGACAAGCCGGTGCGACCCTGGATGTGTTGCGTGGCAAGGCGCAGGACAGCTGTGAGAATCTTCGGCGCCAGCTCACTTACGCAGAAGAACTCACCGATCTGTTGACCGCCCGACTCGACGCCGAAGCATCCTCGACCATTCGCTGACCGCCATCAGGGGCGCCGGCTGTACCAGCGGGGCGTCCGCTGAGACCGATCGGCGCGCTCCCGTGCCGTTGCAGCCCGGCTCGACGAGCCGAACCTGATGGTCCAGGACATGACGACTCCTTCACATGGAGCCACCGGCTCGTGCTTCAGCGTCGCCGGTATCCGTGAATGGCGATCGTCGCGAAAATCAGGGTCAGCGCCACCGTCCACGCCAGCGCGCGCCACATGGGCGATGCGACCGGTCCGGCTGCCGCCATCGCACGCATTGCCTCGACGACCGACGACACCGGGTTGGCCGCGGCGACGGGCTGGATCCACGAGGGGAGATCCTGGCGTGGTACGAAACCAGTTGACAGGAACGAGGCCACCAGCAGGATCGCGTTGAGCGCCGAAGCCACTGCCTCCCCGGACTTGGCGTGGACCGCGATCGCCACCATCATCCAGGCGACCGCTGTGCCGAAGATCAGTGGCAATGCGAGGAAGCCGAGCGCGCCGAGCGCGCCGCCCGTGAAACGGAATCCGAGCAGGTAGCCGACTCCGATCACCGCGAGCAGGGTGATCAGGTTGCGCACCGCGTCGCCGGCGATGCGCCCGATCAGCGGGGCGGCACGCGCGATCGGCATCGCGCGTAGTCGGCGGTCGAATCCTGATTGCAGATCGTCGTAGGTCGTCATGGCGGTGCCCAGCCCGGCGAACGCGATGCCCATCACGGCGAACAGCGGCAGGCTGAAGTTCACGTAGTCGGCGCGGCTCCCGCCGGGGGCGACCAGCGAGCCGAACGCCACCGTCATCAGCACCAACAGGATGAGAGGGAAGAACGTCGCCATCATCAGCAGGAATGGGTTGCGCAGCGTCACCCGGACGGCGCGCAGGGTGAGTGTCCAGCCGTCGATGAGGATGTTCGGGCGGGGACCGGTCATGGTTCGGCTTTCGTTCACAGTGACCTCCGATACGCCCTGGCCGCGACCGCGACACACACGACGAACCCGCCGCTCAACCACAGCAGGGCGGTCGTGACCGGCCCGGCGAGGGCTGCCTCGGGCTCGGCCAGCGCGCGCAGCGCGTCCGCGGTGCGACTGAGTGGCTGATTGGCGACGAACGGCTGCAACCAGTCCGGGAACGCTTCGGTCGGTGTGAAGGCGTTCGACACGAGCAGGAACGGGAAAAAGATGACATTGGTGATCACCTGTACCGAGTCCACCTTGCCCACCGCGAAACCGATCGCGATGAACCCGGTGCACGCCACCGCAGCGAAAAACAGGGTGATGAGCACGAATCCGATCGATGCGAGCACACCACCACCGAGGTGGAAGCCCATGACGGCGCCGGCGGGCACCAGGACCGCAATGGTCAGCAGTGCGCGGGTCAGTTCCGCGCCGACCAGTCCCAGTACCGGGGCGATCGGCGCGACCGCCATGGAGCGGAGCCTTCGGATCATTCCGCCGGTCACGTCCTCGACCGACAGAATGGCCGCTGACATCGCCGTGAACAGCATCGCCTGCAGAATCACCGCAGGCAGCAGATACTGGCCGTAGTCACTGCCGATCCGGCGCTGCACCACAGTGCCGAACACGACGTAGAACATCGTGGCGAAGATCAATGGCAGCACCACGGCGCCGATGATGGAGGCGGGGCGCCTGCTCATCAACCGCAGGTGGCGACCGGCCAGGATCGCGGTGTCGGCCCACATCGACGGATATGGACGGGAAACCGCGGCAACGGTTTTCGTTGCGGCGGTGGCCGTCATGGGGTGTCCTCGAGCTCGCCGGGGACGCTGGGGTGCCCGGTCAGGCGGAAGAACACGTCATCGAGAGTCGGGCGGCGCAGGGCGATGTCGTCGATGGCGATCTCGGCGGCGTCGAGCCTGCGGACGACATCGACCAGCGTGGCGGCACCCGACGCGGCGACGGCGACACCGTCGCTCAACTCGGCGAGCCCGGTCATGCCGGCCAGCGCGGCGGCGATCCGGGGACGCTCGCTCTCAGCCGCGGTGACATGGCAGACCGAACCCCCGGCCTGGTCCTTGAGTTCGTCGGCGGTGCCGTCGGCGATGACACGGCCGTGGTCGACCACTACGATCTGGTCGGCCAGTTCGTCTGCCTCGTCCAGGTATTGGGTGGTGAGCAGGATGGTCATGCCGTCGTCGCGCAGGTCACGGACCACCTCCCACAGCACCGCGCGGCTGCGTGGGTCGAGGCCGGTGGTCGGTTCGTCGAGGAAGAGCACTTCCGGTCGGCCGATCAACGAGGCCGCGAGGTCGAGCCGTCGTCGCATACCGCCGGAGAAGGTACCGCTGCGCCGATCGGCGGCATCGGTGAGGTCGAAGCGGTGCAGCAGTTCCTCGGCGCGCTCGGCGGCTCGCCGGCGTCCCAGTTTCAGCAGCCGCCCGAACAGAGCGAGATTCTCGCGCGCGGTGAGGTTCTCGTCCAGGGCGACGAACTGCCCGGTCAGACCGATCACCGAACGGACCGCTCCCGCGTCGGCCACCACGTCGTGACCGGCGACCCGCGCGTGACCTGCGTCGGGGACCAGCAATGTGGTCAGTACATCGATGGTTGTTGTCTTACCCGCCCCGTTCGGTCCGAGCACCCCCGCGATCGTGCCCCGTTCCACCGCGAAACCGAGCCCGTCCAGCGCCGTCACCTCGCCGAACCGTTTGACGAGCCCCTCCGCCTCGACCGCGTAGTCAACCATGTGAGTCAACTTCCTAACCTAACTAGAAATGGTTGCGCTGCAACGCTGTACAGCGATCCGGACAACGCCGTGCGCGCTCGATCGGGCTTTTCGCCTAGCGGGCCTCGGAGGGGTCGGCGACCGGGGCCGGTAACAGACCCGCGGTGATGAAGCCGTCGACGTAACGCTGCAGGACAACTGCATCGATCGACGGACAACGCACACCGGATCGAGCGAGAACCGCTCGGGTGCCGGTGTCGTCGACGATCAGGGCGTCGCCGCCGCCGTTGAGGTAGTTGTCGGCGACGAGCGCCGCGCGCATGAGGTCGGCGTGTTGTGCGATTCGTCCGGCCAAGCGCTCGGCGGCATCGGCCACCGAAACGGTTTCTATGGGGAAACCGGTGCGGCGCAAGGTATTCAGGATATCTCCGACATTGGTAGACGCGCTGTTGACCAGGTGGTAGATCTCGGTGTTGGGCTGCTGCCCGGTGGCGAGCGTGACCAGCGCCCTCGCCACGTAGTCGACCGGGGCCAAGGTGACGTCGGCGGATTCGATGTCGGGTGCGACCCCGAGATGGGCGGCCGACCGGATGAGCGTCCAGAACGCGTCATCAGCGCTGTTCGCGCCGCTTCTGATCGATCCGGCGACCAGGCCGGGCCGGTGTACCGCGACCGGCAACCCGCGTTCGGCTGCCGCGAGGACCAACTGCTCGGCCACCCATTTGGTCGCCAAATACCCGTTGCGGGGCACCTGGTCGGCGGTGATCGCGGTGCGCTCGGTGACGATTCCGGTGTGCCCGACACCGACCGCGGCCGACACGGTCGACACGAAATGCAGGGCCTTCACCCTGGTGTCGACTGCCAGCCGCAGGATCTCGACGGTTCCGGCGATATTGGCCGGGCGCAGGGCGGCATAGGATTCCAGATGATTCACGCGGGCGCCGTTGTGGTAGATCACCTCGACCCGCGCGGCAAGCTCGGCCCAGGTTTCGGTGGCGAGCCCGAAGCGCGGCGCGGCGAGGTCGCCCGGCAACGGCACGACCCGGTCCGCGAGGCCCTCGGTCCCGAGGCCGTACCGCTGGAGTGTCGTCTCGAGGCGGCGGCGCACGTCGTCGGCGTCCTCGGCGCGGACCAGGCACCAGACGCGCGATGCGGTGCGGTCGAGCAGTTCGCGCAGCAGATGAATGCCGACGAAGCCGGTCGCGCCGGTCAGGAGCACCTCGTCGGCCGAGGTCGGTGGTGGCGCGAACTGCTTCGGCACCGTGATGGCGGGGTCCAGGCGCGCGTCGGCGATCAGCATGTCGGTCCAGTGTCCGGCCGCCGCCGCGCCGGACTCCGCTGTCACGGCCGCCGTCACCGCCCGCGGCGTGGGCGCTTCGAACAGCATGCGTGGGCTGGCATCGATGCCGAGCCGGGTGCGCAGCTCCGACCGGAGGGTGAAGACCAACAGTGAGGTGCCGCCGAGATCGAAGAAGCTGTCGTCGATCGCGACCGACTCTCGTTCCAGCACGTCGGCGAACACCTGCGCCACGGCGAGCTCGCGAACGGTCGCCGGCTCACCGCCATGGGCCGGGGCGCCAGTGGTGGCGTCGCGGTCGGGCACCGAGTGCTCAGGCAGTACGAGCTCGGCCGCGACGTTGTCTGACAGCTGCGCGACAGTCGCGTCGGGATGCGCGGCGATCGCGGTCAGGATTTCGAGGAACCGCGCCGTGAACCCGGCGACCGTCGCCGCGTCGTAGAGGTCGGTCGCGTAGCGCATGCTCGCCGTCAGTCCACCGGTGCCCGACTGCTCACGTAACGTCAGTGCCAGGTCGAAGTGCGTTGTTTCCCAAGGGATGTCGATAGCATTTACGGTGAGGCCACCGAGGTCGAGCGCGGGCGAGGCGGGCAGGTTCTCGTAGGAGAACACGGATTCGAACAGTGGGTGTCCGGTGGTGACGCGTGGCGGATTCACCGCTTCGACGATGTGATCGAAGGGGACGTCGGCATTGTCGAGCGCGGCAAGCGCGACTTCCCTGGCGCGCGCCAGCAGCGTGGTGAAGTGTTCCCGCGGATCGAGGGTCAAGCGCAGCGGCAGGGTGTTCACGAACATGCCGACCAAGCGGTCGAGGGCAGGGTGTCCGCGGCCTGCGACGGGGGTCCCGATCGTCACGTCCGCGATCCCGGCCAGGTCGCCGAGCAGCACGGCGAACGCCGCGTAACCGACCATGAAGGGAGTCGCGTTGTGGCGGCGAGCCAGCTCGGTCAGTGCCGTGCCGAGATCGGCGCCGATCTCGAATTCGATCACCGCGCCGGTGCCGCCCGGCCTGCCGGTACCGGGAGTACGGACTCGATCGGTCGGTAGCGGCAACCGGTCGGGCGCGCCGTCCAGCGCACGCACCCAGTGGGCGAGCTGACGAGCGGCCGCGGAGCGCGCGTCGTGTCGATCACCGAGCCGCCGATGCTGCCACAGCGTGTAATCGGCGTACTGCAGCGGCAGCGGCTCCCACCGTGGTGGCTGTCCGGCCGCCCGCGCGGTGTACGCCGCGGACAGGTCGGCCACGAGCGGACCGTGCGACCAGCCGTCGGCGGCGATGTGATGGGCGACCAGCGCGAGCACGTGGTCGTCGGGACCGAGATTCCACAGCGCCAGCCGAATCGGCGCGTCGGTGGTGACGTCGAAGGGCGCGGCGACGGCCACCGCGAGTTCGGCGTCCAGACGGTCCAGGTCGAGCGCGCGCGCGGTCAGCGGTGTGCGGCCGAGGACCGCGTCGAGGTCCAGGATGCGCACGCGTGGCCCGGTGCTGCTGTCGGGGTACACCGTGCGCAGCACCTCGTGCCGGTTCACCACATCCCGCACGGCCGCATCGAGCGCCGTCACATCGAGAGATCCCGTCAGGCGCAACGCGATCGGCAAGTGGTAGGCCGACGAATCCCGGTACAGCTGATTGAGCAGCCACATCCGCAACTGCGCCGGGGCGGGGGCCAGGTGTTCGGGCCGGATTTCCGGTTCCGGCCCATCCTGGGCCGGGTTCTCGGCATCTTCGAGTCGCAGCGCCAATGCCGCGACGGTCGGTGCGTCGAAAACCGCGCGCAGACCGATGCCGAGGCGCGCCGCGAGCGCGGTCGCGGTGAGCGAGGTCCCGCCGAGATCGAAGAAGTCGCTCTCGGCCCCGGCCACCTCGATCGCGAGAACATCGGTGAAGGCCGCCGCCACCGTCCGCTCCGAATCTGTCGAGACGGGACGGGAACCGTGGTGACCGAACACCGGGGCGGGCAGGCGACGGGTGTCGAGTTTGCCATTGGGCGTCAGCGGCAAGGTGTCGAGTACGAGATAGGCGCTCGGCCGCAGATACGCGGGCAGCTGCTCGGCGATCTGACGCCGCACCTGCTCGACCTCGAGTGGACCGTCCGGCACCAGGTAGCCCACCAGATGGGTACCCCTGGCGTCCTGATGTGCGATGACAGCGGCCCGGCTGACGCCGGGCAGGCCGGTGAGAGTGGTCTCGATCTCGCCCGGCTCGATGCGGTGACCACGCACCTTGATCTGGAAGTCGCTGCGGCCGTGATAGATCAGTTCGGGCTCGGCGTCGGCGGTGAGGGTGACCAGGTCACCGGTGCGGTACACCCGCCCGCCGGGCGGGCCGAATGGATCGGCGATGAATCGGGCCGCGGTCAACGAGTGCCGTCGGTGGTAGCCGCGGGCCAGGGCCGGGCCGCCGAGGTAGAGCTCGCCGATGACCCCGGGTGGCACCGGTCGCAACCGGGCATCCAGCACCAGGGCGTGGAATCCGCGCAGGGGCGCGCCGATCGTCACCGACCGGTCCGGCGCGAGCTCCACGATGGTCGCGATATCGGTGGCTTCGGTGGGGCCGTACCCGTTGCGCATCAACCGGGTCCGCGACCAGGCCGAGACCAGATCAGGGCGGATCGCCTCCCCGCCGACGCCGAGGACACGCAGGTCGGGCAGGGTATCGGGGTCGAGGGTGGCCAGCACCGCCGGGGTGATGATGGCGTTGGTGATCCGCTCGCGCCGCATGAGCTCGGCCAGGTCCGGTCCGGCCATCACATAGCGCGGGGCCACCACCAGTGTTGCCGCACCGGCCAGTCCGCACAGGATCTCGCCGACCGCCATGTCGAAACCGGGGGAGGCGTGGTGCAGGGTGCGGGCTCCGGGTCGCAACGCATACCGGTCGCGGCGCTCGGCCGCCAGATTCGCGAGCCCACCGTGGGTCACCAGCACGCCCTTGGGGACGCCGGTAGAACCAGAGGTGTAGATGAGGTACGCGGGGTGCTCGGGCCGCGGGGGGACGGGCCGCAGCTGCGCATCCGGCGCCGCATCGGGGTCGATGATCGTCCAGTGGACCGATCCGGGCAGATCCGCCGGGTGCTCGACGCCGGCGACGCCGAGGGCGGCGCCGCAGTCGCCGAGGATGTGCGCGATGCGTTCGGCCGGGTATCCCACGTCGATCGGCACGAAACCCGCCCCGGTTTTGGCGATCGCCCAGACCGCGCCGACCGAGGCGGCGGAACGCTCCATGACCATCGCGACCAGGGTCTCGGGGCCGGCACCCGCGGCCTGTAGCGCACCGGCGAGGCGGTCGGTCCACGCGTCGAATTCTCGGTAGGTCCAGCGCTTCTCGCCGTAGACGACGGCGATGCCGTCAGGGTTCGCCGCGACGGCGGCGGCGATCAGTTCACCCAGCGTGGCCGGCGTACCCGCCGTCGGCCCGCGCCAGGGGACGAGCAGGTTCGCCTCGGCGGCGGTGAGGACCGGCAACCGGTCGATCGCAACATCGTCGTCAGCGGCGGCGAACGCCGTCAGGAAGCCGACGAACCGGTCCAGATGCGCGGTGAGCTCAGCCTCTGAGTAGCGCCGGCGGTTGGCTTCGAACTCGACTCGCAACCCGGAACCGGTCACCGGATACACGTTGAGCGCGAGATCCTCGACCGGCCCTGTGGACAGCAGTTCGATGACCCCGCGCGCCGGACCGAGGATCAGTTCGGGGTGAAAGTTCATGATGTTGACCGCCGGTCCGAAACTCAGCGACTCGGCTCGGCGCCCACTGTCGCGGACCATCTCCGCACCGCGATAGCGCTGGTGGCGCAGTGCCCCGCTCAGCTCGGCACGCGCGCGGGCGATGGCGGTGCCGACCGTGCCGCCCGAGCAGTGCAGCGGCACGATATTCGATGTCATGGCGCCGCATTCACACAACGCGGCGACGGTGCGCG
>JACIXH010000188.1 GCA_014360565.1 Nocardia sp.
GGTCACCGCGATGTTCCAGGTGAAGATCGGCATGCGGAACATGGTCATGCCGGGTGCGCGCAGGCAGACCACGGTGGTGAGCATGTTGACGCCACCGAGGATGGTGCCGAGGCCGGACACGGCCAGACCCAGGATCCACAGGTCGGTGCCGACGCCGGGCGAGTTCAGGATGTCGGTGAGCGGCACGTAGGCCGTCCAGCCGAAGTCCGCCGCGCCGCCGGGGGTCACGAAGCCCGCGGTCGCCATGGTCGCGCCGAACAGGTACAGCCAGTAGCTGAACGCGTTCAGTCGAGGGAAGGCGACGTCGGGTGCGCCGATCTGCAGCGGCAGGATGATGTTGGCGAAGCCGAACACGATCGCGGTCGCGTAGAACAGCAGCATGATGGTGCCGTGCATGGTGAACAGCTGATTGAACTGTTCCGGCGACAGGAACTGCAGACCCGGACGGGCGAGCTCACCACGCATGAGCAGCGCCATGAGGCCGCCGATCATGAAGAAGCTGGTCGCCGTCACCAGGTACATGGTGCCGAGAACCTTGGGGTCGGTGGTGGTGACCGCCTTGTAGAGGAACGAGCCCTTCGGACCGGTCCGGGCCGGATACGGTCGAGTCGCTTCCAACTGAGGGACTGGCCTGGGCTCTACCGCAGTCACTGATCCTCCTGAAGATGCCTGTACGTCACTCGCAGAGTCGGCCGCGTCCTGAGGAACGATCAGCAGCAGACATGCGTTGGAGTGAATCGTAAACCGTGCTGCCGCAGCATTCCGCGCGGGTCCTACTCTGTGTCGTATTCGACGCGCCGTAGTTCGCGATCCCGATCTTCCTCCGCAGGTCGCGTGGGTGCAACGGTTGTCGGCGATGACTTTTCGACGCTCGGCGCGTCATGATCGATAGCGGTACGCCCCTTCGCACCGTCTCTGTCGCGCCACACCTTCAGCCGAGGAGAGTCATGTCATTCACCCCGAAGCCCGGTGACCCCACCTGGGCCGACCTCTACACCTGCGATCTCGACCGCGCGATCGCCTTCTACGGCGAGTTGTTCGGCTGGACAGCCGAACGCGGCGGCGAGGAATTCGGCGGCTACACCACCTTGCGCAAGGACGGTCGCGCGGTAGCGGGCGCGATGAGCCGTCAAGACGATCCGGGCGACCCCTATCCGGATCGCTGGAGCATCTACCTGGACACCCCGAATGCGGTCGAGACCACGGCGAAGACGCGCGAAGCGGGCGGCAACGTCTTCGTCGATCCCATGGCGGTCGGTGATCTGGGCACGATGGCGATGCTGGCCGATGTCGGCGGCATCGGCGTCGGCGCCTGGCAAGCCGACACCTTCGCCGGGTTCGAGGCGGTGGGCGTCGTCGCCGAGGGCGCCTGGACCGACCACATCGGCGTCCCGTCCTGGTTCGAGCTGATGACGCGCACCTACGACGAATCGCTGGCCTTCTACCGCGACGTCTTCGACTGGCGCGACACCCTCACCATCGCCGACACCCCCGATTTCCGCTACAGCACCATCCACGCGACCTCCCCCATGCTCGGCGGCGTCCTGGACGCGGGCGCTCATCTCGCCGACGGCGTCCCCGGCGCTTGGACGATCTATTTCGGCGCCGACGACGTCGACAAGTCCGCCGAACAAGCCGTCGCTCTCGGCGGCAGCGTCGCCATGGAACCCATGAACACCCCCTACGGCCGCCTCGCCGGCCTGGTCGACCCGACCGGTGCGCATTTCAGCATCGGCGGCAACGCCCGCTGACGCGAACCCACGGCGGTCCGCGGCGCGCACGAGCCGCCGCCGCCAGGGTTCGCCCACCTAGGGGTGGTAATCGATCCCCCTTGGAGTCGGCGCATCAACGCTGGGGTTGCTGTCGGATTCCCCTCCCGACGGCGAGATTGGAGGTGTAGCAAAAGCACCCGCCGACAAGCCTTCGAGGGGAACCCGATGAGCACCATGGTCACCGCACCCGCCAGCAACGTCATCCCGATGCGCGGCCGTTGCGCCGCGCCGATCGCCGGACAGCTCGCCGACGCCGACCTGGATCGTTGGGCCAACCGCCTGGCCCGCCTGCTGCTCACCCGCGGCGCCGAGGCGGGCGACCGGATCGCCCTCGCCGTCGGCCCCCGGCTCGAGTCGGTTGTCGCCGAGGCCGCGGTGCGCAAGATCGGTGCGATCCCGGTGCCGCTGACCGATGGTGCGTCCACCGCCCCCGGCGCCGGATTCGGGATCACCACCAGGGCCCGGCGGGGCGAGCTCGACGACTGCGTCGACTGGCTGGTGCTCGACGACCGCTCGACCCTGCAGCGGTATCTGGTCAGCTCCGACGCGCCGCTGGCGGCCACGGATCTGCGCGCAGTCTCCTGAACCCATTCCGATGCACTCGATACAGGTCCAGAATGAACATAGAGCGCAGTACGCAACGGCGAGTACTACCCACGAGATAGCTGTCCGACGGTCGGGGACCAGAGGTGAACGCCCAGCTCCAGACATGAGAACGCAGGTCCGCTCATGATCCAGTCTTCTCCGCCCGCGTCCGACGTCGGCGCCTTCGAAACCCCGTTTCCGTTGTCCGCCGCCCAGCGCGGCATCTGGTTCGCCCAGCACATCGCGGGCGATACTCCCATCTCCATCGCTCAGTACGTCGAACTGTCCGGCGCGATCGACCTCGCGCTGCTGACCGACGCGGTCCAGCGCACCGGTCGTGAGTTCGGTACCGGCTATCTGCGGCTGGTCGATATCGACGGCCGACCCCATCAGATCGTCGATCTGACCCTCGACGACGACATCGCCGACCTGGACCTGCGCGACCGGTCCGATCCGGAAGCGGCAGCGCACGCCTGGATGCGCGCCGAGTACACCGCACCACTGGACGTGATGGGCGACCGATTGGTCCGCATCGCCCTGCTGCGCGTCGCCGAGGATCGGTGGTTCTGGTACGCGCGGATGCACCACATCGTGTTGGACGGGATGGGCGCGCTGGCTCTGGTGCAGCGCGTCGGCGAGCTCTACAACGCCGCCTTCGACGGCCGCGAGCCGCCGCCCACCAAAGCCGAGCCGCTACAGAAGATCGTCGAGGCCGATCTGGCCTACCGCACCTGCGACCGCTTTTCCTCCGACCGCGAATACTGGCGCGAGCACTTGGCCGCGCTGGCCGACCCCGTCACGCTCGCCGGCCGCGACGCCGAAGTCGACGCGCACCCCAACCGGGTCTCGGGCGCCCTGCCGGCGGAAACCGGCGCCCTACTGGATTCCGTTGCCGCATCGGTGAATTCGGGCGTCGCGCCGACGGTGGTCGCGGCATTCGGCGCTTATCTCGCCGCGATGACCGGTGCACCGGAAGTGGTTCTGAGCCTGCCGGTCTCCGCTCGGACCTCGGCGACCCTGCGGCGCTCGGGCGGCATGCTCGCCAATGTCGTTCCGCTGCGCGTGCGCCTCGATCCCACCACCACCGTCGGAGCGGCGATCCTGGCCGTGCAGAGCGAGCTGACCGGTGCGTTGCGACGCCAGCGCTACCGCCAGGAGGACATCGTCCGCGATCTGGGCTGGGCGATGGACGAGGCGGCGTCGTTCGGTCCCGCCGTGAATCTCATGATGGTGGACACCAAGATCGCCCTCGGCCCGGTCGTCGGGCGGCTGCACGTGCTCACCTCCGGCCTGATCGACGATCTGTTCGTCAACCTGTATCCCGGCGTCGGCGGCGAGAGCACCCATATCGACCTGCAAGGCAACGGAAATCTGTACAGCGACGCCGATCTGGCCAGGCACCACGAGCGCTTCCTGCTGTTCCTGCACCGTTTTCTCGTCGCCGGACCGGACGCCCCGCTGTCCACGGTCCCCGCCCTCTCCGCCGCCGAGCAGGCGGCCACGGTGCCCGCACGCGGCCCCGCCGGAGTCGCGACACGCACCCTGCCGGAGATCCTCGCCGCGGGCGCTGCGATCAACCCTGACGCGATGGCGCTGCGCTGGGGCATGGACGAAACGCTGAGCTATCGCGACGTCGACGACTACACGAATCGGCTGGCCCGCCTGCTGATCGCCGCCGGCGCGGGACCTGAACATGCTGTCGCACTGTCGATTCCACGATCCTCGAAATCCGTACTCGCCACCATCGCGGTGGCCAAGACGGGCGCGCCCTTCGTGCCGATCGATCCGACCTACCCCACTGATCGCATCGAGCACATGATCGACGACAGCGGCGTCCTCATCGGTTTGACCGTCGACGAGGTACGAAAGTCGCTGCCCGACAGGGTCGAATGGCTCTCGCTGGACGACGAAGCGACCGCAGCGACCCTCGCCACCCAGGACCCGGCGCCGATCACCGATGCCGACCGCACAGCCGCCATAGTGCCGGATCAGGTCGCCTACATCATCTACACCTCAGGATCGACCGGACTACCCAAGGGTGTGCTGGTCACGCATCGCGGTCTCGCGAACCTGGCCGCGAGTTCGGGAGCCGGATTCGGCGTCCAACCGGAGTCGGTTGTCGCCCATGCGGTCTCGCCGAGCTTCGACATCTCCGTCGAGGAGATCGTGGTGACGTTGGCCGCCGGCGCCACCCTCGCGGTGGTTCCGCCGTCGGCGTACGCGGGCGAGGACATGGCGCAGGTGCTGCGCACCCACTGTGTCACCCATCTCAACGTCACCCCGGCCGTAGTCGGCTCACTCGAACCGGCGGCCCTGCCCGACCTGCGCACGATCGTGGTCGGGGGCGATGCGTGCCCGCCGGAACTGGTGGCGAAGTGGGCCGGGCGCTCACTGATCAACGGGTACGGACCTACCGAGACCACCGTCACCACCACGCTGAGCGAACCGCTGGTCCCGGGCGCCCCGGTGACGATCGGCAGCTTGGTCGGTGGGGTATCCGGCCTGGTACTCGACCCGTGGCTGCGACCGGTACCCGCGGACACCGTGGGTGAGCTGTACCTCGCGGGCCCTGGCACCGCGCGCGGCTATCACCGGCGCAGCGGCCTGACCGCGAGCCGGTTCGTCGCGAATCCGCACGCACCCGGCGAACGGATGTATCGCACGGGCGATCTGGTGCGGTGGACCGACGGCGGGGGCCGCGTCACCCTGGACTACCAGGGCCGCAGCGACTTCCAGGTGAAGGTACGCGGCTACCGGATCGAGCTCGGCGAGATCGATGCCGCGCTGCAACGGCTGCCCGAGATCGACTTCGCTATTACCCTCGGTGTCGAATCGCCGACCGGGGCCACGGCGCTCGTCGCTTACGTCACGGCAGAACCGGGCGCCGATGTCCATCCCGAGGCCGTGAAAGCCTCTGTCGGCGAGACCCTTCCGGCTTACATGGTGCCGGTCGTCGTGATGGTGCTGGACCGGGTGCCGCTGACCCCGCTCGGCAAGGTGGACCGAAAGGCGCTGCCCGCACCGGATTTCAGTACCCGCGTGGCGGCGAGCCGGGCGGCCTCCACGCCGCGCGAGCAAATCCTGGCAACACTGTTCGCCGAGGTGCTCGGGCTCGACGCAGTCGGTGTCGACGACAGCTTCTTCGCGCTCGGTGGCGACAGCATCGTGTCGATCCAGTTGGTCTCGCGGGCGAAGTCCGCGGGTATCTCGTTCAGCGCCCGCGATGTCTTCGAACGCAAAACGGTCGCCGCGCTGGCCGCTGTCGCCGATGACACCGAAGCGGTGGTGGTGGACGAACTGCCCGGTGGCGGCGTCGGTGAAGTAGAGCTCACCCCGATCGTGCACGCGATGGTCGAGCACGCGGATGCCTGGGGCCGCTACGGACAGGCCGTCCTGATCGGGCTCCCGGACGGTTTCGACCGGTCGAGGCTCGCGACGGCGCTACAGGTCCTGCTCGAACACCACGATCTGCTCCGATCCTCGCTGCGGCGTGCCCCTGAAGGCTGGGAATGGGTTGTTGCCGAACACGCTTCGGTAGAGGCAGAGAATCTGATCGACGTGGCCAGAGCCGACACCGAGGACGCCGTCGAGCACGCCCTACAGAACGGCGCCGACCTGCTCGATCCCACTACAGGAGCCGTTGCCCGGTTCGTGTTGCTCGAACGCACCGACGCCGCCCCACTGTGCTGGCTCGTCCTGCACCACCTGGTCACCGACGGCGTCTCCTGGCGAATCCTGCTGCCGGACTTGGCCACCGCAGCCTTCGGCGGCACGCTCGACCCGGTCGGCACCTCCTTCCGCCGCTGGGCGCACAGCCAGCCCGACAACGCCACCACACGCCTCGCCGAACTACCGGTCTGGCAGCGAATCCTGGCAACACCCGACCCACCCTTCGCCAGGGCCGACGGACATACCGGCACCACCTTCGATCCGGGCCTCGACGTGGTCGCCACCATGGCGCAGTGGCAGACGACCGTGCCCGCGGAAATCGCGCACACGGTCTTGCACACGGTGGCCGAGCAATTCCATTGCGGCGCCGACGATGTGCTGCTCGCGGCCCTCGCGATGGCCGTGTGCCGGTGGCGTGACCGCTCCGGAGCCCTGCTGACGCTGGAAGGCCACGGCCGTGACGAATCTCTGCTGCCCGGCGCCGATGTCGCGCGCACGGTCGGCTGGTTCACCAGCGTGTACCCGGTCGCGCTCGACCTGGCCGGTATCGATCTCGGCGACGCGTTCGCCGGTGGCCGTGCCGCAGGTTCGGCGATCAAGGCGACCAAGGAGCAGTTGCGCTCCGTCCCCGATCGCGGTGTCGGCTTCGGCCTACTTCGCTACCTGAACGACGAGACCGCGGCAGCGCTGGCCGACGCACCGACCCCTCAGCTGAGCTTCAACTATCTGGGCAGAGCGGTAATCGGCGACGGCCCCTGGGTGCCGCAGCGCTTCGCCGCGACCAACGACGACCGCGCCCCGCTGACCGCCGTCGTCGACATCAACGCGGTGCTCACCGAGGCCGGTTTGGAAGTCACCTGGGCCTACGCCGGCAGGCTGCTCGACGAGTCCGACGTGCGCGAGTTGGCCGACCTCTGGTCGCAGGCCCTGCGAGCACTCGTCACCCATGCCGCCACTGGCGACGCGGGTGGCCGCACCCCGTCTGATTTCGCGCTCGTCACGCTCGATCAGGCACAGATCGAGCGCTGGGAACACGCCTACCCGACGCTCACCGATGTCTGGCCGCTGTCGCCGCTGCAGTACGGCCTGCTCTTCCACGCGCTCTACGACTCCGACACCGCCGACGGTTATACGGTCCAATCGTTGCTCACCCTGGCGGGCACCGTCGACGCCGCTCGGCTGCGCGGTGCGGCACAGGCACTGATCGATCGGCACGAGAACCTGCGTGTGGCCTTCGTCGAAACCGGCGACGGCCCACGCCAGCTGGTCGTCTCGGCGGCCGAGATTCGCTGGGCGGAAGTCGATCTGACCGAGTTCGACGACGATCACCGTGCACGAGAGCTCGATCGGGTGATCGAACTCGACGCGCTGACCCGCTTCGACCTCACCCGTCCCCCGCTGCTCCGCTTCACCCTGATCAGGACCGCAGCGGACACTTTCCGGCTCGTCATGACCAATCACCATCTGGTCCTCGACGGTTGGTCGACACCGCTGCTGGTTCGGGAACTACTCACCCTGTATGTCACCGCGGGCGACGCGTCGATCTTGCCGCCCGCCCAGTCCTATCGCGACTTCCTGTCCTGGCTCGCAGACCAGGATTCCGAAGCCTCCCTGGCCGCGTGGAAGCAGGCCATGGCCGGGATCGATACGCCGACCCGCGCTGTCCCCACCCTCGCCGGGATCGCATCGACCGAGACCGGGATGCTGTCGCACGATCTGTCCAGCGATACGGTCGCGGTCCTCGAATCCGCCGCCCGAGCAGCGGGCGCGACGGTGAACACCCTGATCCAGGCGGGTTGGGCACTGCTGTTGGCGATGCTCACCGGCCGCACCGATGTGGTGTTCGGCGCGACGGTCTCCGGCAGGCCGCCGGAATTGCCCGGGGTCGAGGAGATGGTCGGGCTGTTCATCAACACCGTCCCGGTGCGGGTGACACTGGATCCGACGGAGAAGGTCTGTGACCTGCTGGCGCGTGTGCAGGCGGAGCAGGCACGGCTGATGGACCACCAGCATATCGGCCTCGCGGCCATCCATCGCGTCGTCGGGCTGGCCGAATTGTTCGACACCCTCACAGTTTTCGAGTCCTACCCGATCGATCGCGAAGCACTGTCGCAGGCCTTGGATATCGCGGGCATGCGGGTGCTCGACGTCGAGGGCACCGACGCCACGCCGTACCCGTTGAACCTCATGGTGATTCCGCTGCGTGGCGAGGCCGGAGCGGGCGATGCCCTGCGCTTCACCGTGAAGTTCATGGCCGATCAGCTGGAACCCGCTGCGGCGCAGTCGCTCCTGGACCGCTTCGTCCGAGTGCTCGCTCAACTTGCCGAGAATCCGCACGTCCTGGTCTCGCAACTGCAGAATTGCAGCGACGCCGAATTGAGCACGCTCGCACCGGTTCACGGGCCACCGCCGGTACCGATGCGCACACTGCCCGACATCCTGACGGCGGGAGCGCGCATCGATCCCGATGCGATCGCCGTCAGCGCGGGCGAGCTGCGGATGAGTTACCGCGATCTCGACGCCTGGTCCAATCGATTCGCGCGCGTCCTGCTCCGCCGCGGGATCGGGCCCGAGATCTTCGTCGTGCTCGCGCTCACCAGGTCGCTGGAATCGGTGGTTGCCGTGTGGGCGCTGGCCAAGACCGGGGCGGCGTTCGTCCCGATCGATCCGAGCTATCCGGTGGAACGGATCGAGCACATGCTCACCGACTCGAAGGCGCCGATCGGCGTGACCGTGACGGCCATCGGCGAGGACCTGCCCGGGACCATCGACTGGCTGCTGCTCGACGACCTGAACACCATGCGCCGCGCCATGCTGGTGTCGGACGCACCGATCACCGATGACGAACGCGGCGGCCCACTCGACATCGACCACCCCGCTTACCTGATCTACACCTCCGGTTCCACCGGCAAACCGAAGGCGGTTCTCCTCAGCCATCGCGGCATCGCGAATCTCGTTGCCGCCCAGCGCGAAACCTTGGCGCTGGACCCGACCGCCGGCGCACTGCAGGTCGCCTCCCCCAGCTTCGACGCATCGGTCTTCGAAATGCTGACCGCGCACGCGGCGGGTGGACGCCTCGTCGTATCACCACCGCAGGTGTACGGCGGGGCCGAACTCGAGACGCTGCTGCGCACCGAGCGGGTCACCCACGCGGTGATCACCCCGTCGGCGCTGGCCACGATGGAGCCCACCGATCTCACCGACCTGCGAGTGCTGTCGGTGGCCGGTGAGGCGGCCACCCCCGAGCTCATCGAGAAGTGGGCCGCGGGCAGGCGGATGGTGAACCTCTACGGCCCCACCGAGTTCAGCATCTGGGCGACCGGCCCCGCCGAACTGGTGGCGGGTGCGCCGGTCACCATCGGCGGACCGATTCGCGGTGCGGCGCTGGTGGTGCTGGACAGCTGGTTGCGCCCGGTGCCGATCGGGATCGCGGGTGAGCTGTATCTGGCGGGGCCCGCGCTGGCCCGCGGCTACTTCAACCGGTTCGAAATGACCGCGAGCCGGTTCGTCGCCAACCCGTTCGGGGCCGCCGGGGAGCGGATGTACCGAACCGGTGACATGGTGCGCTGGGTCGCGGGCGACGAACTCGCACTGGAATACCTGGGCCGCAGTGACTTCCAGGTCAAGATCCGTGGGCTGCGGATCGAACTCGGCGAGATCGATGCGGTGCTCTCGCGCAATGACGAGGTCGACTACGCGGTGACGATCGGTCGCGAAGGACCGGCAGGCGCCACGGTGCTCGTGTCCTATGTGCTTGCCGTGCCGGACGTCGCACTCGACACCGAGCGACTGCGCGCGCAGGTCGCGGCCGAGCTGCCGGGGTACATGGTTCCCGCCTATGTCGTTGTCCTGGCTACGATTCCGCTCACTCCGGTCGGCAAGCTCGACCGCAAGGCTCTGCCGATTCCGGACTTCTCGGCCACCCAGCAGTCCTACCTCGCGCCCAGCACCCCGGTCGAAGAGGCCGTCGCCGAGGTGTTCGCCGAGGTCCTCGGCAGCGAACGGGTCAGCGTCGACCAGTCCTTCTTCGAACTCGGCGGCAATTCGCTGAGCGCGACTAAGGTGGTCGCACGGGTTAATTCGGCGCTCGGCGCCACCATCGCCCTGCGCGATCTGTTCGATGCGCCGAGTGTCGCCCAGCTGTCGTCACGGGTCGTCCCCGCCGCCGAAGGCAGTCCGGGCCGCCCCGCACTGGCCCCACGCGTGCGTCCCGACCGCATCCCCCTGTCCCCTGCCCAGCAGCGCATGTGGGTACTCAACCAACTCGATCCCGACTCGTCGGCCTACAACATCGCGATCGCCCTGCGGCTCACCGGAGACCTCGAGGTGGCAGCCATGCGCTCAGCGCTCACCGACGTGGTCGAACGCCAGGAAAGCCTGCGCACCCGCTACCCCGCCGACGCCGATGGCCCACGCCAGGTCATCGTCGGTATCGACACCGCAACCCCCGCGATGCCACTGATCCACACCGAAGACGGTGCACCCCTGCGTGATCGGATCAACAAACTGGCAGGTACCGGGTTCGACCTCACGAAGCAGGCTCCCTTGCGAGTCGGCCTGTTCCGTCTCGGCGGCAGCCGATCAGGCACCGACTCCGACGGCATCGCCGGACCCGATCGCTCGATGAATCCCGGATCACCGCACGCGGATCTTCTCCGGGCCACCCCTCGCTCAGACGGCTCGCAACCCTCGGGCGAGCAGCAGACCCGCAGCACTGAAGGCGCTGCGCCAGTGCACGTTGTGGTCCTCGTGGTGCATCACATCAGCGCCGACGGCGCGTCGCTGGCGCCGCTGGCGGCGGACCTGGTGGACGCATATTCGGCGCGGGTGTCCGGTGCGGCTCGCACCCGACCTCCGCTCACGGTGCAGTACGCCGACTTCGCGTTGTGGCATCGCGAGCTGCTCGGCAGTGGGAAGAATTCGGATTCTCGCGCAGCACAGCAGATCCAGTTCTGGAGCGAGACGCTCGCTGGTGCACCGGATGCGCTGGAACTGCCCACCGACCGTCCCCGTCCGGCGGTGCAGACGATGCGCAGCGACGACGTCGACTTCGCCATCGACGAACCGACACACCGCGCGCTGATCGACTTCGCCGCCGCGAACAACGTCAGCGTCTTCATGGTGGTCCACGCCGCACTCGCGGTACTCCTGGCACGGCTCGGCGGCACCGGCGATGTCGTCATCGGCACACCGATCGCGGGCCGGGGTGAAGCCGCGCTGGACGACCTCGTCGGCATGTTCGTCAACACCCTGGCCCTGCGCACACCCGTCGATCCCGGCACCGGATTCCGCCAGCTGCTCGCCGGCGTCCGCACCACCGACCTCGATGCCTTCGGCCATGCCGATGTGCCGTTCGAGCAGCTCGTCACGGCCCTCGACCCCACCCGCTCGACCGCCCACCACCCGCTGTTCCAGGTGTCGTTGTCGCTGCAGAACTTCATCGAACCGGTGCTCGAACTGCCCGGACTCCGCTTCGAGGTCGAGGACTTCGACCGCCGCTCCTCGGCCTTCGACCTCACCTTCGACCTGCGCGAGCGTTTCGACGAGACCGGCCCGGCGGGCATCGACGGAGTCCTGACCTACGCGACGGATCTGTTCGACGCCACCACAGTCGCCTCGTTCGCGAGCCGATGGCGGCAGGTACTCGCCACCGTCGTCACCGACATCGACGTCCGCCTCGCCGACATCGACATCCTCACCGACACCGAACGCGGACAACTGATCCCGGTCTGTGGCCCCGGCACCTCGGAGACGGTCACTTTGGCCGACCTGCTCACCAGGACCGCCACCACCTTCCCCGACCGACCAGCACTGGTCGCCGACGCCGCGACTGCCTCCGCGCCTCGATCCAGACCGGTCAGCCCCACTACCGCCGTCCTCCTCGAATACCCCGCGCCGGTCACCGACACTGCCGCAGGTTTCCTGAGCCCCGCGCCGGCGGCTACCGCCACGCCACGCCACTCGCAGGCATCCGATGCGACTACCTATCGTGCGCTGAATGCCCGGTCGAATCAGCTGGCCAGGTTGCTGATCGAGGCGGGCGCCCAGACGGAAACCGTGGTAGCCCTGGGTCTCCCCCGTTGCGCCGAACTCCACATCGGCATCTGGGCCACCGCGAAGACAGGCGCGGCTTTCCTGCCGGTCGACCCCAAACATCCGGCGGACCGCATCGACCACATGCTCACCGATTCCGGCGCACAGATCGGGATCACCCTCGCCGAACACCGGCCGAAGTTGTCCGGCGCCACCCGCTGGCTGATCCTGGACGACCCCGACTTCGCCACTCGTCTCGACGCCACCGACCCCGCCGACCTCACCCTCGAGGAACTCCCGGTCCCGATCAGGCTCGAGAACCCGGCCTGGATGATCTACACCTCCGGCTCCACCGGCACCCCGAAGGGCGTCACCGTCACCCACCGCGGCCTGGCGGATCTGGTCGCCGCCCAGCG
>JACIXH010000189.1 GCA_014360565.1 Nocardia sp.
TGCTTGGGTCACTTCGACTTTGGTGACCAGTTCGGCGAAAAGGAACTTGTTGTACTGGAAGCTGCCGATCTGCTGACCGAAAGCCTTGCGCTCCTTGGCGTATTGCAGCGTCTCGTCCAGGATCGCGGCAGCGTGTGCGAGGTTGGCGACCGCCGCGCCGATGCGTTCCTGCGGCAGCCGCTCCATCATCGCGATGAAACCACGGTCGGTCTCGCCGATCCGGTTCGCGTCGGGGACGCGAACATTGTCGAAGAACAGTTCGGCGGTATCGGATTCGGGTTGACCGACCTTGTCGAGCTTGCGCCCGCGAGTGAAGCCGTCCATGCCGGTCTCGACGGCGAACAGCGTGATGCCCTTGGCCTTCTTCTCCGGGCTGGTGCGGGCGGCGACGATCACCAGGTCGGCATTGAAACCGTTGGTGATGAACGTCTTCGAGCCGTTGATGATCCAGTCGTCGCCGTCACGCACGGCGGTGGTCTTGAGCGCGGCCAGGTCGGAACCGCCCGATGGCTCGGTCATGCCGATGGCCGTGATCATCTCGCCGGTGCAGAATTTCGGTAGCCAGCGCTGCTTCTGCTCGTCGGTGGTGAGCTCGACGAGATAGGGCGCGCACACGTCGTAGTGGATGCCGAACGACGAAGACAGCGCCGCGCTCGCCTTGGACAGCTCCTCGCCGAACACCGCGTTGAACCGGTAGTCGCCCGCGTCGCTGCCGCCGAACTCCTCTGGCACGCCGAGACCGAGATAGCCCAACTCGCCTGCCGCGAGCCAGGTTTCGCGATCGATCGCGCGTTCTTCGACGAAGCGTTCGGCGTTCGGCTCGATCGAGCGCTTGACGAACTCGGCGACCGATGCGCGGAAGGCATCGTGATCCTCGGTGTAGATGGAGCGCTTCATGGTGTCCTTTCGCTGTCTTACTGGTCGGGCCGTTCGCCCAGCAGCACCAGTGATGCCTGGACGACTCTGGCCGCGTCGGGTCGCGCACCGCTGATCACATCGGTGTAGATGAAGGTCTCGGTGATCCGCACCAGCAGCAGCGCCAGTTCGGGCACCGGCAGGAGCGGATCCAGCGCATCGGCCGAGATCTCGTCGGCGAGTAGCTCTTCGACAAAGGCGACGATGCGGTGCTGTACGGTTCCCGCGCGCGTGGTGAGCAGGCGCAGCGCGCGTTCGGGCTCGCGCAGCAGGAACTGACGGAAGGCGTCGGAGGTGTTGGTGGCGTGAGCGAAATCGCCGAGGATCGTCGCGATGCGGTGTGCGCCGCGACCGGGAGCCGCGGCGGCGGCGCGACGCAATGTCGGTTCGGCGACCGACCAGATCACCTCGGCCAGCAGCTCGTCGCGCCCCCCGACCCACCGGAACAGCGTTGCCCGGTTCACCCCGAGCGCGAGGGCCAGTTCCTTCATCTCGAGCCGGTCTCCGGCCAGGAACACGGCTCTGGCGGCCCGGAACGCGCTCACGGCATCGGGCCGCGCCGCCCCGTCCTCGCGCTGCTCATCACACGCCGTTTGCTCGATCAGGTCACCTCCACACACCGTTTCCTACAGTGTATGAATCGTGCAACGTCTGTCAATATGTTGCACTCGCGAAAGAGAAAGGGGCACAAAAAAACTCCCCGGTCATGGTGACCGAGGAGTTCTCGCTGTAGCCCCGACGGGATTCGAACCCGCGCTACCGCCTTGAGAGGGCGGCGTCCTAGGCCGCTAGACGACGGGGCCAGAACAACAGCTCACCTGCGTGAGCCGCGCGGACCATACGATAGCCGACTACCTGGGCATCGACCAAAACGGGTGGTCGGTCGACCGGACCGACCACCGCCTCGGTCGCTACCGCGAGGTTTCGCGCACGAGCTCGCTCGCCTGAGTCGGCGGCGTTGCCGCTGCTTCCAAGGCCGCCCGGATGACCGGGGACCCGTGTTCGACGAATTCGGTGATCGGTGCGGCCAGCGACTCCGGCAGCACGTCGGTGTGCCAGACGAATCGAGTTCGGCCCTCGGTGTCCGGCAGGGCCTGCATCGAGGCATGGTGATGGGACGGGTGCATGCTGCCGCCGACCACGGTGTAGGCGATGCGTTTGCGCACCGGATCCAGGTCGACGAGCCGTTCGGCGACGACGGTGCCGTCGGCGAAGGTGACGGTGCGGGTGTCGGCGTCGAGCCGGGTGCCGGTGACGAACCCCGGAGCGAGGCGTTCGTGCACAGCGCCGAAGTCGCGCAGTACATGCCAGACCTGCTCCGGTGTGGCGTCGACGAGGAATTCTTTGTGAACAGATGCCATGGTCACAGCATCGCGGCCGGACCGGTGTCAGGTCTTGAAGATTCTTGCGGGGTGTTCTCGCGCAATCTTTGTGTCACCGCCCCGGCGTACGGTCGATACATGCTGTGCGCAGTAACCCTGGCCGCCCGACCGGATTTCACGGTCACCGCGGTGACCTGCCACGACGACCACGCCCGCTGGTCGGCGCCGGAGATCCGCGGCGACCACCGCATCGTGCTCGTGCGGCGAGGCAGATTCCGGCGGCAGGCCGACGGCGTCGACGCCGATCTCGATCCCACTCTCGGCTATCTCGGCGCGCCCGGGGAGGAAGAGCGGTTCGCCCACCCCGCGGGCGGCGACGTGTGTACCTCGGTGAGCATCGCGCCGGGGTTCTGGGAGGGGCGCGCGTCGGCGGGACCGGTGTACATGGACGCGCGCGTCGAGCTGGCGCACCACCGGGTCCTCGGCGCTGCCGTGGGCGGTGACATCGACTACGCCGTGACCGAGGAGCTGCTCCGTCTCGTCGTAGCCGCCACCGGCCGGTCGGTCCCACATCCGCGCCCTGGCGACCGGGTGTTGGTCGCGGCAGCCCGGCATGCGATTCGCGCCGATGTTCCCGAAGCCGCTGGACTGCGGTCGCTGGCGGGCGTGCTCGGCGTCTCGCCCTATCGGCTGAGCCGGGTGTTCTCCCGGCACATGGGTGTTTCGCTGACCCACTACCGCAACCGAGTTCGCGTCGGTCGCGCCGTCAGCCGTCTCGCCGACGGCGAAACAGCGCTGGCCGCGCTTGCCGCCGAACTCGGCTTCGCCGACCAATCCCATCTGACTCGTACGATCCGCGAACATCTCGGCCACACCCCGGCCGTGCTGCGTGGACTGCTCGCCGACGGACCGAAATGATCGACGCCGGCCGGTTGACCGCCTCACGGCACCGGGGCAAGGTGGGGCGATGACCAGCAAAGAGCTGCGCGGCGGGGTCGAGATGAGCAATCTCGATCAACCGTTGTTCGACGGGGCCGAGGCGACCAAGCGGGACCTGGTCGACTATCTCGAGTTCGTGGGGGAGCGGCTCGTGCGGGTGTTGCGGGGACGGGCGTTGTCGGTGGTGCGAGTGCGTCCGGGCCAAGAACCGTTCATGCAGAAGAACTTGCCGAAATACACCCCGGAGTGGGTGCCCCGGGCAACGGTGTGGGCGCAGAGTTCACATCGGGAGGTCACCTACGCGCTGGGTGAGGACGTGCGCACGCTGTTGTGGTTCGGGAATCAGCGTGCGGTGGAGTATCACCCGTTGTTGTTGCCGATCGACCACAGTGCCGGTCCGACGCATCTGGTGCTCGATCTGGATCCGTCGCCGGGGCAGACGTTTCGCGATGCCGCCGCGGGCGCGCATCTGATCCGGAGGGCACTGGAAGCCGATGGCCTCACCGGGGCGGTGAAAACCAGCGGCGCCAAGGGGTTACACGTTTTCGTGCCGATCCGGGCAGGCGTCGCGATCGAGGATGCCGCGGCCGCGACCCGGGCGATCGCCGCCCGCGCCGAACGCATCGACCCCACCGTGGGGACCACCGCGTTCATCCGCGAAGACCGGGAGGGCAAGGTCTTCCTCGACTCGACACGGGCAGGCGGCGCGACGGTGATCGCCGCCTACAGTCCCCGCATCCGGCCGGGTGTGCCGGTGTCGTTTCCGTTGCGCTGGGACGACATCGACTCGGTGGTTCCCGCCGATTTCACCTTGCGAACCGCGCAGGAGCTCCTCGGCGACGCCGATCCTTGGGATGCGGAAATGCCTGAACCGCAGGTACTTCCGGATGACCTGATCGCCGAGGGGCACACGATCCCGATCGCCCGCGTGCAGGCGATGCACGAAGGTAAACGCCGTGCCCGTGCCCGCCGCACCGAGTGATTCATCAGTAGGTTCAGCCGCCGAGCGACGCGACGCCTGCCTGGGCGAACTTCTCGTCCAGGTCGCCGCTCGGGGCGCCTGCCACGCCGATCCCCGCGATCGGGGCGTTGCCTGCCTTGACCGGTGCGCCGCCGCCGAGGAAGAGGGTGCCGTCGATGTCGGCGAGGTGGGGGGCAGAGTCGAGGCGCTGGGCGAGTTCGGTGGTCGGAGCGTTCCACGAGACGGCGGTGAAGGCCTTCTGCTGGGCGGCGTCGTAGGACTGCGGCCCTGCGCCGTCGCCGCGCAGGGTGACGATGACATTGCCGTTGCGGTCCACGACCGCGACGCTCACCCGCTGGTTTTCCTTGGCAGCGGCGTCGAGAGCGGTCTGTGCGGCCTTGGTGGCGGCGGCGATCGACAGGTGGGTGGACTGGGTGAGATTGGCGTCGGCGGCGTTGACCACCACGGGGGTGCGGGTCGCCGGGTCCTGATCCTGTGCCTGGACGGTGACGACCCCGACCACGCCGGCGGCGACGACACCGGCGGTCGCGCCGGCGATGACGAGGCGATTGCGGGTGGTGGACTTGGCGGACATAGTTGCTCCTGTACGGATCCCGGCCCCTCGGCGGACTGCCGTGGCCTGTTGCTATCCATCCTGTTCGCTCGCCGGCCCCGTCGGATCGGCGTAGTGGCTCTACTCCACGGCCGAATCGGTCGACACCCGAGTCAACCGATCGGATGACCCGCTGCGGGCGCTCGCCAGGGGACAATCGGAGTTTGCCCAGCCGGGAGCCTTGTCCTCGGCCGCCTCGAGCTGTCCCGACCGGAAGGTAGGACGAAGGAACCGATGACATGACCCAGTTGCTCGGAGCCCAGCGCGACGACACGCGACTGCTCGCCGTCATCGTGCACAGTGCCTTCTACGTATTGCTCGCCGCTTCGCTGATGCGGTGGCTGATCCGGCACAGCGAAACTCGTTCGACACCGTTGATCGTCGTCCTGTCCGTGGTGATCGCGGTGTTGTACGCGATGAGCGAGCTGCGGCAGTCGCATCGGCTGGAATGGTTCGCGCTGCTCGTGCTGACCTGGTCTGTGCTGGTGGTGCTCGCGCCGAGTTTCGCCTGGTGCGCGGTGCCGCTGGTGTACACCGGCCTGCGGATTCTGTCGGTGCGGGTAGCGGTGATCCTGGTCGTCGTGCTCACCGCGCTGGTGGTGTCGAGTCAAGTGCGCATCGCCGGGTGGCTCGATCCGAATCTGGTGCTCGCTCCGCCCGCGGTGGCCGCGGTGACCACGGCGCTGTTCGTCGGAATGCGCCGTCAGGCCGAACGGCAAACCGCGCTCATCGACGATCTGATGCGGACCAGGCGGGAACTGGCCGCCACCGAACGCCGGGAAGGGACACTGGCCGAACGGCAACGGCTTTCGATGGAAATTCACGACACGCTCGCCCAGGGGCTGTCCAGCCAGCGGATGCTGCTGCAGGCCGCCGACCTGGTGTGGGACAGCGACCCGCAACTGGCGCACACCCATCTACGATCGGCCGCCGCCATCGCCGAACGTGACCTGACCGAGGCACGTCGCTTCGTCCACGACCTGGCCCCCGCCGACCTGGCCGCGGGCGGATCGCTGCCCGCCGCTCTGGCGGCGCTGGCCGAGCGGGAGACGACCGGCACCCTGACCGTGCGCTGCCATATCGAGGGTGCGTCGGGGCAATTGCCGCAGCGGGTCGAGGCAACCCTGCTCCGTATCGCGCAAGGCGCGCTGGCCAATGTGCGCGAACACGCGGCAGCGACCACTGCCACGATCACGCTGACCAGCCTCGACGACCAGATCGTGCTCGATGTCGCCGACGACGGTCGCGGCTTCGATCCCGACGCACGATCCGATTCCGGCGAACACCGCGGCCACGGCCTGCCCGCCATCCGCGCGCGCGTTCGGCAACTCGGGGGTAGCTGCACCGTGGAGTCCGCGCCGGGCGACGGCACCGTGCTCTCCGCCGCCATACCCCTCGGCAGCGAGGCCGAAACGGCCGTCGACGATCCGATCGCCGAGCAGTGAACGTCTGTGGCACCGGTCCCTGTCGGGGTGGTATGGCGGCCGCCCGCGTCCGCACTGACACGCGTCGACGTCGGTGTCGTGGCTGTGACCATCGCCGCCGTGGCGACCGAAGGCGCATTAGCATCGGCACCTGTGACCACCACCGTGCGCCTGTTGATCTGTGACGATCACGCCGTCGTCCGCGCCGGGCTGCACGCGCTGCTGTCGAGCGCGCCCGGTATCGAGGTCATCGGGGAGGCCGCCGACGGACCGACCGCGGTCACGCTCGCCGCGAGCCTGCATCCGGACGTGGTGCTGATGGACCTGCAACTCGGTGGTGACATGGACGGCATCGAGGCGACCCGCCGCATCACCGAGCGGGCTCGCGCACCGCACGTGCTGGTTCTCACCACCTACGACACCGACGCCGACATCACCCGCGCCATCGAGGCAGGCGCCACCGGCTACCTCCTCAAGGCCGAGCGGCCGCAGGAACTGTTCGCCGCCATCCACGCGGCGGCGAGCGGTCAGACCGCACTGTCCGCGCCGGTCGCCGCCAAGGTGATGGCCAAGATGCGCAACCCCGGCCCGACGCTCACCGCCCGCGAACGTGACATCCTCGGTCAGCTCGCCCACGGCCTCGGCAACCGCGAAATCGCCCGTGCGTTGCACATCAGCGAGGCCACGGTGAAAACGCATCTCGGTCGTATCTACGACAAACTCGGCGTCGACACGCGCGCGGCGGCGGTCGCGGTGGCTACCGAACGGCGTCTACTCGCCTGACCGGCCGAGCCGCGACCATCCCGATACCGGTGAGCGGGGGTCCGGGAAGTGCTCGTTACCCCTCCTTCGCGCCCATGCCCCATGGCGCGGCATTCACAGGGTGCCCGAATTGCCGGGAAAGAAACGTGACGCAGCTCTCCGAAGGCATATGACCCCCGTCACATTTATGTGCATTAACGACAGTGATGTGATTACGGATTTATTACGGTCGACCTGCGATGAACAGCGTTCCTTTGGACAATATCCGCTACAAAAGGCTCCGTAATCGGTACGTGATCTCAGCGAGCATTCCAGCTACATTCGATCACGGCTTGAACACCAACCGAGCCGAATCGAATCGCTGAACGCCGGAAAGCCTGCCCCACGATTCGAGGATCCCCGACACGACTGAGGGGCAGGGACGCGGTAGTTTTCATCACCGAGTCGGTGGGCGCAGACAGGAATGCTCATATGTCTTTCAATCGCAAGTTCACCACCCGTGCCCTTGGCCTTGCCGCTGTTGCCGGCGCGATGATCGCCGTTCCGGCCGGTCTGACCACCGCGACCGCCTCGGCGAACAACTGGGACGCAGTGGCGCAGTGCGAGAGCACAGGCAACTGGAACATCAACACCGGAAACGGCTACTACGGCGGCCTGCAGTTCTCGCAGAGCACCTGGGAAGCCTATGGCGGCACCGGCACCGCCGACAACGCCAGCCGTGAAGAGCAGATCCGCGTGGCCGAGAACGTGCTGGCCGCGCAGGGTCCCGGCGCCTGGCCGACCTGCAGCGCCTACCTGTGAACAGCGCGCTGATGTAAGACTTTCCTTGTCGGGAAACGAATTACCCGCTATTCGAAGCACACGTCGAATAGCGGGTTTTTTCGTTGCCGAGTGAATCCAATCGATAGACCGTGAGCGATGCGGCGAGCATGCGCGAATCGGTCGGATCGGCGGGGTCGAGGCCGGTGAGTTCGGCAATTCTGCGCAGCCGGTAGGTAAATGTATTCGGATGCACGTGAATCAGTCGTGACGCCGTTTTGCGGTCGGCGCCGTGCACCAGATGTGCTTCCAGCGCATCGATCAGGTGCGGACTGCTCAAGAGCGGAATCACCCGCTGCGCCAGACGTTCTCGGGCCGGGCCCGGGCGGGTGAGCTGATATTCGAGCAGCAGATCGTCGAGTCGATAGCAACCGCCGGGCTTACCGCGCAGGCGCGCCAATTCGGTCAGTTCGGTCGCGTCCTTGGCCGCGGCCGGAATCGCCTCCCGCCTGATCCCGGAGAATTCGGCCAGATACACCGGCACACCGAACTGGGCGCGCAGGCGGTCGGCGAGTTCGTCGAACTTCTCGGCCTCGATGACGTCGGTCTCGGAACTGCGACTCAGCAACGCGATGCCGTGGGTGCCGTCGAAGGTAGCCGGGGTGGTGGTAGTAGTGAGCTCGTCCAACGCGCGTTGCAACACCCGGATGCGGCGCCTGGTCACCAGGTTGGCCGCGGTACCGACGCGGGGCGGCTCGCTCAGGTGGACCGCCAGCACCGTGTAGTGGTCGGCGAGGACGGTGTCGGCGCGCGCCGCGAGCTCCTCGGCGGGCAGACCGCGCACCAGCGCCGAACACAGCTCCCGGCGTGCCTCGCGTTCGGCGTGGTAGATCGACTGCTCGACCTCGGTGTAGGTCTCCACGACCGTCATATTGATGTGGCGCAGCAGTTCGAGCAGGCGGTTGCCGACCCGCGCCATCTCCGCGGTCTCGGTGGGCAGCGCCAACGACAGCGCCTCGGCGAATACCGACTGCGCCGACCCGTGGATCGCGCCGATCAGCATCGGCAACGGCAGCCGGTCCTCCGCATGGCGCTCCGCGACCGGAGCGACGAACGCCGCGACCTCGGCATAGGTGAACTCCCGGTCGGCGCCGATCGCCTCGAGCACGGCCCGACCGCACGCGTAGATCGTCGGCAGGACTTCCGCGGTGAAGTGGCCGTCGGGCAGTTCGGCCGGTGCGTTGGCGCCGAGACCGTCGGCGAGCATGCGTTCGGAGATCTGCGGCCAGCGGGTCAGCAGGCGGGCGGTGAGCGCGGGCAGAGCGGGCAGTTCGGACACAGGGTGTTCGGCGAGCATGACCCCGATTGTGTCCGAAGACAGGCCGGAGCAGGAACTTCCGATCGAAAACGTCCAGACCTTGGCTCCCGCGCCAGTCTCGCCCACGGTTTCTCGTTGCCCGGTGCAGTGACAGCCCTGTGGCCGGGGTCATAGATTCGCAGAGCGCGTTCGAGCTGGTTCGCCGACGCGGATCTACGGAAGTGACCCCCCATGAATGCAACGAGGCATCCCCTTGGTCGCGCGCTGTTCTGCGCCGGCATCGCCGCCATTTTGACCGCGGCCGCAGGCCGCGCCATTGCGGCTCCCACCCCGGAGCCGACGATCGCGTCATTCGCCGACTACATCGACGCTGGCACCGTGGCCGCCGCCGACGGCCGAACTCCTACCGCGGTCGCCGACACGGGCAGCGGTGCGGGTTCGGCGGGCAGCCGCTCCTCCGACACCCTCGGCGAGGGCCCGGAGATGTCGGCCTACCTGCCTGCCTTCGCCTACGGTCTGCTCCACCCCGACGCCGCGCCGCCCGGGGCGAACCGCTGGGACTGCGAGCCGTCGCAACGGCACCCACGCCCGGTGGTACTGCTGCACGGAACCTGGCTCAACGCCTACGACACCTTCGCCGCGCTGTCGCCACGCTTGGTGCGGGCGGGGTACTGCGTATTCGCCCTGAATTACGGCAGATCCGGGCTGCTCGAGTCCGGGGGTCTCGGCTCTGTGCTGCCGGGCCGTTTCGGGGTGGGCCCGATGGCCGACTCCTCACGACAGGTCGCTGCCTTCATCGAGCGGGTCCGCGCGGCGACCGGGTCGGACCAGGTCGACATCGTCGGCCACTCCCAGGGCGGCACCATCGCCGGTCACTATCTGAAGTTCGAAGGTGGCCAGGGCAAAGTCGGCGCGTTGGTCAGTTTCGGCGCGACCCATCACGGCACCGCCCTGCTGGGGATCGCCACCCTCGGCCGCATGATCAACAACGCGGGCATCGACATCATGGGCTTCTATCGGCCGATCATCGGCGCGTCCAACGTCGAGCAGGCCGTGGGCTCGCCGTTCTACACCACGCTCAACGCCACCGGCGACACCGTGCCCGGCGTCGACTACACCGTGGTCGGTTCTCGCTACGACGAGGTGATGAATCCGCTCGAACTCGGTTTTCTGCGGGCGGGGCCGAGCGCGACCGTCGACAACATCGCCCTGCAGGACGGCTGCGAGCAGGACCTCTCCGACCACCTGACCATGATGTATTCGCCGCGCGCCGCCTCGATCGCGCTACGCGCCCTCGATCCGGAAGGCAGTCCGGCCTTGGCTTGCACGTTCAACCCGTGGTTCTTCGGTGGGGGTGGCAGCCTGTGACCGCCGAGGCCGTCACCCGCCACGCCGCGCCCCTGCTGCCGCCTGAGGACCCGTTCTACGACACCCCGCCCGGCATCGACGCGCTCGCACCGGGGACGGTGGTGCGGTCGCGCCCGGTGGAGGTCGCGCTGTTCGGGGTGGTGCGGCAGCGGATCACGGCGTGGCAATTGCTCTATCGCACTTGCGATCTCAACGGCACGCCGGAGGTCTCGGTGACGACGGTGCTGCTGCCCTGGGGTGCGTCAGCGCGGCCCCGGCCGTTGATCTCGTTTCAGTGCGCGATCGATGCTGTCGCACCGCAGTGTTTTCCGTCGTATGCGTTGCGGCGCGGTGCGTGGACCATCGGTTCGATCGCGCCGCTCGAACTGCCGATCATCGCGATGGCGCTGGAACAGGGGTGGGCGGTGTCGGTGCCCGACCACGAGGGACTCGGCGGTCGATTCGGTGCGGCGCGTGAGCCCGGATATCGCGCGCTGGACGGGATTCGGGCCGCGCTCGGATTCGCCCCGATGGCGTTGACGTCGGCCGGTGCTGTTGCGCTGTGGGGCTATTCGGGTGGCGGATTGGCGACAGTGTGGGCCGCGGAACTGGCCGCCGAGTACGCGCCGGAGCTGAATATCGTGGGCGCGGCCGCAGGTTCGCCGGTCGGTGACCCGGCCGCGGCGTTCGTTCGGCTCAACGGCGGTTGGTTCGCCGGGTTTCCCGCGGCATTCGTGGCGGGATTGCGGCGGGCCTACCCCGAGCTCGGTCCAGTGCTGCACGATCACCTCGACGCGCGGTACCGCCTGCTGCTCGGTGAAGCCGAAGTGCGCAGCATCTTCGCGCTGCTGCTGCGGTTCGCCTGCCGCGATGTGTCTCGGCATCTGCGCGATGGCATAGAAGAACTACTCGCCGAGCCCGTCCTCGGTGCCATCCTCGCCGACATCGAACCCGGTACTCGCGCGCCCGCCGCGCCACTGCTCATCGTCCAGGGGGTGAACGACGAGGTGATCGCCGTCGCCGACATCGACGCCCACGTTCGGCGCTACGAGCGGGCTGGGGCGAGGGTGCGCTACCTGCGAGTGCGCCGCGGCGCGCACCTGCCACTCGAATTCCTCATCGTCCCGGCGATTCTCGACTGGCTCACCGACCGATTCGCCGGCCGCCCCGCGCCGACCGGCACCTGCACTGTCGCCTCGCTGGCCCGTTCGCCGCGCGCCGTGGGCGGACATTTCGCGTTCGTCCGGTTGGCGCTGCGCATGCTCGCCGGTATGCCGATCGGCGGCGAGGTGTCGCCTGGGCTGCGGCGTGCCCACTCGTCGATCGCCGCCCCGCCGGGCGAGAGCGACGCAGCCGCTGTGGAGGCGTGTACGGCGCGATGATCCACCATGTCCCGGCGACCCGATCCGGCTTTGTGTGTGACGGTGCGTAGCGGTGCCCCTATTCCTGGGGGCAACGGAAATTCTGTCTTATCGGATGCCCCCAGGTGAATCTCACAGGGCTCTCAGTATTGATTAAGAATTATGAGGTATCGCGCGAAACTGCCAGGTGGGGGTGGTCTTGTGGCCGGACTGTTACCAGTGTCACTAATTCGGAAAATCCGTAACTCGTGGTGTTCGGGCCTCGATATGCCATTCGTAAGCCAGCTCCGGCTGGGCCTATGCGAGAAACAGAGGAATTACTATGATCCCCGTTATCATCGACACCGGTAGCGCCGCCCTGAACGGCCTCTTCGACACCTTCGGCGCCGCCCTCCACGGCCTGGTCAACACCCTGTGGACCGGCTCCTTCGGCGGCTGAATCAGCCCCATAGGTCGATGAAACGACCTGGTCCTCGCTAGCGCGTGACCGACGAGAAGGCCTCGCACCCGATGGTGTGAGGCCTTCCCTCGTCAGTGGGAATGTGGGGCGCGCTCGGACAGGTGTTTCGGGCCGTGCGCGTCGGCGCACGGGTGGG
>JACIXH010000019.1 GCA_014360565.1 Nocardia sp.
GCTCGGGCGGGGCCAGCGAAATCTGGCGCCGCTTGTACAGGACGAAACCCGCGACGAGCGCCACCAGCAGTACGGCGGCGATCGCGGCGATCAGGATCCACGCTTGCGAACTCACCCGGCGAGTCTATTCGTGCGGGGAGTTACCGCACGTCGGCGGCGTCTACGGGGCAGGTCGGCGCGACGTCTCCGGGCGCGTCGCGGCGTGGCGGAAACACTACAGATTCGTTGTCCTGCGGAACTTCTGGCGCTTGCCCCATAGGATCGGCGGAGTGACCGATCGAAACGTGCTTGGGGGGCCGCTGGAAGAGTGCGGCGCCGATCCTCTCACGGGCTTCTACCGGGACGGCTGCTGCAGCACCGGTCCGGAGGATCTCGGCAGCCACACCGTCTGCACCGTGGTGACGGCGGAATTCCTGGAGCATCAGGCCTCCATCGGCAACGACCTCAGTACCCCCCGCCCAGAGAACAACTTCCCCGGCCTGCAACCAGGCGACCGCTGGTGCGTTGTAGCGGTCCGCTGGCTGCACGCCCACGAGGACGGCGTCGCCGCACCCGTGGTGCTGGCCGCCACCCACGAGAACGCGCTGGAGGTCATCTCCATGGACATCCTGCGCAAATACGCGGTAGACGTGCCCGACGACGTCAGCGATCTGCTGTGAAGTAGCCGAGCCGGGTCGGCGGCGCCCCGTTTCGGCCGACCACCCCGACCGGTAGCGGCGGCGACGGTGATGGCGCGATCCCGCCAGCGACCGGCACGGCCGCTTCCTACCGTCGGTCGTTGTGAATACCGAACCTGCCGTCACGGCGCACCCCGGCATTGCCGTCCGTGGTTCCGTCGTTTTGTTCATGTCGCTGGCCGCCGCGCTGGGGACATCGACGCTCTACCCGTTACAACCCGCGATCGCTGAGGTGGCGGATTCCTTGGGGGCCCAGCTCGCCGCCGTGGGGCTCGCGCTGGCGTGCGGTCCGGTCGGGTACATGATCGGCCTCGGCCTGCTGGTCCCGCTGGTCGACCGTTTCTCGCCCGCACGGCTGCTCGCCGTCCAATTCGGCGTGCTGGCAGCGGCATCGGCACTGGGCGCGACGGCGAGTGGCGTGTGGCAGTTGGGCGCGGCACTGGGCGTGATCGGTGTGTGTTCGACGGTCGGCGCCGGGCTCAGCTCGGTGGCGGGCCGGCTCGCGCCACCGCATCGGCGTGCGACGATCCTGGGCACCGTCACCGCGGGGATCTCGGCCGGGATCCTGGCCGGGCGGATCGTCGGCGGCTGGTTGGCCGAGGAGATCGGCTGGCGCGGAATGCAACTCGTCTTCGCGGCAGCCTGCGCGGTGGTCGCCCTCGGTTGCCTGGCGATACTGCCGTCCGCTCGGGGCACAACCGAGCACGGCTACCTCGCGACGTTGCGTTCGTTGCCCCTGCTGGTAGTGCGGCACACCGCCCTGCGGATCGCGGCGGTCCGCGGCGCGCTGTGGTTCTTCGCGTTCTGCGCGGTGTGGTCCGGTCTCGCGGTCGCGCTCGCCGAGCCGCCGTTCTCGTATTCGGCGGAGCGGATCGGCCTGTACGCCCTGGCGGGGCTGTCGGGCATGTTGGCCACGCGGGTCGCGGGCACGGCGACCGACCGGGTCGGCGCACCGCGCGTGATCCTGCTGGGCCTCGCGGTGGCAGGCTGCGCCGCGGTGCTCGCCGGCTTCACGCTGTCGAACACCGCGGTGACGCTGCTGTGTCTCGCCCTCTTCGACGCCGGTCTGTTCGCCGCGCAGGTCGCCAATCAAAGCACCGTGCTGGCGATCGATCCGGCGGCTCCCGCGCGCTTCAACAGCGTGTACATGCTGGTGTACTTCGTCGGCGGCAGCCTCGGCACCGCGTTCGGTGCGGCCGCGGTCGCATGGTTCGGCTGGCCGGTGACCGCTACCGTCGCCGCGACGGCGATCGTGATCGCCGCGACCATCAGGACCGACAGCGGAACTACGCGGGTGCGCCGATCGGCTCGGGGTCGGTGACCTCGGCTCGGTTGAGCCGCTGAGAGATGACCTGGGTGATGCCGTCGCCACGCATGCTCACGCCGTAGAGGGCGTCGGCGATCTCCATGGTCGGCTTCTGGTGAGTGATGACGATGAGCTGGCTCTTCTCGCGCAGCTGTTCGAACAGGCCGATCAGACGGCGCAGGTTGGTGTCGTCCAGGGCCGCTTCCACCTCGTCCATCACATAGAACGGGGAAGGCCGGGCGCGGAAGATGGCGACCAGCAGAGCGACCGCGGTGAGCGACTTCTCGCCGCCCGAGAGCAGCGAGAGTCGTTTGACCTTCTTGCCGGGCGGGCGAGCCTCGACCTCGATACCGGTGGTGAGCATGTCCGACGGGTCGGTGAGGATCAGCTTGCCCTCGCCACCGGGGAACAGTTTTCTGAAGACGCCGACGAATTCGCGCTCCACATCGGCATAGGCCTCGGTGAACACCTGGAGAATGCGCGCATCGACCTCGGCGACCACATCGAGGAGGTCCTTGCGCGCGTTCTTGACGTCCTCGAGCTGAGTGGCGAGGAAGGTGTAGCGCTCCTCCAGGGCCGCGAACTCCTCCAGTGCAAGGGGATTCACCTTACCCAGCGTGGTGAGATCCTTCTCGGCGCGCTTGGCGCGGCGCTCCTGGGTAGGCCGGTCGTAGGGCATCGGCTGCGGCGCGCTCACCTGCTCGCCGCGCTCCTTGGCTTGCTCGTACTCGTGCAGCTCCAGCGCCGAGGGCGGCAACGGCACATCGGGCCCGTATTCGGCGACGAGGTCGGCGAGTGCGATGCCGAACTGTTCGGAGATCGTCGTCTCCAGCTGTTCGATACGCAGGGCCGCTTGGGCTTTGGAGACCTCGTCGCGGTGGACGGCGTCGGTCAGCTGAGCCAGCTGGGTGTTCAGCGCCCGCGCGCGTTCTTTCACCTGTTCCAGCGCGGCGGCGCATTCGCCACGGCGACGGACCAATTCGTCACGCCGGGCCGCAGCGGTGGCCACCACCTGCTCGAGTTCGTGCTTGATCTCGGTTCCCGATTCGGCGACCGCCGCGGCGACGGCGGCGGCCTGGCGCCGGGCGGCCTGCGCACGCTCCGCGCGAGCTCTGGCCTCCCGTTCACCGCGGGCCGCCCGGCGCAGCGAATCCGCCTTGCCGCGTACCGATTCCGCGCGCTCCTCGGAGGTTCGTACGGACAGTCGCGCTTCTACCTCCATGGTCCGGGCCTCGGCGAGCGCGGCGGCGGCTTCCTCCCGCGCGTAGCCCGCGGTTTCGGTACTCGCGGCGCCGACACTGTCGTCGCTACCGTCGTGTTCGATCTCGGCGTGGCGCAACCGGTCTTCGAGTTCGGCGAGCGAGGCGAGCGACTTCTCCCGCGCCGCTTCGGCTTCCGCGCGCTGGGTGGCCAGCCGCTCCCCCTCGGTCTGCGCCGCGCGAGCACTCTGCCCGACGCGCGCGAGCCGGTCATAGATCGCCAACAGCGCCTGATCGGATTCGTGCAGCGCCATCAGCGCGTGGTCGGCGGCGTCCTTGCGGTCGGACTGTTCGGCCAGAGCCCCGGCCAGCGCGGCCTCCAGTTCCTCGGCGCGCCGCTGCGCCGCCGCCAATTCCGCGGTGGCGGTGTCGATATCGGCCTGGACCTCGAGCTGGCTCGGCATCCGTTCCGAACCGCCGACGATCCAGCCTGCACCGGCCAGGTCGCCGTCGCGGGTGACCACCCGCAGGTGCGGGCGCAGCGAAACGAGCTCGGTGGCGGCAGCCAGATCATCGACGACTACGACGCCCGCGGTGAGCGCGGCCAACGCGGCCCGAACCCGGTCGTCGCCGTCGAGCACGTCGGCGAGCCACCGCGCACCGGCGGGCAACTCGCCCCGGACACTCGGGATCGTCGCCTCGGTAGCGAAGACGAAGGCCACCCGGCCGCCGTCACCGCCGCGCAATTCGCGCACCGCCGAGTCGGCGGTGGTCGCGGTGTCGGCCGTGATCGCGTCGGCGAGCGGACCGAGCAGCGCGGCCACCGCGGCCTCGAACCCGGACTGCACCCGCAAGAGCCCGGACAGTCGTCCGCCGAGGCCGCCCACCCCGTGCTCGAGCAGCCAGGCCGCGCCGTCCTTGCGCGCCAGATTCATCCCGAGCGCTTCGATGCGCGCGCCCAACCTGGCGACCAGTTTGCTCGCCTCGCGGTCGAGTTCACGCAGTTCTCGCACGCGCTCGTCGGCCAGGTCCTTCGCGGCGACGGCGTGTTCGTGCTGGGCGTCCAGACCCTTCTCCCCGGCGTCGAGTTCGCCGAGTTCGTCCTGCACCGAGTCGTATTCGACCTGCGCGGCCTCACCCCGATGACGGGCGTCGGCGATAGCCACCGACAGACGCGCGATCTCGGCGTCGACGGACTGCGCGCGCGTGCGCAACGTGTCGACCTGGCCGGACAACCGTGCCAGCCCTTCGCGCCGGTCCGCGATCGCGCGCACGGCCGCCAGATGGGCCTGCTCGGCGGCCTTGGCGGCATGCTCACGCTCGGCGAGGGCTTCGCGCGCGGCTTCGAGGGTCTCGGTGGCCATCTCGACCGTGTACCGCAGTTCGGCCTCTTCGGCCTCGACCCGGTCGGCTTCGGCCTCGAGCTGCTCGGGGTCGCGACCGGTTCCGCTCGGGGCCTCGGTGTGCAGGTGCCTGGCGCGGTCGGCGGCGATACGGATGGTGGCGTTCACGCGTTCGGCCAGTGCCGAGAGCTGGAACCAGGTCTGCGCGGCGGCCTCGGCGCTGGGGCTCAGCCGCGACAGCTGGAACTCCTGCTGCGCGAGTGCGGCATTGGCGGCATCGAGTTCGGTCTGCACCTTGGTCTGCTGCTCGCGGGCGTAGGCCTCTTTGCTGAGCTGGGATTCCAGCTCGCCACGGCGGGTGACCAGGTCGTCGGCGGCCAGCCGCAGCCGGGCGTCACGCAGATCGGCCTGCACGGTCTGCGCGCGGCGAGCGACTTCGGCCTGACGGCTGAGCGGTTTGAGCTGGCGGCGCAGTTCGGTGGTGAGGTCGGTGAGCCGGGCGAGGTTGGCCTGCATCGCGTCGAGCTTGCGGACCGCCTTCTCCTTGCGCCTGCGGTGCTTGAGCACACCGGCGGCTTCCTCCACGAACGCGCGCCGGTCCTCGGGCCGCGATTCCAGGATCGCCGAGAGCCTGCCCTGCCCGACGATGACGTGCATCTCGCGCCCGATACCGGAGTCCGACAGCAGTTCCTGGACGTCCATCAGCCGGCACGTGCTGCCGTTGATCTCGTACTCGCCCGCGCCGTCGCGGAACATGCGCCGGGTGATCGACACCTCGGCGTAGTCGATGGGCAGCGCACCGTCGGAGTTGTCGATCGTCAGCGTCACCTCGGCGCGCCCCAGCGCTGCCCGGCCGACTGTTCCGGCGAAGATGACGTCCTGCATCTTCCCGCCCCGCAACGCTTTGGCGCCCTGCTCACCCATCACCCAGGACAGTGCGTCCACGACATTGGACTTGCCGGAACCGTTGGGGCCGACGACACAGGTGATGCCCGGTTCGAAGCGCAACGTGGTTGCGGACGCGAAGGACTTGAAGCCCTTCAACGTCAAGCTCTTCAAATGCAAGAGCGCTCGTCCGCCTCTCCGCGATCAGGCCGGGCCCCAGTGCGTGCGGGCATCGCACGCGGCCAGCGGTGATGAAGGTGACTCGGGTAGCCGGTTGCCGACGAGTTACCTACCCATGTGCTCGCGAAAGCTTAGCGGATGTAGCGGCAGGTTTGCGGTCAGTGCGGGTCGATGCGCTTCGGGTGCGGGTCCAGGTGCTTCATCTGCTTGTGGAGTTGGCGCAGATGAGTCTCGGTGCCGGGGGTCGCTTCCCAGCCGGTGATCACGCGGAAGACCAGCACCGCGCCCCACGGACCGATCACCCACATCGGCCAGAAGTAGGTGAGCTCACCCGCGGTCAGCGAGATCAGACCCCAGATGACCAGCACGATCACGCTGACACCGAGCCAGGAGCCCGCCTCGATGCGCTGCCAGATCGGGAACCGCGTGCCCTGCTCGCGCTGCGCGGGCGCGGCGGCCTGCTGCTGTTTGCTCAGCGGTGGCAGGTCGGACAGGACGACAGCGAGCTCATCGCGCGTGGTCGTCGCGTAGACCTTGGCCACGCGCAGGTCGTACTCGCCGAGGTCGAGCCGGCCGTCGGCCAGATGCGTACCCAGCTGGGCGACGATCGCGTTGCGTTCGGCGTCGGACGCGCGCGTGCCGGGGGTGATATCCATGCCGACGTCCTCTCCCTCAACATCCACCATGAAGTGCTGGTTCCAGCGTCCACCCTCCACAGTGCGATGTCAACCGCCGGGAGCAGCTCAGAGGATGGCGAAGGCGACCACGAGGCCGAGCGCGAAGTGCGCTGCGGCGACCACGAGAACCTCGGGGGTGTAGGTCTCGGCGTGCAGCGTGCGGCCGATGTCGATGCCGGTCACCTTCTCGATCACGCGCACCGAGATCACCTGCGCGATGATGCCGACCAGGCCGTACACGATCGCCGCGATCAGCCCTTGCGACAGCTTGCCGCTGCCGCCGGTGGCCAGTACCGCGAACACGACGATGAACGCCATGCTGATCATGCCCGCGGCGGAGACGATGATCGCGTTCGGCTTGCCCGCCACCACCAGATCGCGCAGTTTGCCGGGTGTGGTGAGGTCGATGGCGAAGAATCCGATCAGCATGAGGACGAGGCCGATCAGGCAGTACAGGATGATGGCGCCGACGCCTTCACCGAGCGCACTCCAATAACCCGACTCCAGGGCGAGGGCGGTCATGGTGGTCCTTTCGAACAATGTTGTGAGGTCAGTTGTCAGTCGACGATGCGGTGCGGCACGAACGCGGCGCCGTCATCGGTGATCAGGCCGGCGGTTTCGCGGATACCCAGACCCGCCGCGGTGTCGCCCACGACCCAGGCGCCGAGCACCGGGCGCATCCCGTCGAACTCCGGTAGCGGGTCGAGCAATTGGTAGACGAAACCTTCGGCGCCGTAGACGCCGCCGGTCGCGGTCTCCATGCCGGGGCCGACGATGGTCATGTTCGCGCCCTCGCGGCCGAGCTTGGGTTTGCGGATGTATTCGGTGAGCTCGTGCGGATTGTCGAGGTAGGCAGGCAGCAGGTTGGGGTGGCCGGGATACATCTCCCACAGGACCGCCAGGATCGCCTTGTTGCTCAGCAGCGTGGTCCACAGCGGTTCGACCCATGCGGTCGCGGGCAAGCTTGCGACGACGCGTTTGCCGAAGTCGTCGTCGAGGATCCATTCCCACGGATACAGCTTGAAGATCGACTCGATCGGCGCCTCGGCCAGATCGACGAACCGGTTCAGCTCGGTGTCGAAACCGACTTCCTCGATCGGCAGTGCGACCGTGTCGAATCCGGCTTCGGCCGCCGTCTCCTGCATGTAGGCGGTGGTGACGTTGTCCTCGCCGGTCGCGTCGGCGCCCGACCAGGTGAAGTGCAGCTCGGTACCGGGCAGCACGCCGCGCAGTTCGGTCCAGCGCTCCACCAGTTTCTCGTGCAGCGAATTCCATTGGTCGCCACCGGGATACACCTGTTGCAGCCAGTGCCACTGGATGATCGCGGCCTCGAGCAGCGAGGTGGGGGTGTCGGCGTTGTATTCCAGGAGCTTGGCCGGGCGACGCGCGTCGTAGCGCAGGTCGAAGCGTCCGTACACGTAAGGGTCACTGCGACGCCACGATTCGGCGATCGGGCCCCAAGTCCATTCCGGCAGACCGAAATCGGCGAAGCGCTCGGTGAGCACGACGTGTTCGGCGGCGTGCAGGCACATCGACTGCAGCAGTTCCACATCGGCTTCCAGCGCGAGGATCTCGTCCATCGAGAACTCGTAGTGCACCGACTCGTCCCAGTACGGACGGGGCTGTCCACTGGCGTCGCGCCCCGGCGCGCCGTACACGAGCCCTTGTTTCTCGACGATCTGCTGCCAGTCCGGGCGTGGCGTGCTCTTGTTACGCCGCATCTACGATCCGCTCCCGCCGGTCGACTTGCTGCCGAGTCCGCCGCGCTGCACCGTGGTGCCGGTCTTGGTCTTGATCTCGGCATTGCGCGGTTTGACCGACGTGCCGCCCGTGGGTGGCTTGCCGATCGTCGGGGTGCCGCCGTAGTGGTAGCGGTATTGCGGCCAGCCCAGGATCAGCAGCCCGCCGACGTGGCCGCCGCCGTCACTGCGGAAATTGGTCTTGCCGTCGCCGCAGTTCTCGTCGGGGACAACGACTTCCTGCCCGTTCTCGTCGATCTGCACGCACGAGGCCGTCACCTGGTCGGGTGCGCTGACCGCACGGTAGGCGAGGTAGCCGCCGCCGACGAGCGCGGCGACACCGACGATGGCGACACCGCCGATCATCACGCGTTTGCGGTTGCGCCGCTTCTCCTCGGCCGCCGCGGCCGCGGCCCGCTCGGCTGCTTCGGCTTGCTTGCGTGCCTTGTCCCTGGCGCGCGCTTCGCCGACGGTCGGCGGACGCGGTTGGGTGCGGCCGGGTTCCTGCCTGGCCATCCGGCCGCGACGCGCCTGGTCACCGGGCTGGTCCGCACCCGGATCGGGATCCGGCGGTGTCGCACCGGCGTTCGGATCCGCTGGTTGCCAGCCCGCACCCGGGTCGGGCGGGGTCCACGGCGATCTCTGCGGTTCGCCGTCCGAGGGTTGTTCCGGTCGATCGGGCGGACCAGGGTTCTGTGTGCTCACCGCTGCCGCCCCCTCCCCGAAGTCACCACTAGCGCTCCTCGAATCCCGTCATGTCGCCCCGCGCGGGCTCCCAGCTTTCCACAACAAGGTCCACCCGCCCGGGCGCGCGCCCGGACAGACCGTGTGTCGCGTGCCCGATGGCTTGCGAACTATCGAGCGCTTCGCCGGACCGTAGCAGTTCCAGCAATTTCTCGCCCGCCGTTCGTGGCCCTTCGGCGACAACGTGGACGCGACCGTCGCTGTGATTGCGCGCATAGCCGACGAGGCCCAGTTCCAGTGCGCGCGAGCGCGTCCACCACCGGAAGCCCACGCCCTGCACGTACCCGTGCACCCAGGCGCTCAGTCGTACCGGCTCCGCGCTCATGCGTCGATGTCGAAGGTCAACGTCACCTTCGTGCCCGCTTTGAGCGTGCGACCCACGGTGCACACCTTGTCGACGGCACGCTGCACGGTGACGAGTAGTCGTTCGCGGGCTTGCTCGTCCAGTTCGGACAGATCCAGTTCGAGGACCTCGTCGAGCTGCGGGTAGAGCTCGTTCTCGCGGTCGGCATCACCGGAGACGCGGATGGTGGCGTCGAACTCGTCGCCGAGTCGACGCGACAACGGCAGGTCCGAGCTGAGCCCCGTGCAGGCGGCGAGCGCGATCTTGAGCAACTCGCCGGGGGTGAAAGCGCCGGGTACGCCCTGGGAGGCGATCAACACCTCGGCGCCACGGTTGCTGCGCCCGGTGTAGGCACGGGTTCCGGTGCGCTCGACCCACAGTTCGGTGGGGGCGTTGGTCACGGGTGCGGTCTGCTCAGCCATATGTTGATCCTGGCATGCCCGTCTCCGCGCGGCTCATGCCGTCCGGTCACTGCCGCGAAAGTCGGCGTCCGGCCCGCGCGGTCGGTGGTCGACGCTCATTCCTGGAAGCGGTACCCCATCCCGGCCTCGGTCAGCAGGTGACGCGGGTCGGCCGGGTCGTCTTCGAGTTTGCGCCGCAACTGCGCGAGATAGACGCGCAGGTAGTGGGTCTCGGTCGCATAGGCGGGACCCCACACCTCGCGCAGTAGTTCCTTGCGCCCCACCAGTTTTCCCCGGTTCCGTACCAGCATCTCGAGCATGCCCCATTCCGTCGGGGTCAGATGCACCGGCGCACCCTTCTTGGTGACCTGCTTGGCGACGAGGTCGACGGTGAACGAGTCGGTGACCACGATCGGGTCGACAGCGTCGGTCGCACTGGCCCCGCGCCGCACCGCCGCGCGCAGGCGCGCGAGCAACTCGTCCATTCCGAACGGCTTGGTGACGTAGTCGTCGGCGCCCGCGTCGAGCGCCTCGACCTTGTCGGCCGAATCGGTGCGCGCCGACAGCACGATCACCGGCGCCGAGGTCCACCCGCGCAGCCCGGCCAGCACCTCGATCCCGTCCATATCCGGTAGACCAAGATCCAGAATGACGACGTCGGGATGCTTGTCCGCAGCAGCGCGCAACGCGGCGGCGCCAGTACCCGCGGTGATCACCTCGTACCCCCGCACGGACAGATTGATCCGCAGCGCACGCAGGATCTGGGGCTCGTCATCGACCACCAGCACCTTGGCTCCCCCGCCTGCCCGCGTCTGTCCCTCGCCTTCGCCCACCGTCGAGCCGGACTCCCGCGCGCCGTTATGCGACGTCGGCCGCCGGCTGTCGAGCGGGTCGACCGGTTGGCTCGTTCCCGATGGGTTACCCATGTGCTCACTTTCCTCGGGAGTCGGCTGGTGCTGTCGGCGCGGGTGTGCCCGACGGTAGGTCGACGAGCACGGTCAAGTCGCCGCCAGGGGTCGGCTCGGCGCGCACGGCGCCGCCCATCGCCTCGACGAAACCGCGGACCACCGACAGGCCGAGGCCGACGCCGGTGGTGTTGTCGCGGTCGCCGAGGCGCTGGAAGGGTTCGAACAGTTGCTCCTCGCTGCCCGAGGGGACGCCCGTGCCGGCGTCGACGACCGCGATCGATACTCGGTCGCCGTCGTGTTCGGCGGTCACTCGCACGGGCGATTCGCGACCGGAGTGCCGCAGGGCGTTGTCGATCAGGTTGGCCAGCACGCGTTCGAGCAGGCCGAGGTCGGCGAGCACGGACACCTCACCGACCTCGACCCGCACCCGGTCCATTGCCGCCCGGCGCAGGCCACGGGTGCCCATCCCGACGCTCACCAGCGCGCGATGCACGGCCTCGTCCATGTACACCTGCCGCAGCTGCGGCGTGACGACCCCGACGGCCAGGCGGGTGGAGTCGAGGAGATTGCCCACCAGCGCGGTCAACTGGTCGACCGACTCCTCGATCGCTTCCAGCAGCTCGGCGGTGTCCTGCGCCGAGAACTCGATGTCATCGCTGCGCAAACTCGACACGGCCGCTTTCGCGCCTGCCAGGGGCGTGCGCAGATCGTGGCTGACCGCCGAGAGCAGCGCGCGCCGCAGCCGGTCGGCTTCGAGTAGCGCCGCCGCCGCGCCCGCTTCCTCGGCCAAGCGCGCTTGGCGCACCAGCCCGACGGCCTGATTGGCGACCGCGTTGAGCACCGGCCGGTCGATGGAGTCGATCGACCGGCCGGCCAGCAGCAAGTGGCTGCGCGCGTCACCAGCTTCGATGACTGTCGTGGCATCGGCGAGCCCGGTCGGCGGCTCGGGTCCGACCGCCGCGACGATCTGATCACCGCACCGGACACTCACCGCGCGCTGCCCGTAGGTTTCGCGCACCTGCTCGAGCAGATCGGGCAGGTCGGCGCCGTGCAGCACGGACCCGGCGAACATCGTCAACAGCTCTGCTTCCCGTGATGCCTTGCGCGCCTGCGAGGTTCGCTTCGCCGCGACATCGACCAGCGCCGCGACGGCCACCGCGACGATGAGCAGCACCACCACGGTGACGAAGTTGTCCGGCTCGGCGATGGTGAAGCTGTAGCGCGGTGAAGCGAAGAACCAGTTCAGCAGCAGTCCCGACAGCAGCGCCGAGGCCGCGGCGGGCAGCACACCACCGAACAGCGCGACCGCGACGACGCCGACGAAGAACACCGCGCTCAGCCCGCCCAGTTCCAGCCACCCGTCGAGGAAGACCCCGCAGACCACACTCACCAGCACCGGCACGACCACCGCCGCCAGCCACGCGGTCACCGGCCGCCGCGGCCGCAGCCAATGCCTGCGCACCCCGCGGTTGGCCTGCTCGTGGGTCACCATGTGCACGTCGATCTTGCCCGAGCGCTGCACCACAGTGGCGCCGATGCCCTCGTCGAGTATCCGCGCCCAGCGCGAACGCCGCGAGGTACCGAGCACCAGCTGGGTGGCATTGACCTCGCGCGCGAAATCGAGCAGGGCGGTGGGCACGTCGTCGCCGGTCACGGTGTGCAGCGAGGCGTCGAGACCGGCCGCCAGCTCGCGCAGCTTGGTCATTCGCTCGGTCGACACCCCGACCAGCCCGTCACCGCGCACCACGTGCAACACAACCAGATCCGCACTGGACTTCGACGCGATCCGCCCGGCCCGGCGCACCACCGTCTCCGACTCGGGCCCTCCGGTCACCGCGACGACGACGCGTTCGCGCGCCTCCCACAGCTCGGTGATCTTGTGGTCGGCCCGGTACCGGGCCAGCGCCGCGTCGACCTGGTCGGCCAGCCACAGCAGCGCGAGTTCGCGCAGCGCGGTGAGATTGCCTGGGCGGAAGTAGTTGCGCAGTGCCGCGTCGACCTTGTCGGCGGCGTAGACATTGCCGTGGGAGAGCCTGCGCCGCAGCGCTTCCGGGGTCAGATCGACCAGCTCCACCTGGTCGGCGCCGCGCACCACCGCGTCGGGCACGGTTTCGCGCTGCTCGACGCCGGTGATCTGCTGGACCACGTCGTTGAGACTCTCGAGATGCTGCACGTTCACCGTGGAGATGACGTCGATACCCGCGTCCAGGAGTTGGGCCACGTCCTGCCAGCGCTTCTCGTGCCCGCTGCCCGGCGCGTTCGTGTGCGCCAGTTCGTCGACCAGTACCACCGCGGGGTGGCGCGCGAGCACCGCGTCGACATCGAGTTCGGGTAGCTCGGTCCCCCGATAGGCGACCATCTTCGGCGCGATCCGCTCGATCCCGTCCAGCAGTTCGGCGGTCTTGGCACGATCGTGCGTCTCCACGACGGCCGCGACCACATCGCGGCCGCGTTCGAGCCGCCGATGCGCTTCGCCGAGCATGGCGTAGGTCTTGCCGACGCCCGGCGCCGCACCGAGGTAGATGCGCAGCTGTCCGCGTTTCACCGGTCCATCATCGCGTGTTGTCGCGCCGGATTCGGCGGGCGCACCGCCAACACACCGACGGCAGGCGCCGGCGAGGTATTCAGCCGATCGATCACCCGGATCAGCAGCAGCGATCCGGCGAAACCGACGATCACCGCCCATGGCACAACAGACACCGCGATCTCACTTTCCGCGAACTCGAGACCGGCGGCGCCCTTCGCCTGCCGGTGCACCACTGTCTACCGCGCGAGATTCGCCTGATCCCGATCTTTACGGACTCTTGACGGCTATCGAGCCGGACTTGACGGCATCGGCACGTCCGCGCGTCAACATTGCGCAAAGGCGGCGCCGTTCGGCGCTAAGGAGTCGTAAGGAAACCGCGCCGAGCCCGAAAACGGCGTTTCACTCACCTCGGCGCTTCACCTCGGAGCGTCGAGGAGGTTGGAAATGTCTGTCGTGGTGTTCACGGTGCTCACCGTGGCGATCTTCGCGCTGCTCGGAGTGATCCAGCGGGGGGTGGAGAAGCTGTGATCGCGAACCTCGCCGGCCTCGCCCTGGCCGTTCTCGTCGCCGTGTACATGGTCGCGGCCCTGCTCTTTCCCGAGAGGTTCTAGGTGAGCACAACAACAGCGGGGATCGCCTTCGTGGCGGCCCTGGTCATCACGCTGGCCCTGGTGCACGTACCGCTCGGTGACTACATGTTCCGGGTGTACAACGCCGACAAGCACTCTCGCGTCGAGCGGCTGATCTACCGCGCCATCGGCGCGAAGCCACAGGTCGAGCAGACCTGGCCGATCTACGCCCGCAGCGTGCTGGCGTTCTCGGCGGTCGGCATCCTGTTTCTGTTCTTCTTCCAGCTGGTGCAGGGGGCGCTGCCGCTGCATCTGACCGATCCGGGCACCGAGATGACCCCGGCGCTGGCGTGGAACACCGCGGTCAGTTTCGTCACCAACACCAACTGGCAGAACTACTCCGGCGAGTCGACCCAGGGCCATCTCGTGCAGATGGCCGGCCTGGCGGTGCAGAACTTCGTCTCCGCGGCGGTCGGCATGTCGGTGGCGGTGGCGCTGGTCCGCGGCTTCGCCCGCCGCCACACCGGCGAGCTGGGCAACTTCTGGGTCGACCTGGTACGCACCGTCGTGCGCATCCTGCTGCCGATCGCCTTCGTTTTCGCGATCGTGCTCGTCGCGGGTGGCCTCATCCAGAACTTCCATCTGCACGATCAGATCGCGCAGACCGTCGGCGGGGCCCAGCAAACACTGACCGGTGGCCCGGTGGCGAGCCAGGAGGTGATCAAGGAACTGGGCACCAACGGCGGCGGCTTCTACGGCGCCAACTCCGCGCATCCGTACGAGAACGCCACCACCTGGACGAACTTCGTGGAGATCTTCCTGCTCCTGGTGATCTCGTTCTCGCTGCCACGCACGTTCGGCCGGATGGTCGGCAGTACCAAGCAGGGTTACGCGATCGTCGCGGTGATGACCACGATCGCCCTGACCAGCATCGCGCTCATCAATCTGTTCCAGCTCCAGCACCACGGCACGGTGCCGACCGCGATCGGCGCGTCGATGGAAGGGGTGGAAACCCGTTTCGGCGTGGCGAATTCGGCCACCTTCGCCGGGGCCACCACGCTCACCTCGACCGGTGCGGTGAACTCGTTCCACGATTCCTACACCAGCCTCGGCGGCATGATGACGATGTTCAACATGCAGCTGGGCGAGGTGGCGCCCGGCGGTGTCGGTTCCGGTCTCTACGGCATGCTGATCCTCGCGGTGATCACGGTGTTCGTGGCCGGCCTGATGGTCGGTCGCACCCCCGAATATCTCGGCAAGAAGATCACCCCGCGCGAGATCAAGCTGGCCGCCGCCTATTTCCTGGTGAGTCCGCTGATCGTGCTGATCGGTACGTCCGTCGCGATGGCACTGCCCGGCGAACGGGCGAGCATGCTCAATACCGGCCCGCACGGGCTCTCGGAAGTGTTGTACGCCTTCACCTCCGCGGCCAACAACAACGGCTCCGCCTTCGCCGGACTCGCCGCCAACACCGAGTGGTTCAACACCGCGCTCGGCCTGGCGATGGTGTTCGGGCGGTTCCTGCCGATCATCGTCGTGCTCGCTCTGGCCGGATCACTGGCCGAACAGGGCGCCACTCCCGCATCGATCGGCACGCTGCCGACGCACCGGCCGCAGTTCGTCGGCATGGTCGTCGGCGTGACGGTGATCCTGGTCGCGCTCACCTTCCTGCCCGCTCTCGCGCTCGGGCCGCTCGCCGAAGGAATCCACTGAAATGACAAGTTCCACCATCGAACCCGCAACACGCGCGCGAGACGCCCGCCGAGGCGTCCTCGACCCGAAGCTCCTGCTCACCTCGCTCCCCGACGCGGTCCGCAAGCTCGACCCACGCACCCTGTGGAAGAACCCCGTCATGCTGATCGTCGAAGTCGGCGCGGTCTGGTCGACGATCCTGGCGATCGGTGACCCCAGCTTGTTCGCCTGGGCGATCGTCATCTGGCTGTGGCTCACCGTCGTGTTCGCCAACCTGGCCGAGGCGGTCGCCGAGGGCCGCGGCAAGGCGCAGGCCGATGCACTGCGAAAAGCCAAGACCGACACCGTTGCTCGTCGTTTGACCGACTGGACCCCCGGCGGTCTGCTCGTCGAGGAACAGATCGCCGCGCCCGCACTGCGTCGCGGTGACGTCGTGGTCGTCGACGCGGGCCAGATCGTTCCCGGCGACGGGGATGTCGTCGACGGCATCGCCTCGGTGGACGAATCGGCCATCACCGGGGAATCTGCGCCGGTGATCCGCGAATCCGGGGGCGACCGTTGTGCGGTCACCGGCGGCACCACGGTGCTCTCGGACCGCATCATCGTCAAGATCACCCAGACACCCGGCGCCGGCTTCATCGACAAGATGATCGCGCTGGTCGAGGGCGCGCGCAGGCAGAAGACGCCCAATGAGCTCGCGCTCAACATCCTGCTCGCCGCACTCACGATCATCTTCGTGTTCGCGGTGGCGACCCTGCAGCCACTGGCCATCTTCGCCAAGTCGAACAACCCCGGCATCGCGGACACGCCGGCGCTGGACGCGCACGGCATCACCGGCATCGTGCTGGTCTCCCTGCTGGTCTGCCTCATCCCCACCACGATCGGCGCGCTGCTCTCGGCCATCGGCATCGCGGGTATGGATCGTCTGGTGCAGCGCAATGTACTGGCCATGTCCGGTCGTGCGGTCGAAGCCGCCGGTGACGTGAACACCCTGCTGCTCGACAAGACCGGCACCATCACCCTCGGCAACCGTCAGGCGACCGAATTCATCCCTGTCCCAGGGATCCTCGACGACGAACTGGCCGACGCGGCGCAACTGTCGAGCCTGGCCGACGAAACACCGGAGGGCCGCTCGATCGTCGTGTTCGCCAAGCAGGTGTTCAACAAGCGCGAACGCAGCGCGGGCGAACTGCCCGGCGCCGGCTGGGTGGAATTCACCGCGCAGACGCGCATGTCCGGTGTCGACCTCACCGATGGGCACCAACTGCGCAAGGGTGCGGCCGCCGCGGTCACCGCATGGGTCCGCGCCGGAGGCGGTTCGATACCGCGCGAGGCGGCGGCGATCGTCGACGGCGTCTCCGCCTCGGGCGGCACCCCACTGATGGTCGGTGAACTCCGCGACGGCACACCACGCCTGCTCGGCGTCATCCGGCTCGAGGACGTGGTGAAGCCCGGCATGCGGGAGCGCTTCGAGCAGATGCGCCGCATGGGTATCCGGACCGTGATGATCACCGGTGACAATCCGTTGACCGCCAAGGCCATCGCCGACGAGGCGGGAGTGGACGACTTCCTCGCCGAAGCCACCCCCGAAGACAAACTCGCGCTGATCAAGTCCGAACAGGCGGGCGGGCGCCTGGTCGCGATGACCGGCGACGGCACCAACGACGCCCCGGCCCTGGCCCAAGCTGACGTGGGCGTCGCGATGAACACCGGCACCTCGGCCGCCAAGGAGGCGGGCAACATGGTCGATCTGGACTCGGATCCGACCAAGTTGATCGAGATCGTGGAGATCGGCAAACAGTTGCTGATCACTCGCGGCGCGCTCACCACGTTCTCCATCGCCAACGATATCGCCAAGTACTTCGCGATCATTCCCGCGCTGTTCGTGGCCCTGTTCCCCGGCCTGGACGCGCTGAACATCATGCGTCTGGCCAGCCCGCAATCGGCGATCCTGTCCGCGGTCGTCTTCAACGCGATCATCATCGTGGCGCTCATCCCGCTGGCCCTGCGCGGTGTGACCTACCGGGCGAGCAGCGCCTCGAAACTGTTGAGCCGCAACCTGACCATCTACGGCCTCGGCGGCATCATCGCACCGTTCGTCGGCATCAAGCTCATCGACCTGCTCGTCCAACTCCTCCCCGGGATGGCCTGAACAATGCGCACATCGACCTGGATCCGACAGCACCTGGCCGCCCTGCGCGCTCTGCTCGTGCTGACCGTGATCACCGGAATCGTCTACCCCGTCGCCGTTTTCGCGATCGCCCACCTGCCGGGGCTCGACGAGAACGCAGAAGGCTCGCTCATCGAGCGCGACGGAGAACTGGTGGGCTCGAGCCTGATCGGGCAGTCGTTCACCGATACCGACGGCCGCGCCCTGGTGCAGTACTTCCAGAGCCGTCCGTCGGTCGCGGGCAACGGCTACGACCCGCTGGCCACCGCCGCGAGCAATCTCGGCCCGGAGGACATCGTCGACACCGCCGCCCGCGCCGGCTTGCTCACCACGGTGTGCACCCGCTCGAAGGAGATCGGCGACCGTGAGGGGGTCGACGGGTCCCGGCAGTTCTGCACGAAAGAGGGTGTGGGCGCGGTGCTCTCGGTGATCGGGCCGCGCGGCGCCGACGGCGATGTGGCGCAGCCGGTGCGGGTGGTCAGCGTCAACCAACGCTGTCCCGCGCAGCCGTTCCTCGCCACCTTCCGCGGCGTCACCGTGGAGTGCGCGCAGGACGGCGAGGACTACTCCGTGGGTCGGATCATCCCGATCCTCGGTGACGCACCGGCTCGAGCCGCCGTCCCCGCCGACGCGGTCACCGCGAGCGGCAGCGGACTGGACCCGCACATCTCCCCCGAATACGCGGCCATCCAGGTCGAACGGGTCGCCCGGGCACGCGGGGTCACCGCCACCCAGGTGCGCGAACTACTCGCCGCGCACACCGACGGTCGCACACTCGGTTTCCTCGGCGAGCCACGGGTGAATGTCGTCGAACTCAACCTCGACGTGGACGCCCACTACCCGCTGCGCGGCTGAACAGCGCTCGGGGCCGGATCCATCACGGATCCGGCCCCGATTCGCCCGAGCCTGCCTTGCTACTGCTGGTCCTCGTCGGTCACCAACGCCCACCCTTCGGGGAGACCCGTCACAGTCACCGCCGACCCGCAGACCTCGAGATCCACGGTCACCCCCTCGCCGAGGCGGAACTCCGACATCCGCACACACCCCCATGCCGGGGGCACCTGCGGCCGCAGGGTCAACGTCTTGGCGGGCACATCGGGATCGAGCCCGAGGAACGACCGTACCAGCAGCAACGGAGCCGCACTCGCCCAGGCCTGCGGCGAGCACGATGTCGGATACGGCACGGGTGCGGCGAATCTCGACCGCGGGAACCCACAGAACAGCTCGGGCAACCGGCCGTCGAACGCCGCGGCCGCATCGAGCAACCCGCCCGACAACTTGGTCGCCAGTTCCACCGCGCCGGGCACATGCTGATACCGCATCAACCCGGCGACAGCGATCGCCGTGTCGTGCGGCCACACCGACCCGCTGTGATAACTCATCGGGTTGTAGGCACCCATATCCGAGGCGAGCGTCCGCAGTCCGAAACCCGAATCCATCTCCGCGCGCGACAGATTCCGGATCAGCACCTCGGCGTGCTCGTCGGTCGCGATGCCCGACCACAAACAGTGTGCCGCATTGCTGGTCAACGCGTCGACCTGCCGCTTGCGGCCGTCCAAAGCCACCGCATACCACCCGTAATGCGGTAGCCAGAACTGTTCGGCGAACTTGGTCCGCAGTTCCTCGGCCCGCTCACGCATCCGCACGGCCAGCTCGGGATCGCCGAACTCGTCGGCCAGCTCCGCGCGAGCCAGGAACGCCGCGTACACATAGCCCTGCACCTCGGCCAACGCGATCGGCGCCTCGGCGATATGGCCTGCGGCGTCGTTGATTCCGTCGAAGCTGTCCTTCCAGCCCTGGTTGATCAGCCCGCGGTCGGTGGCGCGCACGTACTCGACGAAACCGTCGTCGTCGCGGTCACCGAAATCGGTGATCCAGCTGATCGCGGCATCGGCCGCGGGCAGCAGGGTCGCGATCGAAGCCGGATCAGCGCCCCACCGTAGACATTCCGCCAGCAGCATCACGAAAAGCGGCGTGGCATCGACTGTTCCGTAGTAAATCTGCCCGCCGAGCACCTGCCCGACCGAGGGCCCGCGCCGCATCTCGTGCATGATCCGGCCCGGCTCCTCCTCGACGAGCGGGTCGATCGTCTGGCCCTGCAACTCGGCCAGCTGCTGCAAAGTGCCCAGTGCCAGATCGGTTTCCAGCGGCAGCGACATCCACGCCGTGAGCAGCGAGTCCCGCCCGAACAGCGTCATGAACCATGGCGCGCCCGCCGCCACGAACGGCCGATTGGTGCCCGAGTCGGTGTGGATCTGCAACGCGCCGAGATCGCTTTCGCTGCGGCGCAGGATCTGATTGAGCAGGCCCGAGTCGGCGGAGATATCGGTGGCGGTGGCCCGCCAGGCCTGGATCTTGCGCACGGGCTCGCTCGCCCGGTAGCGCTCACCGGGGGTTCCGGTGGTCTGCGGGCGTTGCGCGGCGCCCGCCGGTTGCGCCGTGATCTCGGTCTGCCAGCGCCCGCCCGCCGGGACCACGACCCGCCAGATCATGGTGCCGGGCAACACCATCGGCTCGACGGTCGAGGTGAGTGCGAGCCCACGCGACAGATCCGCGCGATCGTGCAGCAACAGTTCGCCGTCGGTGGTCGTCATCTCCGCGCGGCGCCCGTGCGTACGACCCTCCTTCACCGCGAACAGATCCACGAAATCGGCGTCGACGTGCAGTTCGAGCACCACCGCCGTCGCCTCGCGGCTCATGTTCTCCAGCGTGATCAGCTCGTGCATGCCCTCGGCCACGAGCCGATCGCGCACCACGAGCAGGGTGCTGTCGGCCCGGCCCTGCTGCGGAGGCCTGCGCAGCACGAACCGCGCCGCGAAGGCCTCCGGGCTCAGCACCGACAGCGCCTCGGGCCGTTTGCCGTCGATCATCAGCTCCCAGCGCGAAATCACCCTGGCGTCACGGAAGAACAGGCCCTGCGGCTTGCCCGGCTCGATATCGCCGAGCCGGTCGGACAGGCAGAACGTGCCGCCTTCGACCAGGGTGATGTTGCCGCCACCGCCACCGAGCCCCGCGGGTTCGCCCGCATTGAGGGGGCTCGGTGCTGAGGCGCTGTCGCCACTCATGCGCGCCCTGTGGCTGCCGCGCCGAAGGGCATGGGCATCGCGTACGCGGCGTCGTACCCGATCGCGGTGCGCGCGAGCAACTCCCGGTACACCTTCTCGTAGCCGCGGCCGAGGGTGTCGGCACTGAAATTGTCGACCACGTGCTTGCGGCAGACCGCCGGATCGTAGGTCTGCACTTCGGCGATGGCGGCGGGCAGTTCGGCCGGATCGTCACAGATCCGCCCCGTTACCCCGTCGACCACCACTTCGCTCACCGCACCGCCGCGCAACGCGACCACCGGCGTTCCGCAGATCATCGCCTCGATCATCACCATGCCGAACGGCTCCTCCCATCGAATGGGGAACAGCAGACACTTTGCTCCGGACAGGAGTTTACGCTTGGCGGTGGCGTCGGCGAGACCGAACATCTGATCCTGGTCGGTCATTCGCGGTCGCACGAACTCCTCGAAGTAGGCCTTCTCCGGCGGCTCACTGCACTTGCCCGCCAGAATCAGCGGCATGCCGGCGGCGTGGGCGGCGTCGAGAGCCAGATGTGGACCCTTGTCGTCGCTGAAGCGGCCGAGGAACAGTGCGTAGTCCTGCTTCTCGGTCTGGTACGGCCATTGATCGGGCCGCAACGCGTTGTGCACCCGGCCCGCCCACGGCAGGTCCGGCGCCAGCGCGCGCTGGCGGTCGCTGATCGCGACGAGCGAGCATTCCTCGCCCAGTTCCTTGTAATAGCGGTAGCAATCGTCTTGCACCGGGCCGTGCACGGTGACCACCGTCGGCAATCCGAGATTGGCGTAGGCGGGCGCGTTGAGCGGACCGGCGAAAGTGTGATCGTGGACCAGGTCGATGCCTTCGGTATCGGCCAGCCGTTCGATGGCGCGGCGCACCCGCAGCGCGTGCACGATTTCGGGGAACGGGTCGCCCAGCCGTTCGGGCTGGATCCGGTCCCACAGCGGAACGAAATTCGCCTCGGTACCGTCGACGCCCGCACCGAACAGGGTGACGTGATGGCCACGCTCACACAATGAGTCGACCAAATCGGCGACTACGGCTTCGACGCCGCCGTAGGCCTTGGGTGGAACATCGAAATACGGTGGAACGACCATAGCGATCCGGAGCGGACCACCGTGGTGATCGATCGAATAGAGATCGGACGCGGACAAACCGGTCGGCGACATTGCCGACGTGTCTGTACTCATGACCTTCCTTCCAGGGACTCAACCTCGCAACACTTGCGCGAACAAGAGGTGGCCGCCTCGGCGGAGGTGGAGACGAAAGCTTCACCGCCGTCCATGGGGCATGGTTGGCCTGGCCAGACGCAATGCGCACCGTTTCGGGTGCCCGCCTGAACAGAGGGGCCGTGAAAGAACGTACCCCGCTACCACTGAGTAAACCAGCATGTTGCTGAAAAGTTCTGTTTCGATTCCCTACCAGGGCAGGAGATTACGCGGTCAGACCTGCTCTACGCCGTACAGATTTCAAGATCGCCACGGTCAGAGCGGTGAATTTTGCGAACCCGACGATGGCCAGCCTGGCCTTACCACGCATTTGCTGTGCATGACGCGGTGAATCCAGCGAATCATCGGCGATCTGTTAGGGGGTGCATTCCCTCGGCGTCGCCAGTTCTACACATGCCGCGGCGCCGAACTGCTCGATAACCAGTTTGCCGCGCCCGTGAATGAGGTACTCGATGAAGTTTGCGGCCAGCGAATCCGCGGGAATCCTGCCATCGGGGTAGTCGGTGAGTGCGTATTCGACCGACCAGAACGGATAGGTGTGCGCGAGCATGTTCTCCTTGGTGGCGGCGACGCCATCCAACATGATCGCCTTGACATCGTCGGTCACCGCCGCGGTCTCCACATAACCGATGGCGCCGGGAATCTCAGCGACGGCGCCGAGCATGGCGGCGGTCGTATCGGCGCGGCAATGCCTGCGCTCGGCCGGCCTGCCGAGACACGAGGTGGTGGCCTCCGACTCGCGGGTCGTGATGCCGAGCCGCCAGTTGATCGCGTTCATGGTTCCCGACCCGGGTTGGCGGTCGACCAGCGTCACCGGAAGGTCGGGACCGCCGACCTGCTGCCAGTTCTGCACCCGCCCTGCGTACAAGTCCTGAACCTGCTGCACGGTCAGGTTTTCCAGGTTCAGTTCGCGATGCGCGATGACCGAATAGACCGCTACGGCGATCGCCCGTTCTGACAATGTTCGATAGCTGTCGAGCTTGGGACCTTCACCGATCGAGACCATATTCCGCGCGGGCGCGGACTCGACCATCTTGTCGTGACCTTGCGTGGTTCCGTGGAAGTCGAAGGAGAACTTCGCGTCGGTACACCGCGCACCGTAGGTCTCCGCGGCGCGCTTGATCATCGGCGCCATCGCGGTGGACCCGACCAGCGTGAGTTCGCCTGCGGCACAGTCGCTCGGCGGCGGGTCCGGCTGCAGAGCGATAACACCCTGCACCGCGATCAGCGCCACCAGGAATCCGGACAACGCCATCAGCTTCTTCGACGGGCCGCCATGGCTGGTCGTCGGAACAACCTTTCCCCGCTTGACGCCCCCGACCAGAATCGGTTCCTTGGGCTCGCCGTCGCCGTGCACGCGCTTGAGCACCGCGAGAATCTTGTAATGCTGGCGCCGCTCGAGCTGCACCTTCGGCAGATCGATCACGCCCGCGAAGCGCTCGCCCTCCCCTTTGGTCCGTTTGCCGATGCCCGACCCGGGGCCGAGGTTGTCGGCGGGCGGGCCGTCCAGCTCGGTCACTGCCAGTCCGATGACCTCACGGCCAGGAAACTCGACGTGCAATCCGATCAGGGGATCGGCTCCGCGCATTGTGTAGTCGTCGGTGTCTATGGCGAGCGTTCCGCTGTTCTCGATGCGGATCAGCACCACCGACAGCTTCGCCAGGTCCAACGTTTGCCCGCCGGCTTCCGGAGTGCTCAGGTTGTTCAAAGCACCCACCAGGGACGCGGTGTCGGTCTCGCCCGTCACCGGCGTATCCATCTGGAAGCGGTACCCCAGCCGCCGCCGCCCGACCAGGACGAACTCACGCACGAACGCCGCCGATGCGACGGCGAGACCGATTGCCGACAGAATCAGCTCCAAAGGAATATCCATCGATCCCCCACTCGAACCACATGATCACTTGACCAGCGGTTGATATCTACCAGGCCGAAATCGGCCTATCCGAGATCGAAATCAATTGTTGGGCAAGACTTCACCCTGAGGATTCCGCACACCAGGCCAGCAGTTCGTCCACCGGCCAGGTATCGATCACCTTCTCGGCGGTGACGCCGTGCGCCAGCGCCCGCTCGCATCCGTAACCCTGCCAGGCCAATTGGCCCGGAGCGTGCGCGTCGGTGTCGATACTGAACAAGCAGTCCATCTCGACGGCGAGTTCGATCAAACGTCCGGGTGGGTCGCGGCGTTCGGGGCGGCTGTTGATTTCGACGGCGGTGCCGTAGCGGCGGCAGGCCTCGAAGACGAGTTCGGCGTCGAAGGACGACTCCGGCCGGGTACCGCGAGACCCTTCGACGAGGCGGCCGGTGCAGTGGCCCAGGATGTCGACGTTGGGGTTCGCGACGGCGTAGACCATGCGTTGGGTCATCGTCTCGCTGTCGTCGCGCAGGTGCCAATGCACGCTCGCGACAACGACATCCAGGCGTTCGAGGAGATCGGCCCGCTGGTCGAGGGTGCCGTCGTCGAGGATGTCGACCTCGATGCCGGTGAGGATGCGAAACGGCGCCATCTGCTCGTTGAGTTCGGCGATCACGTCGAGTTGACGCAGCAGCCGGTCGGCGGACAGACCGTTGGCGACCTTGAGACGCGGCGAATGGTCTGTCAGCGCACAGTATTCGTGCCCCAGCGCTGCCGCTACGCCCATCATCTCGGCGATCGGACTTCCACCATCGGACCAGTCCGAATGGGTGTGCAGATCACCGCGCAGCGCCGCGCGCAACTCCGCGCCCGCGGGCCCGATCGGTTTCGCGTCCTTACGGAGCTCGACCAGATAGTCGGGAACCGCACCGGCCCACGCCTGTTCGATGATCGCCGCTGTCTTGGGCCCGATCCCGGTGAGCTCGCGCCAACTGTGTTCGCTCGCACGAGTGGCGAATTCACTGTCGGAGAGCCCGGCGACCACATCGGCGGCTCGGCGGTAGGCCTTCACCCGGTGTGTTTCGGCACGACCGCGTTCGAGCCAGAACCCGACCTCACGAAGCGCCGCCACCGGACCGGGAGCCGCCGATGTCATCGCGGCTACTTGATCCGGCTGTACTTGAGAAACGCAACGCCGTCGGCGTAGACCCGGCTGGTGATCACCCGGAACCGTTCGGGCGCAGGCAGTTTCGCCCCACCGCCGAACAGCGGCCTGCCGCTGCCCAGCACCACCGGGTGCAGTTTCAGGAACACCTGGTCGATCTCGGGCAGCAGCGTCTGCGCCAATTCGCCGCCACCGCAGAGCCAGATCCCGAGTCCGTCTCGGCGTTTGAGTTCGCGCACCGCGGCCGTCGGATCCTCGGCGATCAGTTCCACCCCCGGTGCGGGCGGCTCGGGCAGCGTCGTGGAGACCACATATTGGTGTAGGTGTTCGTACGGGCTCGCGGTGCCGGTGCGCACCCCGAAGTCGTGGGTCTTGCGGCCCATGATCACGGTGTCGAAGTAGATGTTGCCCGCCGCGATCCCGCGCGCCTCACGCACCTTGGTCGGCAAGGTCTCGGGGTACTGCGAAATGATCGCGGGCCCGTGGTCCCCGCCCACCGGGAAGAAATCCAGCGTCCCGTCCTCGGCGGCGATGAAGCCGTCGATCGTCGAAGCCACGAAATAGGTCAGCTTGCGCATAACGTCCTCCCTGCACGGACCCGGCCGGTCACGACCTGTCAGAGGAAACGTTAGCGTGCCCGGATCAGCGGCGGCGAGGCTTCCGTTGACACTTCGGACAGGAAAACGACGACCGATTCATGAATTGTTCCCGAACCAGCAACGTCGCGCACCGATCGCAGGGTTCGTCCTCGCGACCGTACGCGGCCAGTGACCGGGAGAAATAGCCGGATTCACCGTTCACATTCACATACAGTGCGTCGAAGGACGTGCCACCGACGGCGAGGGCTTCGGTCATCACCGCGCTCACTCCGTCGAGCAGGGTGCGCAGGACCGGGCGGGTGAGTTCGGCGGCGATGCGGGTGCCGTGCAGACCGGCCCGCCACAGTGCTTCGTCGGCGTAGATATTGCCGATCCCCGAGATCACGGTCTGATCGAGCAGCACCCGTTTGATCTCGGTGTTCTTGGCACGGATGGCCGCGACCACGGCCTCGCGGTCGAAGCGCGGGTCGAGCGGGTCGCGCGCGATGTGTGCCACGGAATCGGGAACCACGGTCCCGTCCACTTCGACGAGTTCGCCCAGTGCCCAGCCGCCGAAGGTGCGCTGATCGACGAAACGCAATTCGGCGCCGTCGCCGAGCACGGCACGGATGTGCGCGTGCTTCTCGACGGGCGCGTCGGCGGGTTGCACGAGCATCTGACCGCTCATGCCCAAATGCACGACCAGCGCGGTGCCCGGTTCGTCGAAAGTGAGCCAGAGATATTTCCCGCGCCGCTGCGCGGAGTCGATCCGCAATCCGCTGAGCCTGGCCGCCAGGTCAGCACCACCCGCGACGTGCCTGCGCACGGCGCGCGGGTGGGTGACGGTGACGGTATCGATGGCCCGGCCGACCGCATGGTCGGCGAGACCGCGCCGAACAACCTCTACCTCGGGCAGTTCGGGCACGGGTCAGGCAGCCCTGTGGAGCGTGCCGTCGAAGGCACGCGTGGTGAGGTTCCGCTGCCGTCTCCGGCCCGCCGTGATCACGCTTCGACAGCGGTCTCGGCGGTCAGCGCCTTGTAGGCCGTCCCGGCTGCCTTCTGCTCGGCTTCCTTCTTGGAGCGGCCGACACCCGTACCGTAGGGACGACCGGCGATCACCGTGGTGGCGGTGAACTCCTTGTTGTGGTCCGGTCCGGTGGAGGTGATCTCGTAGGCGGGCACGCCCAGCCCACGTTCGGCGGTGAGCTCCTGCAGGCTGGTCTTCCAGTCGAGGCCGGCACCCATACGGGGACCACGCTCGAGCAGATCAGCGAACAGGCGCAGCACCACGACGCGGGCGGTTTCGATGCCGTGCTCGAGGTGTACCGCACCCAGCAGCGATTCCATGCCGTCGGCGAGGATGCTCGGCTTGTCGCGGCCACCGGTGAGTTCTTCGCCCTTACCGAGCAGCAGATACTGACCGAGTCCGCCGTCGCCGAGGCCACGCGCCACCTCGGCGAGCGCGTGCATGTTCACCACGCTTGCGCGCAGTTTCGCGAGCTCACCCTCGGACTTCTCCGGGTGCTCGGTATACAGGCGCTCGGTGATGCTGAGGCCGAGTACCGAGTCGCCGAGGAATTCGAGGCGCTCGTTGGTCGGCAAACCGCCGTTCTCGTACGCGTACGACCGGTGCGTCAGCGCTAGGCGCAGAAGCTCCGGTCGTACGTCGACACCGAGGGCGGTGAGCAGGCTGGCGTGATCGGCCGCGCCCACATTGTCTTTACTGGCTGTCACGTTGCTAGGAATGATCTACAACGATCAGACTGCAGAGGTGACCTGGCGGCCCTTGTAGGTACCGCAGGACGGGCACGCGATGTGCGGGAGGGTCTTCTCACCACACGCGCGGTTCGGGCAGGTGACCAGGGTCGGCGCAGTGGCCTTCCACTGGCTGCGCCGCGACCGGGTGTTGGAACGGGACATCCGGCGCTTGGGAACAGCCACGGTACTTCTCCTCTTGGTATTCGCTGACCGCGCGGCATCGCCTGCCGCGGGAGCGGATCGGTATTAGGGGGTGGAACCCTCAGCGGGGTCGCCGGTACCGGGCTCGTCAGTGGCAAATTTCGCCAACTTCGCCCAGCGAGGGTCCAGTATCTCATGCCCATGATCGGGACCCGCAATCGCCATCCGCACACCGCACTCGGGGCACAGGCCCGCACAGTCCGGCGAGCACAGCGGCTGCAGCGGAAGCTCCAGCCCGATGGCATCGAGGATCACCGGCTCGAGATCGACGAGGTCGTCTTCCATGCGGTAGACCTCGGCGTCCTCGGTCGTCTGCTCGGTGGTGCTGTCCGGGTACGCGAACAGCTCCGTCAGACGAATCTCCACCTGGTCGTCGAACGGTTCGAGACAGCGCGAGCACTCCCCGGCCGTCGGCGCGGAGGCCGTGCCGGTGATCAGCACGCCTTCCGAGACCGCCTGCATTTGCAGATCGAGTTCCACCTCGGCATCAGCCGGGATGGCGATCAGGTCCAGACCCAGCCGCCCGTGGTCGGTGACAGTGCGCCGCAACTCCCGCATGGTCCCCGCCCGACGGCCGAGATTGCGGACATCCAGCACGAAGCCCGCCTCCGACACAGGACCATTGGTCTTGCGTGGACGCGTGGGCGAACCGGAACCGGCGGACATCACTGAAAAAGTCTCACTTACCTTCGACGGGATAATGGGCAACCACTCCACAGTACGGCAGGAACCCGTCGGAACTCAAAACGCGCGATTCGGTCAGCGGCGGTGGTCGGCGGCGTATTCGGCGCCCGGCGCGCCGCGCATCTGCTGGCGACCGCGGGTGATCGAGCGCCGCGTGGTGTTGAGCGTCTCTTCCATCGCGGCGAGCCGGTTGCCGAAATCGGCCATCTGCTCGTCGACGTAGTCGTCGCATTCGGTGCGCACCCGGTCCGACTCGGCCTGCGCTTCGTCGATCAACCGGGCTGATTCGGCGTGCGCGACCCGCACCACCTCGGTCTGGGCGACCAGCCGGGCCTGTTCGGCCTTGCCGTCGGCGACCGAGCGCTCGTAGGAAGCCTTGCCCGCTTCGATGGCCCGATCGGCGTCGATCTGAGCGCGGCTGGTGAGCTCGTCGTACTCGGCATTGCCGTCGGCGACGACCTGGTCGGCCTCGGCCTGGGCCGAGGTGACGAGACGGTCGGCGTGGGCAGTGGCCTCGGCGACCATCCGGTCGGCGTGATCCTTGGCGTCGGCGAGGATGCGATCGGCCTCGGCGCGCGCGGAGTCGATCGTGGTGCGCGCCTGCTCGTTGGCCGCGGTCACCGTCGTCTCGGCGCCGCTGCGGGCGTCGCCGACGATCTTGTCGCGGTGATCGAGGACGTCCTGGGCGTCGTCGAGTTCACCGGGTAGCGCGTCGCGGACGTCGTCGAGAAGTTCGAGGACATCGCCGCGCGGCACGATGCAACTGCGAGTCGGCGGAATGCCGCGCGCCTCTTCGACGATGGCGACCAGTTCGTCGAGTGCTTCGAATACGCGATACATGCTCACTACCCTCCTGCGGACTCACGGCGAAACCACTACCGCCGACGCCCAGTGTGCCCGTCGCGCGCGGCTGTGCCGAATGTCGTCGCGGTGTGTCGCGACAGTGTCCAAGATCGCACACTTATCAAGTGGAGTGCAGCCCTCCACTTCGGCTACGATCGGTGAGCACGACAACGCCGTCCGCCGGGAAGCACCGCACGCCATTCGCTGTTGTAACTCTCGACGTCTGTTCATTGGGGATCGGAGTCGAACATGACCCTCCTGGAAACTCCTAGGAGTCCGGTGTCGCACGTCGCGGGCATGTTCACTCCCTGGACCGGCCCGTTTCCCGTGGCGGCACCGAGCTCGCTCGCACCCGCACTGCGCCGCCCGCAGTTCGAGGGCACTCTCACCTACCTGCGCGGTGATCGTCCCTTTCCCCAGCTGTTCCGCTTCGCCCTCGTCGGCGGGTCCAGCAACATCGCCTATGTACTGCTGTTCTTCGCGATGCACGGGATCGGCCCGCTGGTCGCGAATGTGGCCGGATCGGTGGTCAGCACCATCATCGCCAACGAATTCCACCGTCAGCTCACGTTCCACGCCACCGACCGGGTCACCTGGTTCACGGCGCAGTGGGAAGGCGGCGGGATCGCGCTGATCGGGCTCGCGATCACGACGGCTTCCTTGGCCGGACTGGATTTCTGGGCGCCCGGTCTGGGTGACATCACCCAGGCGCTGACAGTCCTCGCCATCACCGCAGCGGTCGGCGGCCTGCGCTTTTTGGCCCTGCGAGGGCTGTTCCGCCTGCCTGTTCCCCCTGCCCGCGAGAGCTAGAGGGTTCGGGGTCTCGCGGGATCACTTGTTGCGTTCGGCCAAGCGCTCGAGCAGTCGCTTGTGGACCGCGGGCGGGAGCATGTCGCTCACGTCGCCACCGTAGGCCGCTACTTCCTTGACCAAGGAGCTGGACAGGAAGCTCAGGGACGGGTTGGTGGCGATGAAGAAGGTGTCGACCCCGGCCAGTTTGTGGTTCATCTGGGCCATTTGCAGCTCGTAGCCGAAGTCGCCCGCGTCGCGCAGGCCCTTCACGATCGCGCTGACGCCTTCTTGCTTGGCGAAGTCGACCGTCAGGCCCTGCCAGGAAGCCACGCGGACGTTCGGCAGGTGCGCCACGGATTCGCGCAGCAGTTCCATGCGCTCCTCGACGGTGAACATGCCCTGCTTGTTGGGGTTCACATTGACGGTGACGATCACCTCGTCGAACTGTGCGGCCGCCCGGGCGAACACATCGAGGTGACCGTTGGTGACCGGGTCGAAGGAGCCGGGGCACAGTGCAGCAGCCATGTTCAGACGCTAGCACCGAACTCGGCGAGTTCGACTCTGGTCTCCCCGTACTTGCGGGTCTTCAACGCCGCATAGCCTGCGGGCCACACGATTTCGGGCGAGCGACTCGACCGTTCCACCACCACCAGCGCATCCGGCGCGAGCCAGCCGTTGCTCGCCAGTGCGGTGAGGTCGGCGATCACGTCCTCGGTGCTCACCTCGTACGGCGGGTCCGAGAACACCACGTCATAGGGCCTCGGGGCGGCCTGCTTCAGTACTGCGGACACGCTGCCCAGCCGCAGTTCCGCGCCGGGCAGGCCGAGTTCGGCGATGTTGGCGCGCACCACGTCCGCCGCCTTTCGGTCGGACTCGACGAGAAGAGCTTGCTGCGCCCCGCGCGAGAGAGCCTCCAATCCCAGCGCACCCGAGCCCGCGTACAGGTCCAGGACCAGCGTCCCGTCCAGATCGAGGCGGGCGTCGATCGCGCTGAACAGGGCTTCGCGTACGCGATCGGAGGTGGGACGGGTACCGGCGGGCGGCACCTTCAGGCGCCGCCCGCCCGCTACACCAGCGACGATGCGTGTCATTCGGACTCGCGTGTGACCAGTTCCACCAGCAGGTCGCCGCCTTCGACCTGGGCCACTTCCGTGGTCGCGATCCGGCCGACCACGCCACCGCGCGGTGCGGTGATGGCCGCTTCCATCTTCATCGCCTCGATCGTGCCCACGGTGTCGCCGGCATGGATCGTGTCGCCTTCGGACACCGCCAGCGTGACCACACCGGCGAACGGCGCCGCGATGTGGCCCGGGTTGTTCTTGTCGGCCTTCTCCGCGGCAGGCACCTCGGAGGCGACGGACCGGTCACGCACCGCGACCGGACGCAGCTGTCCGTTCATGATGCACATCACCGTGCGCATCCCCTTCTCGTCGGCCTCGGAGATCGCCTCGAGACCGATGAGCAGCGTGACGCCCTTCTCCAGCTGCACGCGGTGTTCCTCGCCGCGGCGCAGGCCGTAGAAGAACTGGTTCTCCGAGAGCCCGGTGGTGTCGCCGTACTTCTCCCGGTGGGTGTTGAACTCGGCGGTCGGGCCGGGGAACAGCAGCCGGTTCAGCGTCGCGCGGCGCTGCTCGGAGGAGCCGTCCAGTGCGGCCTGATCGGCCGGACTCAGCGGGGTCTCGGGCTTGGATTCGCTACGCCCGGCCAGCGCCTTGGTACGGAACGGCTCGGGCCAGCCACCCGCGGGGGTGCCGAGTTCTCCGCGCAGGAAGCCGATCACCGAATCCGGGATGTCGTAGCGGCCGGGATCGTTGGCGAAGTCCTCGATGTCGACACCGGAACCCACCAGGGCCAACGCGAGATCACCGACCACCTTCGACGACGGGGTCACCTTGATCAAACGCCCCAACAGCCGATCGGCGGCCGCGTACTTGGCCTCGACCTCTTCGAACCGGTCGCCCAGGCCGAGCGCGATGGCCTGCTGACGCAGGTTCGACAGCTGACCACCCGGGATCTCATGGGTGTACACCCGTCCGGTCGGCGCGGGCAGGCCCGACTCGAACGGCGCGTAGACCTTGCGCAGGGCCTCCCAGTACGGCTCGAGATCGCACACGTTCTGCAGGTTCAGACCGGTGTCACGATCGGTGTGCGCGGTGGCGGCCACGATCGCCGACAGCGCGGGCTGGGAGGTGGTGCCCGCCATGGCCGCGGACGCGCCGTCGACCGCGTCGGCCCCGGCCTGCCACGCCGCCAGGTAGGTGGCCAGCTGACCGCCGGGGGTGTCGTGGGTGTGCACGTGCACCGGCAGGTCGAAGTTGCTGCGCAGCGCGGTCACGAGTTTCGCGGCGGCGGGAGCGCGCAGCAGACCGGCCATGTCCTTGATCGCCAGGACGTGCGCGCCCGCGTCGACGATCTGCTCGGCCAGCTTCAGGTAGTAGTCGAGGGTGTAGAGCGACTCGTTCGGGTCGAGCAGGTCACCGGTGTAGCTGAGCGCGACTTCGGCTACGGCAGTGCCGGTTTCGCGGACCGCGTCGATCGCGGGCCGCATCTGGTCGACGTTGTTGAGCGCGTCGAAGATGCGGAAGATGTCGATCCCGGTAGTGGCGGCCTCGGAAACGAAAGCGCGCGTGACCTGTTCGGGGTAGGGCGTGTAGCCGACGGTGTTGCGTCCGCGCAGCAGCATCTGCAGGCAGATGTTCGGCACGGCTTCGCGCAAGGCCGCCAGGCGTTCCCAGGGATCCTCGTGCAGGAACCGCAGCGCCACATCGTAGGTCGCGCCGCCCCACGCCTCGATCGAGAGCAGCTCAGGGGTCAGCCGCGCGACGTGTCCCGCCACCCCGAGCAGACCGTTGGTGCGCACGCGAGTGGCCAGCAGCGACTGGTGGGCGTCGCGGAAGGTGGTGTCGGTGACGCCGACCGCCTTCTGCTCGCGCAGGGCCTTCGCGAAACCCTCCGGTCCGAGGGCGAGCAGGCGCTGGCGCGAGCCGTCCGGCGGCGGCAGGGTCAGATCGACGGCGGGCAGCTTGTCGTAGGGGTACACCGTGGTCGGGCGATCACCGTTGGGCTTGTTCACGGTGACGTCGGCCAGATAGGTCAAGATCTTGGTGCCGCGGTCGGCCGACCCGCGCGACGTGAGCAGCTCCGGGCGCTCGTCGATGAACGAAGTGGTCACCCGGCCCGCCTGGAAGTCGGGATCGTCGAGCACCGACAGCAGGAACGGGATGTTGGTCGTGACGCCCCGGATGCGGAATTCGGCCAGCGCACGGCGAGCGCGCGCGGCGGCGGCGGGCAGGTCGCGGCCGCGGCAGGTGAGCTTGACCAGCATCGAGTCGAAGTAGGCGCCGATCTCGGCACCCAGGTTCGCGCCGCCGTCGAGCCGGATGCCGGCACCGCCCGGCGTGCGGTAGGCGGTGATGCGACCGGTGTCGGGCCGGAAGCCGTTGGCCGGATCCTCGGTGGTGATGCGGCACTGCAGGGCCGCACCACGGATCTGGACGGTTTCCTGGCTCAGGCCGAGGTCGGCGAGGGTCTCCCCCGCCGCGATGCGCAGCTGCGACTGCACCAGGTCGACGTCGGTGATCTCCTCGGTGACCGTGTGCTCCACCTGGATGCGCGGGTTCATCTCGATGAACACGTGGTTGCCGCGCTCGTCCAGCAGGAACTCCACGGTGCCGGCGTTGATGTAACCGATCTGGCGGGCGAACGCCACCGCGTCGGCGCAGATCCGTTCCCGCAGTTCCTGCGACAGATTCGGAGCGGGCGCGAGCTCGATCACCTTCTGATGGCGACGCTGCAGCGAACAATCCCGCTCGAACAGGTGCATCACATTGCCGTGCTGGTCGGCCAGGATCTGCACTTCGATATGGCGTGGGTTCACCACCGCCTGTTCGAGGAACACCGTCGGATCACCGAACGCCGACTCCGCTTCGCGCGAGGCGGCCTCGATCGACTCACGCAATTGCTCGGGTGCGGCGACCCGGCGCATGCCACGGCCACCACCACCGGCGACGGCCTTGACGAAGATCGGGTATTCGAGTTCGGCCGATGCGGTGATCAGTTCGCCGATATCGGCCGAGGGCGCGCTCGACTTCAGCGTCGGCAGTCCGGCCGCCTTGGCCGCCGCGATAGCCGTGGCCTTGTTGCCCGCCATCTTGAGGATCTCGGCGGTGGGGCCGATGAAGGTGATGCCCTGTGCGGCACAAGCCGCGGCGAGGTCGGGGTTCTCCGACAGGAAGCCGTATCCGGGGTAGATCGCATCGGCGCCCGCGGCCACCGCCGCGTCGATGATGGCCTCGATCGACAGATACGCGCGAACTGGATGACCCTCTTCGCCGATCTGGTAGGACTCGGCCGCCTTGAGGCGATGCACGGAATTGCGATCCTCGTAGGGAAACACCGCGACTGTTCCGATGCCGAGTTCGTAGGCCGCGCGGAAAGCACGGATAGCGATCTCACCACGATTTGCGACCAAGACTTTCGAGAACATTGGCCTACGGTACCCGGCCACGAACCGGGACCGGACAGGCAAGGTGGCTTCGCGGCAATCTTCACACCGCAGGCCGTCCACCTGCGAAGTCGTGTTCATCCGGCCGTCACATCTCACCGTGACGGCTGGGTGGCTGTGCGCCCGGTGACTCCCGCGCGCGACCGCAGGTCATTACCGGCCAGGCCCCGAACAGACACCCGGCCGCGCGAGCGAGGCGGGCTGCGCTCATTCGGCGACTTCGGACCCACACCGAGCCGACTGATCGCGGTGGTTCACGAACACCACCGTGCCGGGGGTGTGCGCAGGGCCGCGGGTCGGGCGAACTCCCGACTGCGTTCTGCAACCTCGACAGCGGCAATGTCTACCGAAACAGCCTGAACAGGCGTATTTTCGTGGTCGGCGTCCAGCAGTTCGGCAGACGGGCGCGAAATCCCCGGTGCGCTCGGCACATCGGGAGCATATCGGTGCTCACCAGCACGTTCTTCGCACATTACGCATCAGTAGCTTCGAGCAAAATCCCTTGCAGCACTGGGCATCTGCGTCGGCATTCCCGACGTTCAGCGAACATTGCGAACAAGTCGCGTTAGGATCTTCGTCGTGCGGAAGATGTACGCGGGGGCCAGGCTACGAAGGCTGCGCGAAGAACGGCGAATGACCCAGGCAGCGCTCGCGAAGTCGCTGGACCTCTCACCCAGCTATCTCAATCAGCTGGAGCGGGATCAGCGTCCCCTCACCATTCCTGTTCTGCTGAAACTCAACTCGACGTTCGACCTGGACGTGCAGTTCTTCGCCGCCGACTCCGATGCGCGGCTGGTCTCGGATCTGCACGAGGTCCTGGTGGAAGCCGCGGGCGGCGGCGACACCGCGCCGATCACCGAGGTCGAGGAACTGGCGACCCGGCTGCCGGAGGTGGCGCGCATCGTGATCGCGATGCACCGGCGGCTCCGCGCGGCGACCGACCAGCTCGACCTGCTGTCCTCGCGCGTCGACACACCCACCGGCGCACCGGGCACCGCCATGCCCTACGAGGACGTGCGCGACTTCTTCTACGACCACCACAATCACATCTCGACCCTCGACCATGCCGCCGAGCAACTGTTCGAGGAATCCGGCCTCAGCATCGGCTCGCTGGATCGTCAGCTGGCCAGGATCGCCGAGGAGCGCGCGGGCGTGACGGTGCTGGTGCGCGGCGACGGCGCCGACCCGACCATCCCGAAGCGCCACTACGACCCCGACACTCGCACGCTCACCCTGGCCAGGAGGCTGCGCCCCGGACAGCGGGCCTTCCAGATCGCGACAACGCTCGGCCTGCTGCTCTACGGCCGCGAGATCGACAATGTGCTCGCCGAATCCCGGGCGCTCACCGGCGAATCCCGCACGCTGGCCAGGGTAGGGCTGGCCAACTACTTCGCGGGCGCGCTGATCCTGCCCTACGGGCGATTCCTGCGCTCGGCCGAGGAACTACGCTACGACGTCGACCTGCTCGCGCTGCGTTTCGAGGTCGGTTTCGAGACCGTCTGCCATCGCCTGGCCACGCTGCAGCGACAGGGACAGCGCGGTGTGCCGTTCTTCCTCGTCCGCACCGACCGGGCGGGCAACATCTCGAAACGCCAGTCCGCCACGGCTTTTCATTTCTCCCGAGTCGGCGGCAGCTGCCCGCTGTGGGTGACCCACGAGGCCTTCGCCCATCCCGGGCGCATCCTGTCCCAGATTTCGGAGATGCCCGACGGGCGCCGCTACCTGTGGATCGCGCGCACGACTCCCCCTGCCGCGCAGGGCTTCACGACGGCGTCGAAGAACTTCGTCGTCGCGCTCGGCTGCGATATCGAATATGCCGACCGGCTGGTGTACTCGCAGGGGCTGCAGTTGGACGACCCGCTGGTGGCGGTGCCGATCGGGGCCGGGTGCAAGGTGTGCGAGCGGCCCGCGTGCTCACAGCGCGCGTTCCCGCAGATCGGTCGTCCGCTCGCGGTGACCGAACACACCAGTACCGATCTGCCGTATCCGCGCGCCCCACGCTGAGGCGGTCGGCGGTCAGGACTTGGCGAGGTACTCGATTCGTTCGCCGTCGACCGCGGCGTGCATCATGCCCGCCAAGCCCGGATGACCGACCAGGCCGGGGTCCTCGGCGACGACCTGCCGGGCGAGTTGCTGCGCGGCGGTGATCACTTCGAGGTCGTCGAGCAACGAGAGCAGACGCAGCGAGCGAGCGGTACCGGACTGCGCCGAACCGAGAACGTCACCTTCGCGACGCTGGCGCAGGTCGAGCACCGACAGTTCGAAGCCGTCGGTGGTCGCCGCCACCGCCTCGAGCCGCGCCATCGCCGTGCCGCCGGGTGCGGCATCGGTGACCAGCAAGCACAGGCCGGGATGCTTGCCGCGCCCGATCCGACCCCGCAGCTGGTGTAGCTGACTCACGCCGAACCGGTCGGCGTCGACGATCACCATGACGGTCGCGTTCGGCACGTCGACGCCGACCTCGACGACGGTCGTGCAGACCAGGACATCGATATTGCCGTCGTTGAACTGCCGCATCACGTGGTCTTTTTCGTCGGACGGCAGCCTGCCGTGCAACAGGCCGACGCGCACACCCGCCAGCGGACCGGCGCCCAGGGTCTCGTACATCTCGACGGCGGCCGCGGTGGTCGGTCCTTCCTTGTCCGCCTTCTTCCCCTTGGCCGGTGGCGCGTCCGGGTCTTCGCCGATGCGCGAGCACACGACATAGGCTTGGCGACCCTGGCCGACCTCCTCGACGATGCGCTCCCAGGCCCGATCCACCCAGCCCGGATGCAGTTTGCGTGGAACGACTTTCGACACGATCGGTGAGCGGCCCTTGGGAAGCTGGGTGAGAGTGGAGGTTTCGAGGTCGCCGAGGGTGGTCATCGCGATGGTCCGCGGGATCGGTGTCGCGGTCATCACCAGCAGGTGCGGGCTGATCCCGAACTTTGCCTTGGCCCGCAGAGCGTCTCGCTGTTCGACACCGAAGCGGTGCTGTTCGTCGACCACGACGAGGCCGAGATCGTAGAACTCCACGGCGTCCTGAATGAGGGCGTGGGTGCCGATGACCAGGCCCGCCTCGCCGGTCATCGCGTCCAGCAGCGCCGCCTTCTTCGCGGCCGTCGACATCGATCCGGTGAGCAGTACGACCTTCGTCGAGTTCTCGGCGGCGCCGAGTTCACCGGCGTTGCCGAGGTCACCGAGCATGGCGCGCAGCGACCGATAGTGCTGAGCGGCGAGGACTTCGGTCGGCGCGAGCAGTGCGCACTGACGGCCCGAATCCACCACTTGGAGCATGGCGTTGAGTGCCACGATCGTCTTGCCGGAGCCCACCTCGCCCTGGAGCAGGCGATGCATCGGGCGGGTACGGGACAGGTCTGCGGAGATCTCGGCGAGTACCTGCTGCTGACCTTCGGTGAGCTCGAACGGCAAGCGCTCGTCGAAAGCGGCGGCGATGCCGTCGGGCGATGGCGGGCACGCCGGGGCGGTGCGCCCCTCGACCTCGTGCCGACGTTCGGCCAACACGAGCTGGAGCGCGAGCGCCTCATCGAAACGCAGCCTGTCTCTGGCCTTTTCGATGTCCAGCTTGTGCTCGGGCAGATGGATCAGGCGCAGCGCTTGCGCGAGCGGCAGCAGCTGACGTTCCTCACGCAGATCCGCGGGCAAAGGGTCCTCGATGGGGTCGAGCTGATCGAGGACCTGGCGGATACAGGCGAGCAGATCCCAGCTCTGAACCTTGGCGGTCGCCGGATACACGGGCACGAATTCGCGTTCGAAGAACGAGGCATCGACTCCCCCAGCACCTTTCGCACTCTGCGCCAGGCCGCGCAGCGCACCGCTGCCACGGACCGAGGTGAGTTCCTCCACGCCCGCTTCCGGCTTGTCCGGCAGGATCAGATAGTCGGGGTGCGAGAGGTTCCAGCGGTCGGGACGCCACCAGTGCACGGTGCCCGACATCATCGCTCGCACACCTTCTTTCACCAGATAGCGCACCTTGTCACCATTGAAGAAGGTGGCTTCCAGCGGTCGCTGGGCGCCGGTGTCGAGTTGCACCTTCAACAACGAACCGCGGCGGTTCTTCATCGGGCGCAGCTCGGTTTTCGCGATACGGCCGATCACCGTGATGTGGGCGCCCTCTTCGGGTTCGTCCTCGGTGAGAGGTTGCCCCTGGGTCGCGTAGCGCACCGGATAGTGGCGCAACAGATCCTCGACGGTGCTCATGTCGAACGCCTCGGTCAGCCGGTCGGCCGCCTTGGCGCCGAGCACGTGGTCGAGCCGATCACTCAACGTCGTCATCTACTCGACCCCTATCTGCACCAGATCCGCCTGCTGTCCACCGGAATACACGACCACCTCGACGCCGGGGAAACCGGCCGTCACATGGTCGGCGAGCACCTGCGCGAGCTCGGGCCCCGCCTCGGCGCCCATCAGCAAAGTCACCAATTCTCCACCCAGACCGAGCATTCGGTCGAGCAGGATGTGCCCCGCGCCGACCACATCGGGGTCGATCACCACCACATCATGACCGACGAGGCCCAATCCATCACCGGGAGAACACATTCCGACCATAGTCAACGCCCGCACGCGCGCCGCCCGCAACGCACCCCACCGGGTGGTCGCCGCCGCCTCCGACATCGCGAACGCGTCGTCCACCGCGATCCGGCCCCGATCGTGCACCGCCAGCGCCGCGAGCCCCTGCACCATCGACGCGCTCGGCAGCAGCAACACATCGCGCGACCCGTCACGCGCGGCCACACCCGCGGCGACCAGTTCCTGCGCGGGCAGCGCCCCGTTCGGCAACACCAGCACCTCCCGATGCGGCATCCGGCGGATCGCCGTCAGCAGAGCGCTCGTGTCGAGCTGCCGATCCCCGCGCAACACCACCGCCCCGGCGTCTTCGAACAAGCGCGCGGCCCCAGCGCCCGCGACCACCGCCAGGACGCCGCGGTCGGCGAGGACATCGCGATCGGGGCCGTCGTGCGCGTCGCCGGCCCCGACAAGGTCCATGGGCCGCGGCAGTCGATCGTCGGCACCGGTCGCTCGCAGCGTGCGCGCGGAGATGTCGCGCGCGCCGGCCCCCGTAGCCGGTCCGCCGACGTGCTCGTGATGGCCGTCATGGGGTGCGGTCACCGCGAAACTCTCGATCCGAATGCCGGTGACGGTGCCCACTGCCAGCCCCGCTTCGATGGCCGCACCCGCGTCGCGACAGTGCACATGGGCCGACCACGTGGTCTCGCCGTCACCGACCACCACCACGGAGTCGCCCAGCACCGCGAGCCGATCCCGCAGCCCGCTCGCGGCCGTTTCGTCGGTGCCGGAGATCACGTACATGACCTCGAAATGCGGATCATCCGCCTGTTCGTGATGATCACGATCGTCGAGATAGTCGGGAGTCGGGCACTCCTGACCAGCCGCGACCGAGCATCGGAGGCCGTCGGCCGCCCGTTCCTGATCGATCCCACCGGATGAGCTTGCGGGGACACCGATCCGGGTACCGGCATCGCTGCGATCCGGTGCCATCTCCGCGATGTTCGACCGACGATCGGTGCCTGAGCCGGCTGGGTCGGCGCCGTCGGTTTCACGCCGCCGTTGATTCGCTCCGTCGTCGGAATGCCCGCCGCCTTCGAGATTCGCACTGCCAGGTCGCCGGTGCGGCCCGTGTTCCCCGCGTTCGCCGCGCGTGTACCTGACTCGCTCCGGTGGCTCGCCGCACACTTGCGTCACGAGGCAATCGAGCAGCACCAGCAGTCCTCGCGCGCCCGCATCGACCACACCGGCCGCACGCAGCACACCCAACTGGGCCGGGGTCTCGCTCAGTGCGCGCGCGGCGCCGTCGGCGGCGGAACGGGCGACCGTCACCAGCGACTGGTCACCCGACTCGGCAGCGGCCACCGCGGCGCGGTCGAGAACAGTCAGGATCGTCCCCTCGACCGGGGCGCTGAGTCCCGTGCGCACGAGCACCGCCGCCCGCCGCAACGCCACCCGCAGCCGTTCGCCGGTCAATGGACCGGCCAGCACGGCCTCGGCGATCCCCCGCAGGACCTGCGACAGGATGATGCCCGAGTTTCCCCGCGCACCGGTCGTCGCACCACGGGCCAGGGCCTGGGCGACCAGGTGCGCCGACGGCACATCGCTGTCGGCACGCTCCGCGGCGATGGCGACGACATCGGGACGCTCGACGCCCGTGACCTCCGCACGGTGATCGCCGACGCTCGACGGTTCTTCCCCGGCGAGCGCGCCCTGGCCGACCTGCCGTTCGAGGGCGTCGCACTTCGCGTCGAGCACCGCCCGCTCGGCGGTCGCGACCGCGGCTCGCATGGTGGCGAGCAGGTTGGTTCCGGTGTCGGCGTCGGCGATGGGGAACACGTTGAGCGCGTCGATCTCGGCTCGGCGTAGTTCGAGGTCGGTGCGGCAATGGCAGGCCCAGACCAGCAGGTCGGGGCCGTCGAGAGACTCCCGCACGTGCGCCACCGCCACCTCGCTCCCGTGTTCTGTGCGCCCGCGCGCCGAGCACGCCGCCAGGTTAGCGGCTGTGACCGACACCGCCCCAGCGAGCACGGTCGCGATGGGAAAGCACCCGGCACCCGGCCCAGAGGAGGCGGAGGTACGCTGACCTCGGACGGGCCCATCTCCGGGCTGCGCTCGGCGTGTCGACCGGGCCACCCGGTTTGGAACTTCGTGGCCCGGCCCGCTAGTCTTGCAGGGTTGCCTCGTGCGGCCCACGTGGGTCTGCGCTGGCCGACGTCAGTCGGCAAGGCATTTGACGACATCAGTTTCCGGTACAACGG
>JACIXH010000190.1 GCA_014360565.1 Nocardia sp.
GTTTCTGACCGAAAGGGGCTCGCCGGTGAACACCGGCGAGCCCCGTGGGTTCAGCGTCGAACAGTCAGCTCTTGAAGGCGTCGACCAGCTTCTTGTAGAGCTCGGTGAAGCGCTTGCGCGCGGCTTTCTGCTCCGGATCGAGGCCGTCGGTGGCCTCGGGGGAGTAGATGACCAGGTGGGCTTCCCCGGCCGGATCGTCGGGCATCAGGTCGATGATCTGGGTGCCCCTGCCCTCGCCTGCCGGGATCCCGAAATCGGTCTCCTTCAGCGCGTTGATCTCCTCACGCGCGGCCGAGATGACGTCGGCGGCAACCTTTCCCGTCACCTTCTTGGGCGCGGTCTCCGGTTTGCGGTCCTTGCTCACCGCGTCGGGCATGTGCACCGCTTTGCCGTCGGCGAAGATCTGCAGGACCGGGCGCAGGTCGGTGCGCTGCGACCAGCCGTCGGGGATCGTGGTCAAGCTCACCAGTGGTAGCGGCGCCGGATCGGCATGGGCGACAGCGCTCGCGCCGGTCAGAGCGAGAGCGCAGACGAGCAGTCCGGTCATGGTCGGGCGCATGGGTTCCCCTCGATCGAAAGACAGTGCGCGGGTTTCGCGTTCGGGGGTCAGCGTAGCCCGGGCGGGTTGTCGAGGTCACGCGCGGAATAGGTGTCACACGACTGCACCGACCCGGACCGGTAGCCGGCGAGGAACCATTTCTGGCGCTGCTCCGAAGAACCGTGGGTCCACGACTCCGGGTTCACGCCGCGTCCGGCGCTGCGCTGGATCCGATCGTCGCCCACGGCATTGGCGGCCGAAAGGGCATCGCGAATATCGGTGTCCGACAAGGGGTTCAGGAACGGCTGCCCGCCGCCCGGCGAGGGCTGCTTGTCGGCGAAGTGCGCCCAGATGCCGGCGTAGCAGTCGGCTTGCAGCTCGGTACGGACCGCGCCGGAGCTCGCCCCCTGCGGATCGCGCTGAGCCTTGCCGATATCGCCGAGCTGGTTCTGGAGGTGGTGACCCACCTCGTGGGCGACGACGTACTCCTGCGCGAGCGGTCCGGCGCTGGCGCCGAAGCGATCGGTGAGTTCCTGGAAGAAGGCGGTATCGAAGTAGGCGGTCTGGTCGGCGGGGCAATAGAACGGGCCGACGTCGCTGGTGGCATTGCCACAGCCGGTGCTCACGGCGCCCGAGAACAGCACCAGCTCGGGTTCGACGTACCGGGTGCCGGTCTGTTTCGGCAGTTGCACCGACCACACCGCGTCCAGGCTCTGCGCGGTCGCCACGACCCGGCAGTCGACGTACTTGTTCGCGTCGGCACCGGTCTTGCAGTGCGAGGGCGTACCCGCGGTCCCGGGCTGCGCTTGCTGCTCACCCTGCGCGCCGGTGAAGTTGCCGAGCACCGAACCCGGATCGCCGCCCAACAGCAGAGTGATCACCAACAGGATCAGACCGCCCGCGCCGCCACCGAGGGCGACTTTGCCGCCCATGCCGGGTCCGCCGCCCGAGGAGGCACGGCCGGGATCGATCTGCATACCTTCGTTGAAGGTCATCGCGGTACTCGCCTTCGCTCGGTTGTCCAGCTGCCTCACAGCACGATTCGCCGTCGGCGGGAGCGGCGACGGTCGGCAGTGTCACAAGCTTGACACGGTGCGGAAGATATCGGTTTTCATCCGGGCACCGTGTCTCACTACGATGGCAGTGCACCCGGACATCCGCGCCGGTGCGACGAGTCCGCGAAAGTCTGTCGAAAGGAATACCGTGCTGCGCACCCACTTGGCTGGTTCGCTGCGAGGCGAGCACGCCGGTCAGACCGTCACCCTCACCGGCTGGGTGGCCAGGCGTCGTGACCACGGTGGTGTGACCTTCATCGATCTGCGGGACGCTTCGGGCGTCTCGCAGGTGGTTTTCCGCGAGGGCGAGGCGGCCGAACAGGCCCACAAGCTGCGCGCGGAATTCTGTGTGCAGGTCACCGGTGTGGTGGAACGGCGTCCCGACGGCAACGAGAACCCGGAGCTGCCGACCGGGCAGATCGAGGTCGACGCCAAGGAACTGGTCGTGCTCAACGAGAGCGCGCCGTTGCCGTTCCAGCTCGACGAGACTCCCGGCGACGAGGCCCGCCTCAAGTACCGCTACCTCGACCTGCGCCGCGAACGCCCCGGCCACGCCATCCGCTTGCGTTCCAAGGTCAACGCCGCCGCCCGCGACGTGCTGGCCAAGCACGATTTCGTCGAGGTCGAGACCCCGACGCTCACCCGCTCCACCCCCGAGGGCGCGCGCGACTTCCTGGTCCCCGCGCGCTTGCAGCCGGGCAGCTTCTACGCGCTGCCGCAGAGCCCGCAGCTGTTCAAGCAGCTGCTCATGGTGGGTGGCATCGAGCGCTACTACCAGATCGCCCGCTGCTACCGCGACGAAGACTTCCGCGCCGACCGTCAGCCCGAGTTCACCCAGCTCGACATCGAGATGAGCTTCGTGCGCCAGGACGACGTGATCCTGCTCGCCGAGGACATCCTGACCGCGCTGTGGAAGCTGGTCGGCCACGACATCGTCACCCCGATTCCGCACATGACCTACGCGGAGTCGATGCGGCGCTACGGCTCCGACAAGCCCGACCTGCGGTTCGGGATCGAGATCACCGAATGCGCCGAGTACTTCAAGGACACTCCGTTCCGGGTGTTCCAGGCGGAGTACGTCGGCGCGGTCGTGATGCCGGGCGGTGCGAGCCAGCCTCGGCGCCAGCTCGATGCTTGGCAGGACTGGGCCAAGCAGCGGGGCGCCAAGGGTCTCGCGTACATCCTGATCAACGAAGACGGCACCCTCGGCGGCCCGGTTGCCAAGAACCTGTCCGACGCCGAGCGCGAGGGTCTCGCCAAGCATGTCGGCGCAGTGCCGGGTGATTGTGTGTTCTTCGCGGCAGGCTCGACCAAGGCGCAGCGTGCCCTGCTCGGTGCCGCGCGCGGCGAGATCGCCCGCAAGTGCGATCTCATCGACCCGAACGCCTGGGCCTTCGTCTGGATCGTCGACGCCCCGATGTTCGAGCCCGCCGCCGAGGCCACCGCCAGCGGAGACGTAGCCCTGGGCCACTCGGCCTGGACCGCGGTGCACCACGCGTTCACCTCGCCCAAGCCGGAATCGCTGGACACCTTCGACACCGACCCCGGTTCGGCGCTGGCCTATGCCTACGACATCGTCTGCAACGGCAACGAGATCGGTGGCGGTTCCATCCGTATCCACCGCCGTGACGTCCAGGAACGGGTGTTCTCGGTGATGGGCATCGACAACGCCGAAGCGCAGGACAAGTTCGGCTTCCTACTCGACGCGTTCGCCTACGGCGCCCCGCCGCACGGCGGCATCGCCTTCGGCTGGGACCGCATCACCGCGTTGCTGGCGGGTGAGGACTCGATCCGCGAGGTGATCGCGTTCCCGAAGACCGGTGGCGGCGTCGACCCGCTCACCGACGCGCCCGCGCAGATCACCGCGCAGCAGCGCAAGGAAGCAGGCATCGACGCCAAGCCGGAGGTCAAGGCCGCCGCCGACGCGCCGAAAGTTGTTGCCGCCGAGAACTAGCGGCCATCGAGAGTAGCCCGGGTACCTTCTGGTCAGTTCCTGTACCGCCACCGCGGTACCGATCAGGAGGTCACCGGTGCTACATCTTCGAGTGATCAGCCCGCCCGACCGGACCGACGAGTTGGTGCGGATCCTCGAAGCCGACGCCGGCGTCACCCACATCACCCTGATGCGCGGGGTCGCGTTCGAGCCGGCCGGCGATCTCGTCCAGGCGGACGTGGCTCGCGAGGCGGGCAACACGGTGCTCGCCGACGTGAAGGCGCTCGGCATCGTCGAGCACGGCGGAATCACCCTCGGCCCGGTCACCGCGGTGCTCTCCGATGCCGCGGATCGCGCGGTGCGGGCGGCGCCCGGCGACCCGAGTGACGCGGTGATCTGGGAGCAACTGCTCAAAGAGACCCACGAAGAGTCTTCGCTCAACGCCACCTTCGTGGCGTTTCTGACCATCGCCTGCCTGCTCGCCGCGATCGGGGTGGCGACCGATTCGCCGGTCACCATTGTCGGCGCGATGGTGGTGGGTCCGGAGTTCGGTCCGCTGGCGGGCCTGTCGGTGGCGCTGGTGCGCCGCAACTGGCGGCTGGCGCGGCGCTCGATGATCGCCTTGGCGGCCGCGTTCCCGATCGCGATGGTCGTCACGCTCGGCGCGACGCTGCTGTGGGAACAGCTCGGCTGGATCACCACCGAAGGCGTGATGGACGCTCACAGCGTCGATTTCATCTACGAGGTCGGCCCGTTCTCGTTGGTCGTGGCCTTGCTCGCCGGCGCAGCGGGCATGTTGTCGTTGGTCACCGCGAAGTCGGCGGCGCTGATCGGGGTCTTCATCTCGGTGACGACCGTGCCCGCCGCCGGCTACGCGGTGGTGGCGGCGACCCTGGGGCAGTGGCACCGGGCGTTCGAGTCGGCCGGTCAGCTCGCGGTGAACCTGATCGGCATCGTGGTCGCCGGGGTGCTGGTGCTCGAGCTGCGGCCGAAGGCGGGCGAGGACAAGGGCCCGGTCGGCAGGTTCAAGCGGGCCATCGGCATGCGCACCGTGCTCGAACGTTGAGCTCAGACGCGCGCGACCGGACCCGCGGTCAGCATCCGGTAGGCGTAGGTGACCGCGATGACCGACACCGGCCCCGCGACGAACAGGCCGAGCCCGCACAGCAGGGCGCCCACGATCGTCACCAGTGTGACCGTCATCGCCAGCAGCAGCGCCGCCCACAGATTCGCCAGCACCAACTGCGCGCTCGCCTTGATCGCCTCGACCGGACCGTAGTCCTGATCGATCACGAAGTGCATCGAGAACATGCACAGGAACCCGACCACGATGCCGGGCAACAGGCACAGGGTCGATGCGAGCAGGGTGACGGCGAAGGCGAGCAGCGAGGTGAGCAAGACGTTGCCCGCGTTCACGAATCGGAAGAACGACCCGAAAGCCGGTGGGTATCCGTCGGTTTCGTAGAGTGCGCCGCGCACCATCGCCGCCTGCAGCAGCCACAGCGCCACGATCACCATCAAGAACAGCAACAGCACGCTGAACGGTGACGTCGGTTCGACGATCTGGACCACGGCGACGAAGCCGAGATAGATCAGCACCCCCACCGCGGTGACCCCGAGCCAGGGACCCGGGTTGGCCCGGAATCGCTCCCAGCCGTAACTCAGCGAACGGCCGATATCGAGGGCCTGTGCTCCCGAATGGTAGTAACCGGGCGTCTGCGGGCCGCCGCTCGGCGACACGCCGGTAGCGGGGGCGGCCGCGTAGGCCGGATTCTCCGGTTTCGCCTGGGGCACCGCGTAACCGGGGCCGGTACCCGCGGGCCCGTACTGCGGCGTCGGCCCGCCGTGGCCGGCTATCGGCGGCGCCGGCTCGACCGGCTCCTGCCCGTACTGGGCCGCGCCGGGGCCTTCGAATTGTGGATAGCCTGCGCCACCAGCCATTCCGTGCCTGCTCGGTCCCGATCCGGGAGTGGGCGATTGCCCGGCGCCGTCAGGTCGGCCCCCGGGTCCGGCGAACTGTCCGCCACCGCCCGGAACAGGCGACCCGCCCGGGGAATCGCTCGATGCGGCGTACGGAGTGTCGGTCATTGTGATAGACCTTTCGACTCAACCGGTTTGCGGTGTGGCGCACAGCAGTTCACGATGAGAAAACCCGAAGACCGACTGATGTGTCAAGCGAACAGGAACACACGCGCAACCACAGCGCCAACACGCCGAACGACGCGGAAAGGTTGTCCAACCGCTCGCTAGAAGTGACCGGGTACGAGTAGCTTGAGAGGCGATGACCGCACTATTGGCCGAACGCGCCGCCGACGTCGTGTCCGCAGCACAACAATTGCTCACAAAGCGAATGGGTGCTCCGGTAAAGCTGAGTGATCCGATGGAGCTCAGCGGCAGTGGTAGGACGACAGTCCTACGCGTGCGTGTTGCGGAAAACGCATTTTCATTGCCGCGCACGCTGATCGTCAAGCAGGTGCGCGGTTCCAGTCCTGAACGCCGCATCGGCGGGATGGCGCCCGGCGTCGCCAGCATCGACGCGGCCTTCCTCCGCGAGGCGGTGTCCTACCAGTTCACCACCGCGCTGAGCCGCGAACAGCGCCCCGGCGCGTTCCTGATCGCGCACAGCGTCCCCGACCGGCTCCTGGTGCTGTCCGACCTCGGCGACAACGCGTTGCTCACCTCGGTGCTGCAGGCTCGCGTGGAGCCGGGCACCCGCAACTCGCTGATGGCGTTCGCGCAGGCGCTGGGCCGGATGCACGCCGCGACCGTCGGTCGCGAACCCGACTTCGTCGCCCTGATGCGCCGGGTCGACTCGGCGCACCGCGTCGACGGGATCGCCCAGCAGGCGCAGGCCGCCATCGCCGAGGTGCCCGGGCTGCTGCAAGCGGAGTTCGGGATCGAAGTGCCAGGGGAGATCGCCGAACGCATCGTGCACGGCAACCGGCTGTTCACCGGTGGTCGCCATCGCGCGTTCAGTCCCTCGGACCTGTGCCCCGACAACGTGATCATGAACGACGAGGGCGCGCGATTCCTCGACTACGAGTGGGGCGGTTTCCGCGACGCCACCCTCGACATCGCCTACGCGCTGGTCTCTTTCCCCGGTTGCCTGTGCGATTTCGAACTCTCGCGCAGCAGGGCCAAGGAAATGGTCGAGGCCTGGCGCTCGGCGGTGGTGGGCGTGTGGCCGTCCCTGGCCGACGACACCGTTCTGGCCGAACGGATCCTGGAAGCCCGGCTGATCTGGGTGTGGCTGTCCACCTACTGGTTCCTGCCCGCCGATCACACCCGCATCGCCACCGCCCGCGAACACGGCCTGTCGGTCCCGCGCTCGGAAGCGCTGATCAACCGCTGGTCGGCGCTGGCCGAGGACGCCAGGATGACCGGCGACGACGCGGTCGGCGACTTCGCCGAACAGGTCTCGGCGATGCTAGAGGAGCGTTGGTCGGAGTAGCGGGCGCCCCACTTTCCGGCGCGACGCGGGTACCGTCGGCAAGGATCTGAGGAGTTGGGAGCTGCCGTGCCGATACCCGTCACCGTCACAGTCGTCCGTAAGCAGTGGCTGACCCCGCATCTGGTGCGGGTTGTCGGCACTGTGCCGGACGCATTCACGCCGAACGCGTTCACCGATGCCTATGTGAAGTTGATCTTCCCGGTTCCCGGTGTCGACTATCCGGAGCCGTTCGATCTCGACACGGTGCGTGCGACGCTCGGCCCGCAGAGCCAGCCGGTGCTGCGCACCTACACGGTGCGCTCCTTCGATGTCGAGCGGCGCGAGATCAGCATCGACTTCGTCGTGCACGGCGACGAGGGCATCGCCGGTCCCTGGGCGCGCGCGGTGGAGCCGGGCGCGCGGTTCTGGCTGAACGGCCCGGGTGGCGCGTTCGCACCGGACCCGGCGGCCCAGTGGTACCTGTTCGCCGGTGACGAGTCCGCGCTGCCCGCCATCGCGGCCGCGCTCGAGGCTCTCCCGGCCGGCGCGCCCGCTGTCGTGTTCGTCGAAGTAGGCGGCACCGACGACGAGATCGCCCTCGCCTCGCCTGCCGACCTCCGCCTGCACTGGGTGCATCGGGGGGTGTCCTCGGACCGGATCACCGACGACATCGCCGGGGCCCACTCGCCCTTGGTCGCCGCGGTGCGCGCGGCCGAGTGGCTGCCCGGACAGGTCCAAGCGTTCGTGCACGGCGAGGCCGAGTCCGTGATGCGCCACCTGCGCCCCTACCTGCGCAAGGAACGCGGCGTCGCGCCGAAGTGGCTGTCGGTCTCGGGATATTGGCGGCGCGGCCGTACCGAGGAGGGCTTCCGTGAGTGGAAGCGCGAGCTGGCTGCCGAAGGCGCCTGATCCGGATCGCAAGGTAGGCGGTCAGGGCGTCAGCGCATCCAGTTTGCGCCGCAGGTGGGCGCGTTCGACCGCGTTGTCGGTGAGCAGCAGCGCCGATTCGTAGGCGGTGATCGCTTCGTCGGTGCGCCCGAGGTCGGCGAGGAAGGCGGCGCGGGCGGCATCGAGATAGCCGTAGGTCGCCAGCGCCGGTTCTGCGCCGAGCCGGTCGAGCAGCACCAGTGCCTGTGCCCGATCACCGGCCAGGCCCACTGCCACAGCGTGATTGAGCCGGGCAACCGGCGACGGCGAATCCCGCAGCAACAGTCGGTACAACCCGATGATCTCGCGCCAGTCGGTGTCGGCCCAGGTGGGGGCCTCGTCGTGGACAGCGGCGATCGCCGCCTGCAACGTGTACCGGTCCGTCTGTGGCAGCGCCTGTTTCACCAGCGCGATGCCCTCGGCGATCGCCGCCCGGTCCCAGCGATCGCGGTCCTGGTGTTCGAGGGTGCACAGATCGCCGTTGTCGTCGACCCGCGCGGCCCGGCGAGCGTCGGTGAGCAGGATCAGCGCCAGCAGGCCGGTCACGGTGGGGTCGTCGGGGACCAGTGTGTGCATCATCCTGGCCAGCTGTAGTGACCGGTCGACGAGATCGGCGCGGACGAGGACATCCCCGGCGGGTGCGGTGTGGCCGGTGGTGAACAGCAGGTGGATCACCGCGCAGATCGAATCGAGCCGCTGCGGCAACTCCCGCACCGACGGCACCCGATACGGGATGGCGGCGACCGCGATCTTCTTCTTGGCGCGAGTGATGCGCGCGGCCATGGTCGGTTCGCTCACCAGGAACGCGCGAGCCACCTCGGCGGTGGTGACGCCGCAGACCAGCCGCAGGGTGAGCGCCACTCGCGCGTGCGGTGCGAGCGCGGGGTGGCAGCAAGTGCTGATCAGGCGCAGCCGATCGTCGGGGATCGCCAGGTCGTCCAGGTCGGCCAGCGCCAGGTCGGCGGTGTCGGCGACCGGTTCGTCGACAACGAGCCTGGGCAGGGTGCGGCGCAAGGTGCTGTCGCGGCGCAGCAGGTCCAGGCCGCGTCGGCGCGCGACCGTCGTCAGCCAGGCGCCCGGCTTGGCCGGAACGCCGTCGTTCGCCCACGTGGTCAACGCCGTCGCGTAGGCGTCCTGCACGCACTCCTCGGCGAGGTCGAAATCGCGGACCAGTCGCACCGTCGCGGCGAGCACAAAGGCCCACTCACGACGGTGCGCCTGCTCGACGGCCGCGGCCGCCGTCGTGGTCACAGCTGGGCGAAGACCTGGATCGGGCGCACCTCGACGCCACCGGTCGGGGCGGGTACCTGTGCGGCGATCGCGATCGCGGCGTCCAGGTCCGGCGCCTCGAGCAGGTAATAGCCGCCGAGCGCTTCCTTCGCCTCGGCGAACGGACCATCGGTGATGACAACCTCGCCGTCGGTGTCGTGGCGAATCGTGGTGGCGGTCGCGGTCGGTTGCAGAGCGTGCCCGCCGAGGTTGGCGGCACCGGCGATCTGCTGGAAGGTGCGATGCGCCGCGATCATGTCCTCGAATTCGGCGGGGGAGTACGCGGCGTAGGTGGCTTCGTCGCCGTAGATCAGGACCAGGTACTGGCTCATGACGGTCTCCTTCGGGTCTGTGGCTGCCCGCTCGCCGGGTGGCCGTACTCACCCGACGAGCGACCGGGGGCGCGATCGACAACCCGGTCCGAAGAATTCTGCGCCGATTTCCGCGACGTGGCGGAAAAGGTGGTCAGACCACCGGGGCCGGTCGCTGTTCGAGCCGTCCGCCCGCCGCAACGGCGAACGACACGCCGTGGCGCACCCCCGTGGCGGGATCGGTGACGTCGGCGACGTAGAACCAGTCCATCTGGGTCTGCGTCGCGGTCACCTCGAGCACACCGAAACCGTGCGAGTCGAGCTCGACATAGCGCAGGTGATGATTGGCCGCTTTGATGGCCTCTTCCGCCGGTACCGACGCGGTGCGGGCGGGCATCTTCAGCAAATCGCCGACGCTGGAGGAGGTGACCGACGGGACGACGAACTCCGCGCCGACGGTCGGCCCGCCCGGGTAGTTCGCGGCGTTCAACGGCAGGTCCGCGGCCCAGGAGGTGTGGATGTCGCCGGTGAGGAACACGACGTCGCCGACCTCGTTGTCGGCGATCGTGCGCAAGAGGGTGTTGCGGTCGGCGGTGTAGCCGTCCCACTGGTCGCCGTTGACCGTGATGCCACCCTGCGGGATGCCCAGCGCCTCGGTGATCGCCTGGGTCGTGGCGGCTTCCAGCGGCGGGAACACCAGCGGCGCGATCATCACCGAATTGCCGATGAGCTTCCATCTGGTGGGGGAGGAGGTCAAACCGGCCGTGAGCCACGCCATTTGGGCGCGGCCGGTGATCGTGCGGGCCGGGTCGTCGGCATGGCGCCAGGCCGCGCCGGGACCGGCCTCCTCGTCGCGGTAGGTGCGCAGATCCAGCATCGACAGTTCGGCCAGCGTGCCGAAACGCAAACGGCGGTAGATCTGTACCTGGTCGTCGGTGCGGGTCGCGCGCACCGGCATCCATTCGAGATAGGCGCGAGCAGAGGCAGCCTTGCGGTCGACCCAGGAGCCTTCGGTCGCCGGGTCGTGGTTCTCCGCGCCCTCGCGCCAGGAGTTGTCGGCCGACTCGTGGTCGTCCCAGGTGCAGATGAACGGCACCGCGGCGTGCAGGGCCATCAGATCGGGGTCTGTCTTGTACTGGCCGTGGCGGGTGCGGTAGTCGGCGACGGTGATGATCTCGTTCGCCGGATCGTGGGCCCGCACTGCCCCGGTGCGGCCGGTGTACCTTCCCCGGCCGTACTCGTAGATGTAATCGCCGAGGTGCACGATCGCGTCGAGATCGGTGCGCGCGGCCAGGTGGCGGTAGGAGCCGAACCAGCCTGCTTCCCAATTGGCGCAGGAGACCACGCCGAGCCGCAGCCGGTCGACGTCGCTGTCCGGCGCGGGCGCGGTTCTGGTGCGCCCGACCGGGGAGGTCTCGCCCTGCGCGATGAAGCGGTAGAAGTAGTCCTGACCGGGAGTGAGCCCGGTCGCGTCGACCTTGACGGTGTGGTCGCTCTCGGCCGAGGCCGTCACGGTGCCGGACGCGGCGAGCGCGCCGAAATCGGCGTCGGTGGCGATCTCCCAGCGCACCGCCGTCGCGTCGCCGAGGCCGGAACCGGGCGTGGCGTTCTCGGCGACGGTCACCCTGGTCCACAGGATCACCGCGCTCGGCAGCGGGTCACCGGACGCGACACCGTGGCGGAAGACAGCGCCCGCCGCGTGCGCCGGGGCGACGGTGCTCAACACCGCGGCCGCCGCCACCGCCGTAGAACCGGCGAACAGAGTACGGCGGGCGAAGTGCCCGAGCGCCGGGGAGGTGACGGCAGTGTTGTTGTGGACCACGATCAGCGATCACAGTCGATCACCGGCCCCAGCGCAAGTTACCGCGCGGATTGTTGGTCGATTGTCCATCTGCGCGGAACGAGCCGGTCGACCGCGAGTGTCACCGAGCAGGTGGTCCGCTGCACCGAGCATGTCGGAGGGTCTCGGTACCCTGCACACCGTGAGCGACAGCCTTTTCGACGTGCCCGGCGAACACCCGTCCGCCGAACCCGGCGCCGACGCGGCGTTCCGGCGCGATTCCGGCGCGCCGCTCGCCGTCCGCATGCGTCCCGCGAACCTGGACGAGGTGATCGGTCAAGGCCATCTGCTCGGCCCCGGATCACCGCTGCGCAGGCTCGTCGAAGGCTCCGGCGCCGCCTCGGTGCTGCTCTACGGTCCGCCCGGCACCGGCAAGACCACCCTCGCGTCGCTGTTGTCGCAGGCCACCGGTCGTCGGTTCGAAGCGTTGTCGGCGCTCTCGGCCGGGGTCAAGGAGGTGCGGGCGGTGATCGACCTGGCCCGGCGCCGACTCACCGCGGGCGAGCAGACCGTGCTGTTCATCGACGAGATCCACCGTTTCTCCAAGACCCAGCAGGACGCGCTGCTGGCCGCCGTCGAGAACCGCGTCGTGCTGCTGGTCGGCGCGACCACCGAGAACCCCTCGTTCTCCGTCGTCTCCCCGCTGTTGTCGCGTTCGCTCGTCCTGCAACTGCAACCGCTCACCCCCGACGACATCCGCGCCGTCCTCGCCCGCGCGATCAGCGATCCGCGCGGACTCGCCGATGCTTACACCGTCAGCGACGACGCGATCGAACACATCGTGCGGATCGCGGGTGGCGACGCCCGCCGCGCGCTCACCGCCTTGGAAGCGTCGGCCGAGTCGGCGTCCGCGGGGGCTGTCGACCTGGAAACGGTCGAGGCCACCGTGGACAAGGCCGCCGTGCGCTACGACCGCGCGGGCGACCAGCACTACGACGAGATCAGCGCCAACATCAA
>JACIXH010000191.1 GCA_014360565.1 Nocardia sp.
CAGGTCGGCCGGATGGAGATCGCGGTGGACGACGTCCAGGTGTCCATCAAAGCGGTCGGCCGAACCCCGGGGTCAGGCGGCGACGCGACTCGCGGTGAGCAAATCGAACACGAAGCCCTCGGCTTTCGCGTCGAGACCGGCGTAGTGGACGGTCCGCGCGTCACCGGTGATCGCCTCGCCGATCACGAGATTGCCTTCGGCGTCCAGACTCTGGGGCTGCTCCTCGGCGTCGGGGAGCAGGCCGACCCGAGAGTCGGCGAAACCGCTGTAGTACGCCAAGCCCTCGTTGAGCTGGGCTTCCAGCAACTGCTGCATGCCGGGGACGATCGCGTCATCGGCTGTCGCCCCGGCCAATCCGAGCCACAGGATGCGCTTGCCCGCCAGGCGAGGCTTGCTGCGGCCGTAGGCGAAACCGTAATTCCAGACGCTGTCGATCCAGCCCTTGAGCAGCGCGGGCACGCTCTGCCAGTAGACCGGGAACACCACGACCATGACGTCGGCGGCCACCATGCGCCGCATGTGCGCCTCGGCGGTGGGGGAGTAGACCTTGTCGCGATTGCCCCACTCGGGCTGGTCGGCCACGGTCATCCGCGGATCGAAGTTCTCCGCGTGCAGATCGAGGAAATCGATGGCGTATCCGGCGGCGGTGAGCTGTTGGGCGGCCCGACGGGCGATATGTGCCGACAGCGAGTCGCCGCGATGGTGACCGAGCACGACGAGCGCTGTCGGCGCCGAGCGGTCAGCGTTGGACGCGATCGTATCGGCGGCGAGTTGTGTCGAGTCCGGTGTGAAGGAGTCGGTGACGGTCGATCCGGTGGTGGTCGGTGCGGCGGTATCGGTCGTGGTGGCGGCTGACTGCGTCACGGTGGGCTCCTCTTCGATAGTGGGCCGGGCGGCCCGATGTATTGAGTCAACCGCGGATGGCGTGGACGATCTATGGGTGATCATCTCCAGTCGATAGGAATTCGTCTACGCTCGTGGGGTGGACCCGTTGAGCTCGTTGCTGAGTGGCATTCGTGCCGAAGGATCGGTCGTGGCGCACGCCGTGCTGCGCCCACCGTGGACGATTCGATTCGCCGACCGTGCGCCACTGATCATGGTGACGGTGCTGCGCGGCGGCGGCACCCTGGTTCTCGCCGATGGATCGCGCACGGGTCTGGCTGCAGGCGACACCGCGCTCGTGCAGGCCACTGAACCGTTCCACCTGGTCGACACGCCCGCCGCGCTCGACCGTCCGCACGCGCGCTACGAGCTGTCGTGTTTCGTGCCCGATGGCTTCGGCCCCGCCGATTTCGATTGCGCGGTACCCGAATTGATCGATGCTCCGTGGAAAGAAGGTGCACCGGAAGAGACTTCGCTGCTTGTCGGCGCCTATCGAGCCGCGGGCCGACGCCACGAGCGGCTGTTGCGGGCACTGCCGCAGGTGATGGTGGTCCATGAAGACCCGGACATGTGCTTGTGGCTGGAACGCTCCGCCGCCGACGCCGTTCGGCTGAGCGCGGGTGCGCAGGCATTGATGGACCGGCTGCTGGACTGGGCGCTGGTCTGCACGCTGCGCTCCTGGCTCGCCGAGCAACGGGACTGCGCGCCCGCCTGGTACCGGGGCATGGCCGACCCGGTGGTCGGCCCGGCATTGGCAGCCATCCACGACAGGCCGTTCGACCGCTGGACCGTGGCGAGCCTGGCCACCGAGGCGGCGGTCTCTCGCGCCCTGTTCGCCCGGCGGTTCACCGAGGTGATGGGCGAACCACCGCTGGCCTACCTCACCGAATGGCGGATGGCCGAAGCCGAGGAGCTGCTCGCCGACCCCACCCGCAGCGTCGCGCAGGTGGCGACCACCGTGGGCTACTCCGACGCGTTCGGATTCAGCGCCGCGTTCAAACGGTTGCGCGGCACCAGCCCCACCGAGTTCCGGGCCGCGCGGGTGTGATGGGCGCACCACATCGAGGGTGTGGTGGCCTTCGCGGATCGTGGCAGCGGCCCGGTCGCGAGCCGATCGAGGGCCGGAGCCGCGTCAACTCCTCGGCGTGAGCAGGACCAGGGGGATTTCGCGGGTGGTCTTGGTCTGGTATTCGGCGTATCCCTGGTAGGCAGAGACGACTCGTGGCCACAATCGCGCGCGTTCGTCGGCAGTGGCGACGCGGGCTGCCATCGGGCGCTCGGGGCCGTTGCGCAGCGACACCTCGACGTTCGGGTTGTCGCGCAGGTTCAGCAACCACGCCGGGTTCACGGGGTCGCCGACGCGGGAGGCCACGACGACGATGGTGTCGCCGTCGATGATCGGCGCGGTCAGCATGACCTTGCGCGGCTCACCGGTTTTGCGGCCGATCGTGGTGAGCTGCAGCGACGGCATCCCGAAGACCGAGTTGCCGATGAGGCCGCCGGTCACCGTGAGCAGCGTGCGGTGGACGGTGTTCACGATCTTCAGCTGCAGGTCGCTCGGCATGGCTGAAATCTACCCCGATTTCAGTGCGGCTGACCGATGAGTCGGGTGAGGAGGGGCCGCTGACCTTTGACGAGCTTGTCCGCCGCGGTGGTGAGGTCGAACCAGGCCGCCCGATCGATCTCGGGGAACTCCGCACGCCGTCCCGACCGCGGCGGCCACTCCATCTCGAAGGTGCCCGGCACCACCTCGGCCGGGTCGAGGTCGCCCTCGACCGCCCACACGGCCAGTACCTTTCGTCTGCTCCCACTGCGATAAGTCACCGCGCCGAGGTCGGTCCACACACCTTCGGGCACCGGCAATCCGAGCTCCTCGGTGAATTCGCGACGGGCGGCATCGAGCGCGGACTCTTCCTCGGACACGTACTCGCCCTTGGGGATCGACCATGCCGAGTCGTCCTTTTTCGCCCACATCGGCCCACCCATATGCCCCAGCAGCACTTCGATGCCCGCCTCGACCCGGCGGTAGACCAGCACGCCCGCACTGAATACATCCGTCATGGCAGCGAGTCTGCCAGGCGAGCAACGCGGCCTGCCGTCGGTCTGCGCCGGTGGCGCTGAGTCAGATCGCGTCGCCTGCCCGCAGCCCGGCGGCGCGCAGCCGGAGGTAGTCGCGTTCGGGCACGCTCGCGGTCTGCTCGGCGGCGCGCTGGTATTCGCGCACGGCCGCGTCCCGATCGCCGGCCATTTCGTGCAGGTGCCCGCGGACCGCCGCGAGGCGATGGGAGCGCGCGAGCGGCTCGGCGACCGTGTCGGCCACGGCGAGCCCGGCGGCCGGTCCATCGACCATCGCGGTGACCACCGCGCGGTTGAGGGTGACCATCGGGTTCGGGAAGAGGCCTTCGATCATGGTGTAGAGCACCAGTATTCGCGGCCAATCGGTGTCCTCGGCGCGACGGGCCTCAGCGTGCAGGCCGGCGATCGCGGCCTGCATCTGGAAGCGCCCCGTCAGCCCGGCGGGCAGGGTCGCGGTGAGCAGGCGCAGGCCCTCGGTGATCTGCCCGCGGTCCCAGCGCGCGCGATCCTGTTCGGCGAGGGGAATCAGTTCGCCGTGCGGTCCGCAGCGGGCGCCGCGACGGGCATCGGTGAGCAGCATCAGCGCGAGGAGGCTGGTGACCTCGGTGTTCTCGGGGACGAGCGCGCGCAGGGCCCGCGTGAGCCGGATGGCCTCGGCCGACAGATCTGCGCGCCGCAAGCCCGCGCCCGAACTGCTGGTGTGGCCTTCGGTGAAGATCACGTAGAGCACCTGCAGTACCGCACTCATCCGCGCACTGTCGTGCGCGCCGTCGGCGAACGGCCGATCCGTTTCGGCCAGACGCTTCTTGGCTCGCGAGATGCGTTGCCCCATAGTCGGTTCCGGCACCAGGAAGGCGGCGGCGATCTCGGCTGTGCTCAGGCCGCCGACCGCCCGCAGCGTCAGGGCCACGGCTCCCGCGGGCGGCAGGTCGGGGTGACAGCACAGGAAGTACAGATCGAGGGTGTCATCGCGGCCGAGCGGCTCGACCGGCACCTCTCGCACGAAAACCGTGGTCTCCCTGCGCCGCCGCGCCACGTCGGCACGCACCGCGTCCGCCATCCGCCGCTGCGCGACCTGGATCAGCCAGCCCCGCGGATTGTCGGGCAGCCCTTCGTCTTTCCACTGGGTCGCCGCTGCCAGCAGCGCGTCCTGCACCGCATCCTCGGCGAGGTCGAAATCGCCGAAGCGGCGCACCAGGACACCGAGGACCTGCGGCGCGAGTTCACGCAGCAGGTCCTCGGTGCGTGGGGTGAGCGTCTCGGTCATTCGGCGTCGGGCGCGCTCATGATCTGGCGCACCTCGATGTACTCACCCACCGGTTTTCCGCCGGGGCCGGGCGCCGCCGACGCCTGCGCGGCGATCTCGACCGCGCGTTCGGCCGACTCGACATCGACGATCCAGTACCCGGCCAGGAATTCCTTGGTTTCGGGGAACGGGCCGTCGGTCACGATCGGCGCCGATCGGCCGTCGGAGCACACGATCATCGCCTGGTCCGGGCCCGCCAACCCCTGGGCGTCGACGAGTTCGCCCGCGGCGGCGAGTTGTTCGTGCAGTGCTTGCTGGAAGTCGATGTGGGCGGCGATGTCCTCGGGCGCCCATTCCGGCAGCGGGATGTCGCAATAGGCGGTGTCGGAATAGGTCTTGGCCAGCATGAATTTCATCGGTCGACTCCTTATCGCTGCGCCCGGGTGGCGCGTTCGATGGATGGTCGGAGCCGTCTGGACATCTTCGACACAACCACTGGTGTGAACTGGATCACAGTACGGTATTCGGATCGGCCAACCGTGCGGGATCGACCGGCTCCTGCGACAGGATCAGCTCCTTGATCCGGTCGGTCACATCCCAGACATTGACGTTCATCCCCGCGCGCACCTTGTTCTGCCGGTCTAGCCAGAACGCCACGAACTCGCGCTTGCCGAGATCGCCGCGCACCACGACGCGCACGTCGTCGCCGCGGCCGACATAGCCGGTGTACTCCATGCCGACGTCGTACTGATCGCTGAAGAAGTACGGAAGCCGGTCGTAGACAGCGGCTTTGCCCAGCATGGTCTTGGCGGCGACGGCGGGCTGATTCAGTGCGGTCGCCCAGTGCTCGATGCGGATCGGCCGGTGCAACAGCGGATGGGCTTGTTCGGCGATATCGCCGACGGCGACCACATCGGGATCGCTGCTGCGCAGCGCCGCGTCCACCAGTACGCCGCCGTCGACCGACAGCCCGGCCGCGGCCGCCGCCTCGATGTTGGGCTGCGCGCCCACCGCGACCAGCACCGCCTGCGCGGGAATCTCGGTGCCGTCGCCGAGCCGCACGGCCCTCGCCTCGCCCTGCTCGGTGAGGATCGCGTCGACCGTGGTGCTCGTGCGCAGATCGACGTCGTGCGCGCGATGCAGATCGGCGTAGAACCCGCCCATTTCCGGGCCGAGCGCGGCAACCAGCGGCACGTCGGCCGACTCGATCACGGTCACCTCGACGCCTTTGGCGCGAGCCTGCGCGGCGACCTCGAGGCCGATCCACCCGGCCCCGATGATCACCAGGCGCCGATCCGGGCGCAGTACCTCGAGCAGTGCGTTCGAATCGCCGATGGTGCGCAGCGTGTAGACATTCGGGGCGTCGGCGCCGGGAATGTTCAGCGTGCGCGCGCGGGAGCCGGTGGCCAAGGCCAGTTTGTCGTAGTCCAGGGTGGAACCGTCGGGCAGCGTCACCGTCTTGGCGGCCGGATCGAACGCGGTGGCGGTGGTGCCGAGTCGCAGGTCGACATGGTGGTCGCGGTACCAGGCGGCCGGGTCGACGGTGAAATCGGGCAGCTGCTGTGTGCCGGCCAGATGCTGTTTGGACAACGGCGGGCGCTCGTAGGGCAGCTCCTCTTCGGCTGCCAGCAGCGTCACCCGGCCGTCGAAGTCGTTGGCGCGCAAGGCCTCGGCGACCTTGGCCCCGCCGAGCCCCCCACCGATGACGACGAAATGCTGATTCGAGCTCATGAACGGACTCCTTCTCGCGGACGACCCGGACTCCTCGCAACCCGAGCTTAGTGCGCGTGCGGCCCGGCGGGAACGATTCCGGCGGCGCCGCGGTTGCACCAATCGACGGGGTCGATCGACCCGCCGCAGCTGACCCGAGAGGAAGCCATCGTGAGCGAGCAGGCCACCAAGGACGTCGCCGATTTCTGGTTCGACCCGCTGTGCCCGTGGTGCTGGATCACCTCCCGGTGGATCCTGGAGGTGGAGAAGGTGCGCGACATCGAGGCGCGCTTCCACGTGATGAGCCTGTCGGTCCTCAACGAGGGCAACGATGACCTCCCGCAGGTGTACGCCGACATGATGGCGGACGCGTGGGCACCGGTTCGGGTCGTCACCGCCGCAGGTCGCAAGTACGGCGACGAGATCCTGCTCCCGCTCTACACCGCGATGGGCACCCGCATCCACGACCGCAAGGCCGAGTACGAGCGCGCGACGCTGCAGGAAACGTTCGAGGCCGTGATCGCCGACGCGCTGGCGGAGGTGAACCTGCCCGCCGAACTCGCCCAGGCCGCCACCAGTAGCGACTACGACGAGGCGCTGCGAGCCAGCCACCACGCGGGCATGGACAAGGTCGGCCCCGACGTCGGCACGCCCACCATCCACGTGAACGGTTCGGCGTTCTTCGGGCCGGTGCTCTCGCGCATCCCGCGCGGTGAGGACGCGGGCCGGGTGTGGGACGGCGTGGTCGCGCTGGCCTCGTACCCGCACTTCTTCGAACTCAAGCGCACCCGCACCGAGGAACCGGTCTTCGATTGATCGCCTCGGCCGGGGCGCCTGCATCGGCGCCCCGGCCGGTTCAGACCGCCTTGGGCGGCAGCGTCGGCGTGGTCGAATTCAGCGGATAGCCACCCGGCGGCGGGATCGCGCCGGGCTGCGGTGCGCTCGGGCGCCAGAACATCGGGCCCGGCTTGCTGCGGTCACGCAGCGCCCACATCCGCCAGGTGAGCACCGGATGGCTGGCCATCGCGTTCACCAGCCAGATGAAGCCGCCCTTGTCCGAGGCGGCCCGATCGGCCATCTCGTCGACCCCGACATCGGTATTGAGGTATTTGCCCGCGGCCAGCGTCGCCATCGCAGTGGACGCGCCTACCGGGCGGAAGCAGAAGCCGTGGTTGTCGGCGGTGTACTCCTGCGCGCGGATCAGCGACGATCCGAGCAGCGGCACCCAGGGCGCGACGAACATGCCGAGCTGGCGCCAATACGACACATGGCCTGCGGCGATATGGCCCACCTCATGGCCGATGATGAACGCCAGGCCGTCGGGTTCGCGTGCGGCGCCGCCGATTTCGAACAGGTCGCTGTAGACCACGACGAATCGGCGGAACCCGTGCCCGGAGGCGAACGCGTTGATCTGGCCGTTGCCCAGGATGACGTAGGCGTCGGGTGCCTTGCGCATCCCGAACCGGGCCGCCGCCTCCTGCACCAGCCGGTACCCCTCCGGGAACTGGGTGGGCGACATCTTCACGCCGTTCGCGCGCTGGGTCGCCAGATTCAGACCACGACCGGCCCACAGCAGCACCGGCGCGAACAACAGCAACAGCACGTACGGGCTGGTGATGATCGAACTGGGCTGTTCCACGCCGTTCTCGTCGACGACGGGAGCGGCGAGCAGCTCGGCCGTGATGAGCAGCAGCGCCAGCAGGTAGGCGACCGCGGTCAGCATGATCACCACGATCAGCAGCGGAATCTCCCACGGATGCCGGGCGGGCCGATCCCACGGCATCAGGCCGCGCGGGCGGTGCTGTGGCGGCATCGGCGGACCGCTCGGCGGGTAGTAACCCGGCGCGATCGGGCCGGGGTGCACCGGCGGATACGGTCCGGCCTGCGGTGGGCCCTCCGATGCGGGGAAACCGCTGGTCCGAGGGTCGGGCTGCGCCCACGGTGAGGGCGGCGAACTGTCGTTGGCCGGCATCGGTGTTCGGTCGGGCTGCCGGCCGGTGTGCTCCGGGGGAGAACCTGCCGAATGCGGGGAATGCGGTTCGTGCGGGTGCATGAAACGACTCTAAGCGGGCCTGCAACAATCGCAGCCATGCGCGTTTACCTGGGTGCCGACCATGCCGGTTTCGAACTGAAGAATCACGTCAAGGCTCATCTGCAGGAGGCCGGACACGAGGTCGTCGACTGTGGCGCCCTCGAATACGACGCTCTCGACGACTACCCCGCGTTCTGCATCGAAGCCGCGCGGCGCACCGTCGCCGACCCCGGCTCGCTGGGCCTGGTCTTCGGCGGCAGCGGCAACGGCGAGCAGATCGCCGCCAACAAGGTGCCCGGCGCGCGGTGCGCCCTGGCCTGGAGTGTCGAGACCGCCAAGCTGGCCCGCGAGCACAACAACGCCCAGCTGATCGGTGTCGGCGGCCGCATGCACAGCACCGAGGAAGCGCTGGCCATCGTCGACGCGTTCGTCGCGCAGCCGTGGTCGGACGAGGCCCGTCATCAGCGCCGCATCGACATCCTTGCCGACTACGAGAAGTCCGGTGTCGCGCCGGAAGTCCCTGCGTACTGAACTTTTCCACTGATTCAGCCGCCACCTGAGCAACTCGCCGGGGGCCGGCCGACCCGACGTGGTTACCGTCGCGGACCCGACTCACACCGAGGTCCGGCCGACGTAATCGCAGAGCTCGAGGAGGGTGTGTTTCTTTGCCTGAGGGGCACACCCTTCACCGCATCGCCCGTCTGCATCACCAGCGGTTCTCCGGTGGCGCCGTGCGGGTTTCGAGTCCGCAGGGGCGGTTCACCGAGGGCGCCGCGCTCGTGGACGGGCAGGTACTGGAGCGGGCAGAGGCATACGGCAAACATCTGCTGCACCACTATGCCTGCGGGCTGACAGTGCACGTGCACCTTGGGCTGTACGGCACCTTCAGCGAGGTCGAGTTGCCCATGGGTGCGGTCGTGGGCCAGGTCCGCATGCGGATGCTCGGTGCCGCAACGGAATTCGGTACCGACCTGCGCGGGCCCACCGCCTGTGAAGTGCTGATGCCGCCCGAGGTGGACGCGCTCACCGCGCGACTCGGCGCCGACCCCTTACGCGCCGACGCCGACCACGAACGAGCAGGCGCGCGAATCCGCCGCTCCCGCAGGGCGATCGGCGCGCTGTTGATGGACCAGAGTCTGATCGCCGGCGTCGGCAATGTCTATCGCGCGGAAGTCCTGTTCCGCCAAGGTATCTCGCCCTTCCATCCCGGCACCGCGATCACCCCCGCCGAGTGGGACGCCCTGTGGGCGGATCTGGTCGAGCTCATGCCGATCGGGGTCACCACCGGCCGCATGCACGTGGTCCGCCCCGAACACGACATCGGCGCACCGTCGTACAACAAAGACCGCCCCCGCACCTACGTCTACCGCCGGGCAGGCGAACCCTGCCGCGTCTGCGCGACGCCCATCGCACACCAAGTCATGGAAGCCCGAAACCTCTTCTGGTGCCCCACCTGTCAGCCGCGCTGAACCGCGCGGTCGCAGCACCTCGGATGTGAGGGTGCGAATCGGCTGAGCCGGATCGCGAAGTGCAGGCTTCGCGATCCGACTCAGCCGGCGACCGCCGTTCCCAGTTCGGGGTCGCCCGATTCAGCGAGCGCGAAACGCCGCCCGCCCGCCGATTTCGCCGAGTACATCGCGCGGTCGGCGCGACGCAACAGGTCGGTGAAATCGCACGTCTTTCCCGGTGGGCAGAAGGCGGTGCCCACGCTGGCCGAAACCGGCACGGGGCCCGCGCTCGACCACACCGGATCGCGCAGTGCCGCGACCACACGGTGTGCCAGCTCGCCGAGGGTGTCACGGCGCGGGTTGGCCGCGACCACGAACTCGTCGCCGCCGTACCGGCAGATCACCGTCTCGGGCGGGCACACCTCACGCAGCCGGTTGGCCAGTTCGACCAGTACCTCGTCGCCGATCGCGTGTCCGTAGCCGTCGTTGATCTGTTTGAAGCGGTCCAAGTCCACCACCAGGACGCCGACACCGCGGCTCGGGTCGGCGGCGAACGCGCGCACCCGTTCCTGGAGCAGCGTGCGGTTCGCGAGATCGGTGAGTGCGTCGTGGGTCGCCTCGTGGCGCAAGCGGTGCTGCAGCGCGGCGATCTCCTGAACGCGCAGTGACACTTTCGCCGAGATGTTCTGTTCCTGTTGCGCCAGGGCGCGTTCCTGCAGTGCCTGTGCGTAGCTGTCGATGGCCTGGCTGGCCACCAGCGGCCAGCGGGTCGCCACCAACGAGCCCGGAACACCGGAGGGGAAACCGAGCAGCCAGCGGCTGGCATGGGCCAGCATCCTGGTGCGTTCGAAAGGCGCCTCGGCCAACCGCGCGCCGAGCTTGCGCGCCTGTGGGACCGGGAACGGTTCGGTCCGGGCCAGGTGCAGCAGCCGCTCGACGATGTCGACGAGCACCGGCTCCAGCTGGTGCGGCGCCGTGGAAGAGCCCGGTTCGGCGCACACCGCGCGGGCCCAGGCGCGGGCCATCGCGGCTACCGGTGGCTCGATGTGGGTCATCGAGATCACCGGCGGAGGGTGGCGACGGACTTGCCACCTCGATCATTCGCACTGCTACGCGGTTGGGTCCACCGAGTTCGGCACACGCTCACCGCCCCCTTTCCAGATACCCCCGTCCGGCAAAAAGGATCCTAGCAAGCCACCCGAGACCGAAAAGTCACGTTCTAGAACGTGTTCTCGCGTCTCTCGCGAATGGCGATCGGCTATGACATCGCTGCAGCGTCTCCGGCGTTACACATTTCCCGAAAAAATTTCCGGGAGCCCGAAACACGCAGGGTGATGCCCTCAGCTTGGTGGTGGACGTTGCGTCGCCATGGTCCCTCCTGGCACGGGGTGCGAGTCGTGACGATGTGGCAATAACCGTCACGCGCACTCTCATGGTGGCCTACCCGCCGCCCACGTGCCAGGTTTTCAAGGAAAATTCTCCTATTTAATCCCCCGGTGGAGCAGGCGCCGGTCCCCATGAGCGCACCAACCATCGTCGCCGGGGCGGGTGTTTCGGGGCTAGGGTCATTAGGCCCTAATCGGGCATCGCGGCGATTGGTCACGCGGGGAGTGGGTACACCGGCGGCCACGTGGGCGCGCGTCCGGGCAGGCCGGGGGCCGGATTGGCATTTTTCGCGCGGGGTTCGGTACAGTCGTGGCGCACACGACATCGTGGCGATCCCATCGATGTCGTATGCCTGCGGGTGTAGTTCAATGGTAGAACCTCAGCCTTCCAAGCTGATGGTGCGGGTTCGATTCCCGTCACCCGCTCAAACATGTATTGCCTCGACGGAGTTCTCGCCGGTGAGGTATCGGGGTGTAGCGCAGCTTGGTAGCGCATCCGCTTTGGGAGCGGAGGGTCGCAGGTTCAAATCCTGTCACCCCGACCATCACTCGAATCCAGCCCCGCCGACAGGGGCTTTTTTCGATTTCGGGACGCGATATGGTGGCGTCCATGTCTGCTAACCCCAGGGTCGCGATCGTCACCGGTGCCGCACGCGGGATCGGCGCCGCCGTCGCCGCCCGACTCGCTGCCGACGGCTTTGCCGTCGCCGTACTCGATCTCGACGAAGCCGCCTGCGCGGGCACCGTCTCGGCCATCGAGGCCGCAGGCGGCAGCGCGCTGGCCGTCGGTGCCGATGTTTCCGACGAGGCGGCGGTCGCGGCCGCGGTGGAGCGGATCGCCGCCGCACTCGGCGCGCCGACGATCCTGGTCAACAACGCCGGCGTGCTACGCGACAACCTGCTGTTCAAGATGTCGGTCGACGACTGGGACACCGTCATGAACGTGCACCTGCGCGGTGCCTTCCTGATGACCAGGGCGGTGCAGAAGTACATGGTCGAGGCGAAGTTCGGCCGCATCGTCAACCTGTCGAGCACCTCGGCACTGGGCAACCGCGGCCAAGCCAACTACTCCGCCGCCAAGGCGGGCATGCAGGGCTTCACCAAAACCCTCGCCTTCGAACTCGGCAAATTCGGCGTCACCGCCAACGCGATCGCCCCCGGCTTCATCGAAACCGACATGACCGTGGCCACCGCCGCCCGCGTCGGGGCCGACTTCGAGGCGTTCAAAGCGGCAGCCGCCGCCGCGATCCCGGTCAATCGGGTCGGTACCCCCGCCGACATCGCCGCCACGGCTTCGTTCTTCGCGAGCGAGGGCGCCGGTTTCGTATCGGGCCAGGTGCTCTACGTGGCGGGTGGACCGCAGGACTGAGTCCTCAGGCGCAGCCGAAGCGGAAGCCCGCGCGGGCTTCCGTGCCCGCCGCCACGGTGACCCGGACCGGCTCGGTATCGGTGAGCCCGCAGCCG
>JACIXH010000192.1 GCA_014360565.1 Nocardia sp.
GCATAGCCCACGAACTCGACGCCGCCCAGACGGCACATGCCGGAACGCGCCGAACCGTCCGCTACTTCAGTAGTTTGCCCGCTGCGGCCTCTATCGCATCCATGCACTGCTGCAGCGCATGAGCGGGATTCAACTCCAGCGCTTCGGTGGCTTCCTCGTAGATGAGGACGTGACCGCCAGGAAAGAAATACGCCTCCCCGGCGGTAGCGACCTCGTCCGGGCGGCCGGTGCCGGGGTAGGTAGCCCGGATCGTGCCGGTGAAGATGTAGCCGTAGTGCGGGCAGACGCAAACGCCTCCGGGCATCCCCGCCACCCGGTACAGCTCGGTGCAATCGCGAGGGCCGACGGTGCTGGTGAAACCGATCTCCATATCTCCCCACTGCTCGGACCGGAACCCGGTCGCACAGTGCGGCCAACGTCCGCCTCCGCCGGGGGGTAGGTCCTCGGGTCGAGAATGTGGCATGTGGGGCCTCACTTTCCTGTCATGGGCCGGTTTGACGTACGAAGGGAACCGGCTCAGACCCCGAGCAGATCGAGGCTGCGATGGCGTTCGACCGCACGGGCCAGCCGACCGGTCAGGTGTTCGACGATCGGGCGGTCGACGGCGCGCGTGATCGACCACAGGAAGTAGCCGTACGGCAGACACGCCCGGTACAACTGCCATGCCTGATCCGGGTCCGGCGCCGTGACCCCGCGGGCGGCCAGCCGGTCGAGGTAATGATCGAGCAGCCCGCGTTCGTGACGAGCCAACTCGTCGGGATCCAGGACGGTGGCCAGGTGATAGGCCACATCGAGGGCCCAGACTCCGTGCTGCACCACCTGCCAGTCGATCAGCCCCGGACTGCCGTCGGGCATCTGGTAGATGTTGCCCGTGTGCAGGTCACCGTGGACCAGGCAGGTCGGGGAGGTCGCGGACAGCCGATCGATGGCGGTCATCGCCGCGATGAGCCGATCGGCGCGGCGCACCGGCGCCGACACTCCCTCGGCGCGTCCGTCGTCGACCTGCGACTGGAGTTGCTCGACAGTCAGATGCCGGGTCAGTGACACCAGGCGTGTGGGGAACTGATCACGCAGCACGGTCATCTTCCCGTCCCAGGTAGCCGCGTGTAGAGCCGCCAGCTGGTCCAGCGTCGCGGTGGCCGCCTCGGCGCTGTAGCCGACCAGCGGATCGAGGAACTGCGCCCCGACCGCGACGAGATCGTGCATCACGACCAGCGCGTGGCCGGTCGTGTCGTCGACCGCGGCATGCACGCACGGGGGCGTGCGGACCGGAAGATGCGGGGCGACGAGGCGATAGAAGTCGGCCTCGGCACGGGTGGCCCGTCGCCGCTCGGGATTGAAGTAGCCCTTGGCGCACAACGCTTCCGGAGCCTCGGCGCGCTGCGCGTAGTCGACACGGAACCGCAGTTTCGTGGCAACGGTTTCGAGCCGATCGACGACCGCGGTGCCGGTCACCACTGTGCCGGGGTAGTTCTGCCCGAGAACGGGTGTGAGCCAGGCGGGTGAGAGCACCGCCATCTCATCGCTGGGCGCGGGGCCGCCGGGGATCATCGGCGTGCCTGCTCGGGTGTGGCGACCTCGGCCAGCTCGCAGGCTCGACGCAGGTAGTCGAAACGGCGAGTGCTGGTGGACTCGGGTATGCGCATCGAACGACGTGAGCGCAGACTGATCAGTCCCGCCTTGGCGCTCGCGAACACCTCGTGCCAGTGCAGGTGATCGATCGAGTATCCGGTCAGGTCCTGCCACATCGCGATCGTCTCCGCGCGCGAGCCGAGTCCGTCCAGCCGCGGCACGCCCTGCCCGACCGACAGCGCGTCGTCGAACAGCAACCACCAGGCGAGGTCGGCCAGCGGACTCGCCAGCGAGACCTGCTCCCAGTCCATCACGCCGACCACGCGGAAGTCGTTGCCGAACATGATGTTTCCGATGCGGGCATCGCCCCACGACAGACCCGGCGCCGATACCGGCGGCTGGTGGGCGGTCAGCCAATCCATCACTGTCATGACCTCGGGCGGGACCTCGTCCCCGAAAGCCCAGTCGATGTAGCTGCGCCAATAGGACAGGTGTTGGGTGTCGCCGGCTGGACCGTGCTCGGGCCGGTCGACGAACGACACTGCCGACGCGGGCACCTGGTGAATCGCACAGAGCTGGCGCATGGAGCTGTCCCACAAGGTCCGTCGCTCGGCCGGTGCGGCATCGGCGAGCCAGCCCGTGGAGTTGTAGCCCGGCATGCTGATCGGGACCCGGCCGTGCATACGGTGCATGGCATAGAACGGCCGCCCGAGGATCGCGGTGTCCTCCTCGAACCACAGCGGCTGGGGCACCAGTACGTCGGAGCGCCCGTGCAGCGCTGTCAGGATTTCGAACTGCAGGTGGAATCGTGGCTCGTAGTACACCTGATGCGCCGGCGCGGGCGCGATCCGAACCACGAAATCCTCGACGCCCTGCGCGGTTCGAGTCGTCACCAGGATGGTTTCGTTGGAGAACCCCGCGCCGCGCGGGTAACTGGCCTCCTCGATGTCGACGGCGGCGCCGAGGCGCGCGGCCAGCCATGGCCGCAGGGCGGTGATCGCGGCGTCGAGATCACGCCCCTTGGAAAATTCGGGTGCTTGCTCCATTGCTGCCCCATTACCTTTCAGGAGAAGGGCCGCCGAAGGCGGCCAGGCAGAACGACCACAGATGCGTGGCGATATCGTCGACGTCCGCGGGTTCGGGTGCGAACGCGTAGTGATGGAACACCGACATGACCAGCTTCATCGCCAGCCACGCGTCGGTGGCCGGATCTCTGGGCCGCAGTAGGCCATCGCGCTCGGCGTGGCGTAGTTCGTCGGCGATGAGGTCGGCGAAGGGCTGGTTGGCCCGCGCCATCTCGGCCGGAAACAACTGGTACAGCCGCCAGTGCTCGGCGGTGATGAAGCGTGGACCGGTGCCGACGTCGTCGCCCCGCACCGAGCGCAGTGCGCCGAGGACAAAGAATCGCAAGCGCGCCACCGGATCCGGCAACCCTCTCGACAGATTCGCGATCTCGGCGGCACGTTCGGCGATGATGTCTTCGAACACCGCCAGCAGCAGTTGGTCCTTGCTCGGAAAGTGCCGGTAAAAGGTCTGCAGCGCGATCCCGGCTTCTTTGATCAGTTGCTGAGTGGTGAACTCGGGCCCCTCGGCCTCCAGCAATCGCCGCGCCGCCTCGACGATCAACTGCGCCTGTTCGATGCTGCGGGCGCGAGATCGCTGCACCGACCGCGACCGCTGCGCGGCGCGATCGGCCCACGAGGGCGCCTGCTGCTCCTCGGAGTGCCGAGTGGGTTCTTTCGATGCGGCCATTGCGGATGTCCTCTCACACGGGGCTGAGCACGACGACCGGTAGTAGTCGGCTGGTCCGTCCTTGGTACACGTTGTAGTTGGGCCAGTAACCGGTGGCTATGTCCCACAGCCTTCGGCGTTCGTCGCCGACCGCGGTGCGCGCGATGACCCTCGAGTGTTCGGCTTTGACCTTGATCTCGGCCTCGGGGTGGGCCTGCAGGTTCAGATACCACGCCGGATGTCGCGGCGCGCCGCCGGTGGACGCGACGACGAGGTAGTCGGGCCCGTGGCGCCCGTAGATCAGTGCCGAGGTGCGGGGCTCGCCGGTCTTGCGGCCGGTCGTGGTCAGCAGCAGGATCGGCACACCGTTCCATTCGTGGCCGTCCGCGCCATCGGTTTCCAGGTACCGCTGGATGTGGGCCGCGCCGATCAAGGACAGATCCGGTGGGCGATATTCGGATTCGTGCACTGTATCTCCAGAGACTCGGGTCGGTGTGTCCATCAGCCGAACAGCACGGGTATCTCGGTCGCGCCCCGCTCGTACATGCCGATGAAACGCGGAGGCTGCGCGCTCGGATCGAGCCGCAGGTTCGGCAGCCGATCCAGCAGGGCGCCGATCCCGGTCAGCATCTCGGCCCGGGCGACATGCATGCCCATACAGGCATGGGCGCCGCTGCCGAAGGCGAACGAGGGCCGGACCCGGCGGGCGATGTCGTAGTCGTCGGGGTTGTCCCAGCGTTCCGGATCACGGTTGGCGGCGCCGACGCACATATGCAGCACCGACCCCGCCGGCAGGTGCATCCCGTGGAAGTCGATGTCGCGCGTGACATAGCGAGAGAACATCGGATCTGTCGGCTGCCATCGCAGCGCTTCCTCGATGGCCGGCCGCAGCAGGCTGCGGTCCGCGGCGACCGCGTGCAGGATCTCGGGCCGCTGCAACAGGGCCGTCAAGGTGATGCCCATCTGCTTCCAGGTGGTGCCGGAACCGGCGGTCAACAGCAGCACCGCGAAGGAGTAGATTTCGGCATCGGTCAGTCGCTGTGTGCTGCCGTCGTCACCGGGTAGTTCGGCCTGCACCAGCACGCTGAGCAGGTCGTCACGTGGCGATTCGCGCCGCTGCGCGACAAGCGGGCGGATCATCTCGACCACGGTGTCCGGATTACCCAGTGCCGCGCGGATTTCCAGCGCCTGGTCGACCGGGACGCCGAAGCTGCCCGTGATGGTCAGGACGGGAATCGCGGCGCAGAAGTCGACGTTGAGCTCCGCGCGGCCGTCGTCGACGAACCCGTCGATGAGCTCGTGCACCGCTTGGTCGATCCAATTGCGAATCCACCACTGCGCCTTGGCCGGAACGAACGACGGCTGCACCAGCGCCCGGTAGCGACGGTGCTGTGCGCCGCCCATCGAGAGCATGCTGTTCTGCGCGCCCACCCGACCATGGTTGGGATCCACCACGTCGGGAGCCGAGGCGAAGACCTCCGGGTTGCGGTAGGCGGCATCGCAGGCGGCGAAGCTGAAGGCCGAGAAGTGTTCCCGATCAGGGTGCGGCAACCCGCTGAACAGGGCTTGCCCTGGGTAGCCGGTCAGTTCGTGCACGGTGCCCGGGTGTATCTCGGCCTCGGCGCGGAGGCGGTGCCAGACCGGGTACGGGTCCTCGTCGAAATCCCCCCCGGTCTGGGACAGATAGGCGCCGCGCAGGTCGAAGAGTTCGCGGACACGGTCGCGGTTGAGTGCTGTCGCTGGGCTCATTGCGTTACCTCGCTGTATAACCGCCGTCGACCGGAAGGAGCACCCCGGTGACGTTGGCGGCACGATCGGATACCAGGAATACCGCGGCTTCGGCACAGTCCGCCGCGGTGATCGGACGTCCCAGTGGGTGGTTGTCGGCCGTCCGCTGCGCCACCGCGGCCAGCGCCTCGGGGGTGCCGTCCAGGCCGCCGGCGGCCATGAAGTTGGTGTAGGGCATGCCCGCCGGGCAGACGGCGTTGGCTCGGATCCCGAAGGGCGCGCCCTCGATCGCCGCCGCGCGGGTCAACTGGTGCACCGCTCCCTTGGTGGCTGCGTACACGGCCCCGCCCCAGGCCACCATTCCGGCGACCGAACCGGTATTGAGGATCACGCCGCCGTCACCTTGTTGCTTGAATTGCATCACCGCGTGTTTCGTCCCGAAGAAGACGCTGCCGACATTGATCGCGATCAGTCGATCGAAGTCCTCGGCGGTGTGGTCCTCGAGTGCCGCACCCAAGCGCGGCGTCGGAATGCCCACATTGTTGAACATGATGTCGAGGCCGCCGAACTGTTCGACCGCGGTGGCGATCAGCTGCCGCACCTCGGCCTCACTGGCGACATCGCAGGCTACCGAAATCGCGGTGCCACCGGCACTCTCGATCTGGCGGACGGTCTGCGCCGCCGCGTCCGACTGGATATCGGCACACACGACATGCGCGCCTTCCGCGGCGAATCGCAGCGCTGACGCAGCACCGACACCGGACCCGGCGCCGGTCACCACCGCGCGTTTACCTTGCAACAGCATTGAATTCACTCCTTCTCATCGGCGCCCGGCTCGGCAGTGACGAGCCGCAGCGCACCGGTCGGGCAGGCCTGTACCGCCAGCTGGACCTGGTCCAGCGAATCGGTCGGCGACTCCTGGAGAACGGCTTGTCCGGAGTCGTCCTGAGCGAAGGTCTGCGGCGCGTACCCGAGGCACACGCCGCAGCCCAGACAGGCGGTCCGATCGACGAGGACCGTCCAGGTCATGTCACACTCCCGCCAGGACCGGCGGTTCCGCCGGGGTGAAGCGATACAGCTTCTCGGCATTGCCGCGCAAAATCTTGTACTGCGTTTCCGGCGGCAGGTGCTCGATGAGCCGCTTCACCGTCTGGATGCTGTCCGGCCAGGTGGAGTCGGAGTGCGGGTAGTCGGTCTCGCACATGATGTTGTCCTCACCGATCACATCGATGCTGGCAATCCCGTGCTTGTCCTCGATGAAGCAGCCGAAGACGTGCTTGCGGAAAGTCGCGTGCACATCGAGGTTGTCGAGGTCGACACCGCGACTGGTGGCGTGATCACCCCACTTCTGTCCCTTGCTCACCCAGTGACGCTGCTTGTCCAGTACCTGCTCCGCGCGCTCGAGGAAGTACGGCATCCAGCCGATCTCGCCCTCCGACAGCGCGATCTTCAGGTTGGGGTAACGCTGGAACATGCCGCTGAACAGCCACGAGAGCATCGCGCCCGAGGTGCGGGTCGCGCCCCAAGCGAGGTTGGCGAGAAATGGTGAGTCCGGCGCGATCTGCGGCACCGTCGAGGACGAACCGACGTGCATGGAGACCACCATCTCGAGATCGTTGGCAGCGGCCATCACCGGATCCCAGTAGCCGTTGACGTCGTGGATGGTCGGCAGGCCGAGCGGCGCGGGATTCTCCGAGAACGCGAAGGTGGTGACGCCCTTGGCTGCGCAACGCTCCATTTCCCGCGCCGCCAGTTTCGGATCCCACAGCGGGATCAGCACCAGCGGAATGTAGCGGCCGGGCGCCGCGCCGCACCAGTCCTCGATCATCCAGTCGTTGTAGGCCTGCAGGCAGACGAAACCGAACTCGCGGTCACTGGCCTCGGAGAACATCTGGCCGCAGAATCGAGGCACGGTCGGAAAGCACAGCGAAGCGAGGATGCCGGCGCGGTTCATATCCTCGATGCGTGCCTTCGCGTCGTAACAGCCGGGCCGCATCTCGCTGTAGGACAGGGATTTCGGGCTGAACTCCTCCTTCGATTTGCCCGCAACGGCGCTCAGTCCGGAGCTGGGGAAGCGTTTGCCGTCGTAGACCCAGCAGTCCACGCCGTTGTCATCGATTTCCATGCGCGGCGCGCGGTCTCTGTCCGCGCGCGGCACCCGGTCCACCCAGAGGTTGGGTGGCTCGAGGATGTGGTCGTCGACCGAGATCAACCAGTCCAGGTTCAGGTTCGACACAATTACTCCTTCTATCGGTTGGTTATCGAAGTTCGCCGATGGCCAGGTGTTTGACTTCCTGGAAGGCTCGAATGCCGTCGGGGCCGCGTTCACGGCCCAGGCCGCTGTGCTTGTACCCACCGCTGGGCGCGTAAGCGCTGAACACCGCCGTGTTCACGTTGACCGCGCCGGTGCGCAACCGCCGTGCCACCGCGGTCGCGGCGGCGGTATCGGCGCCGTAGACCTGACCGGACAAGCCGTAGCTGCTGTCGTTGGCGATGGCGATGGCGTCGTCGATGTCGCGATAGCCGAGCACAGCCAGCACCGGTCCGAAAATCTCTTCTCGCGCCGCCGGATTGGCGTTGTCGGGCACATCGAGCACGGTCGGTTCGAGGTAGTAGCCGCGGTCGAGTTCCTTCGGTCGTCCACCGCCCTGCACCACCGTGGCACCCGCGTCGATCGCCTGCTCGATCACCCGCTCACAGCGTTCGCGCTGCGCCGCGCTGATCAGCGGCCCCATCGTCGTGGCGGGGTCGGCCGGGGCACCGACCACCAGGTTCGCGTACGCCCGCGCGACCATGTCGAGCACCTCGTCCTTGCGGTCGTGCGGCACCAACATTCGGGTGGCGGCGACGCATGCCTGGCCAGCCATTCCGTAGACCGCGGCGGAGGCGCCCGCCGCCGCCCTACCCACGGCGTCGGCGAGATAGATCTGCGCGGATTTGCCGCCCAGTTCCAGCGCCACGCGCTTGATCGTCGGAGCTGCCTGCACGGCGATCCTGGCTCCGACGGCGGTGGACCCGGTGAACGAGACCATATCCACCGCGGGATGACTGGTCAGCAGCTCGGCGCCGGCCGATCCGGACTCCACGACCACGCTCAGCACTCCGGGCGGCTGCCCGGCCGCCTCGGCGGCGGCGCCGAAGATCAGCGATGAGAGCGGCGTCAGCGGGCTGGGGCGCAGGATCACCGAGTTTCCGGCCATGAGCGCGGGCACGATCTTCTGCAGGGCCATGATGAACGCCGCGTTGTAGGGGGTGATCGCGGTGACCACGCCGACCGGCTCATGGCGCCGGATGCTCAGCGCCACGCGTCCGCGCGTCAGTTCGTCCACCGGGACCGGATTCGCCCGCTCCTGCGGCATCGTGAGGAAGAGGTCGATCAGGTTGCGGGCCAACGACATTCCGGCGAGGAACTGGGATCGCTCGGCGAACATGCGCGGCTGCCCGGCCTCGGCCATCATGGTCGCCACGAGACTCTCGCGGGCGCCCTCGACATGATCGAGGAACAGGTGCAGTACCCGGGCACGCTCGGTCGCCGCGAGGTCGGCCCAAACGCCGCTGTCGAAGGTGCCGCGCGCCTCGGTGATCGCACGTTCGATCTCGCTGATCGGGGTAGCCGTCAGTTCGGTGAACACCGATTCGTCCGAGGGATCCTCGACGGTGAACGGGTCGTCGCCGCTCACCCATTTGCCTGCCACGAACGATCGCCGCTCGGCGAGTATCGCTACCACGTCGGATTCTCCTATTCGGTTGCTGCGCACTGTCATAGAGGTTCACTGGTGTAGACCACGGCGCCGCCGTAGTGCGGGGAGGAATGGCAGGCCAGGCCGATGGCCGCCGCGCGCCGGCGGGCGCCCGCGCGACCGGACAACTGCAGATAGCACTCGAGCATCTGCGGGATGCCGTGCATGCGACCGTTGCCGAGCGCTCCGCCGCCGGACAACACCGGCAGGCCGGTGGGGGTGCGGCTGTCGATGCCGCCGTCCTGGACGAAGCGGTGCGCCTCGCCCACCGGACAGAAACCGAGAGCTTCCAGCCAGAAGTAGACGAACGGCGAGAAGCCGTCGTAGAGCTGCGGCAGGTCTACGTCGGCGGGGCCGATTCCGGTCTCCGCCCACAAGCGCCGCGCGGTATCGGCGCCACCGGACATGATGTCGTCCAGCGGCCAATGCGACGGCAGCCGCGGCACCGCGGGAGGGCTGCTCGCGTACCCGGCGATATAGACCGGACGGTGCGGCAGATCGCGGGCACGTGCGGCGGAGGTGAGCACGAAGGCGGCGACACCATCCACCGGGATATCGCAGTCGAGGCGGCGTACCGGCGAGCTGACTACCGGCGCCGCCAGGTATTCCTCGACCGTGAGCGGGCGCTGATACCAGTACGACCACGGGAGCTCGGCACCGTTGCGCCTGGCTTCGACGACGACCGCGGCCATCGCCTCCTCGTCGGCACCGTAGCGTCGCAGATATTCGTTGTAGGGCAGGGCGATCATCGACATCGGCCCGGCGTAACCCTGCGGAACGGTCCACTGCTGCGGGCCGGACACCGTGGTGGCCGGATTGTCGTGATAGCCGCCGGCGGGATTGTGCAGTGCCCGGTGCACTACGACGTAATCCGCGGCGCCCGCCACGATGGCATTGACCGCCATCGCGACCGCGCCCGGAATCTGGCCGATACCGGCGAATCCCGCCACATAGCGTGGCTCGGCACCGACGCGCGCGGCCAGCCACGCGGCGGTCACGGTGCTCACACCGTCGTGGACCGCGTGCGCACCAGCGGTGGGAAGCAGACCGGAGCCGACGAATCCATCGACCACGTCCGGTGTCAGTCCGGCATCCGCGATCGCAGACCGCGCCACATCGACAGCCACCGCGCCGAGCGGACGGTCGACGTGCCTCTCGATGGCGCTGTGCGCGTATCCCACGACGGCTACCTGACCGCCCAACCCGCCGGTCACGCGGATACCCCGCGTCCGGTCGCAAGCACGAACGCAGGCACCGCCAGCTCGGCAGCCAGATCCTCGAATGCCACCTGCACCGCATCACCGATGCGCACAACGGTTTCCGGCCCGTCCAGCAGTCGCCCGATCATCCGCAGTCCGCGTTGTTCGGCGAGTTCGACATCGACGAGCAGGTACGGCACCTGATCGGCGAATCCGAGCAGTGAGGCCTTGCGAACCACGGTCCAGGATCGGACTGCGCCCCGGCCACTGACCTCCTCGAAGCGGAAGGCGGGGGTGGAAGTGCCACAGTGCGGACATATTTCGTCCGGCGGCACGGCGAACTTGTCGCATTCGGTGCAACGCGCGAGGGCGAGCACATGGCGTGCGGCCGCCGCCCAGTAGCCGGCGCTCCGGTCGTCGGGGACCGGCAACGGGCGTGCCGGTGTCACGGGATCACCCCGGCGTGCTGGAGTTCGGCGATCCGCTCCCACGAATAGCCCAGTTCGAGCAGGAATTCCTCGGTGTGCTCGCCGTGCTCGGGTGCGCGGCGCAGGGTGGGCGGTCGTTCGTCGAACTGCACCGGACCGGTGGGTAGGGTGTAGCCCCGACCGTCGTCGAGCTCCACCCGACCCAGGTATCCATTAGCTGCCACCTGCGGGTCGTCGAGCAGTTCCTCGACGGCCTGCACCGGCGCCCAGGGCGCGTCCAGATCCGACAGCACCCGCTTCCACTCGTCGAAGGTCCGCGTCGCGAACTCCGATTCCAGTTCGGCCACACAGGCTTCGCGGTTCTGAGCGCGTGCCGCAAGATCTGTGAAGCGCGGATCGCCGATGAGTTCGTCTCGGTTGATCACCCGGCAGAAGTCGGCCCAATAGCGGTCCGATTCCAGGAAGACGAGCTGGATGTGGCGGCCGTCCTTGGTTCGATAGCTACCTACCAGCGGATTCACCGAACTGCCCCGCCCCGACACCGGCTGCGGTGGCTGTCCCGCCAGTGCGGCGAGCACATCGGAGGACAGCATCCACATCGCGCTGGCCAGCAACGAGACGTCGACGACGCTTCCGCGTCCGGTCTGCCCTCGGCGCAGCAGCGCCGCCGCGATGCCGAATGCCAGTGCCACGGCGCCGCTTCGGTCCCCCATGGCGCCGCGCTGACTGATCGGATAGTCACGGTCCGGCGGGGTGAGCATGTGTCCCACTCCCCCTTGAGCCCAGAAGGCGGAGGAGTCGTATCCGGGTTTGTCGGCGTCGGGACCGCGGGTTCCGAAACCGTGACCGCGGGCGTAGACCAGGCGCGGAAACCGGCGGGTGAGTTCGTCGGCCCCGAGCCCGAGCCGGTCCAGCGCGGCAGGCCGAAGGTTGGTGATGAGCACGTCCGCCGTCGCCAGCGTCTCGTCGAGCAGCTCGCGACCACGCTCGGTGCGCAGATCGAGGGCGATCGAACGCTTGCCCCGATTCGCAAGTGCCAGTGAGAGATTCACGCCCTCGCTGTCGGTCCCGATACCCTGGGTGGCCAATCGGCGGTACGGATCGCCCTCGGGTCGCTCGACCCGGATCACGTCCGCACCCCAGTCGGCCAGCAATGCCCCCGCCACCGGCACGAACACCCATTGGGCCAGCTCGACCACCCGAACACCGGCAAATGCCTCGGTATCCACGATCACCTCCCGCGTCACTAAGTAGAACCTGACTCTCGTAAACAGTAGAACATGAATCTCTCTGCTGCATGCAGAATTCTCATAGCGATGGAATCCGATGTCCCGCACAGTCCCCGACGGCGCTCGGCGGCCCGTCCAGGAAGGTCGCCGCCTGGGTGACGACCGGCTCGCACGGTATGGAGCTCGGTGCGGTACCCGGGATCAGCGCGACGCGGGCGAGGGGGACAGTCCACATCTGCTCACGCGGCGGGCCACTGACGACGTCGTCGGGGACCCTGCGGGGCGGAGCTCGGTGATGACGGTCGCGGTTCATGCGGTATGCGGGACAGGCGACGCATCGGGGTGGGCCGGCCGGAACACGAAGGCTGTCGCATCCAGAACGCTGAATAACTTCACATTCATCTGTTCATTGTCGGCAGTGCCTTATATGGCGCTGTCGAACTGGATAGTGCCCTTGAATCTAGATAAAGATGCCGCTTGATCGGTGAGAATGTGGCTGCGGACCGATAGCCACGCTGGTACGGTAAATCGT
>JACIXH010000193.1 GCA_014360565.1 Nocardia sp.
GTTGTCGACGGCGGCCGCGAGTGGTTCGAGATCTGGGTTCCGCAACGCCCGCATCTGTGGGGCGCACCGAAATTGGTGTTTCCCGACATCAGCGAACGTCCGCGATTCGCGCTCGATCGGTCGGGCGCGGTCGTCAACGGTGACTGCTACTGGATCTCGCTCACCGACCTCGGCGTGGGCGCCGCCGCCACCGATCTGGCGTATCTGCTGATGGGGGTGGCCAATTCGGCGCTGGGACTGCGGTTCTACGACGCGGTCTGCGGCAATCGGCTGTACTCGGGGCGACGTCGCTGGATCACCCAGTATGTAGCCCGGCTGCCGCTGCCGGATCCGACCGGCCCGGCGGCAGCGGAGATCGTGCGACGGGTGCGCGCTCTGCTCGAAGAGGGTGTGCCAGTGGCCCAGTCGTGCATCGATGAGGTGGTGGCGGCGGCCTTCGGCGTCTCAGCCGATGTCGCGGAGGCCGACCATCGGTAGCAGCGTGCGCCGCGCGAACTCCCGCCCGGCTTCGGCGTCGTCGAGCGGGATGAGTCCATCGGGGGTCAGCGCCAGCGACAGTGCGAGCCGCGCCATGATCTCGGCGACCAGGTCGGGATCGAACTCCGGCACCGGCGCGCTGACTTGGAGCTCGCGCAGCTTCTCGGCCAGATAGGCGCGTCCGACGGCGAGGATCGGCCCGGCCTCGGTGGTGAGCCGGGGCAGGATGATCTCCGGCTCGGTGCTGAGTAACCGGCGTAGTAGTTCATTGCCCGCGATGGTGGTGACGAACGCGACGAAGATCTCGATCAGATGCTCGCCGGGCTCGGTGACCGCGCGCACCCGCTCGTCGATATCGGTCACATAGCGCTGCGCCTCGCGCACGCCGACGGCTTCGACCAGCTCGTTCTTGGATTCATAGCGCCGGTAGAGAGTGGCCGGGCTGATACCGGCCCGCCGCGCGATCTCGCCCATGCTCGTGCGCTTGATCCCGAAATCCAGAAACGCCGACAGTGCGCTGTCGAGCAGCTTCTCGCCGTCGGTGACGGGCTTGTCGAGTATCCGCGCGAGGATGGACGAAACGGTAGGCATTGCCCCATTATCCCTACGGGGACAGATCGAGCGCCGCCATTTCCTGCTCGATCGCATTCGCAGCGAAATGCACTCCGCGAGAACGGAGTTCATGAACGCGGGATTGCAGTGCCTCGATCCCGCCGGGCTGGGCCGCGATATCGGCCACGCTGAGCCGCCCCGCCGCTCGGCGCACACCGGAATGCACGTATGCCACCGTGATACCTCCTGCCTCGCGTATCCGACTCGATCGCCACTCTCATGATCGTCACGCGATACGCAGGACAAATGGTATCAGGATTCCCTACTGGTCACTTGCTCAGTGTGATGGGTCACAACACCTCGGCGTCGCGATGGCTGGTCAGATTGTGCAGATACACCGCCGCGTTCAGTTTGATCCCGTCCTGCTGGGCCGGGGTGAGCTCGCGACGCACCTTGCCGGGCACACCTGCCACGAGCGAACCGGGCGGAATCTGCGCGCCCTCGGGAATCAGCGCATTGGCCGCGATCAGGCTGCCCGCGCCGATCACCGCGCCGTTGAGCACCGTGGCGCCCATGCCGACGAGAACATCGTCGCCGATGGTGCAGCCGTGCAGAATCGCATTGTGGCCCACCGACACGCCGGTACCGACGGTCAGCGCGAAGCCGGGGTCGGCGTGCAGTACGCAACCGTCCTGGATATTGGTGCGCGCTCCGATAGTGATCTGTTCGAGGTCGCCGCGCAGCACCGCCGAGTACCAGATGCCGACCTCGGCGCCCACGTGTACCCGGCCGATCACGGTCGCGTTCGGCGCGATCCAGGCCGTGTCGTCGATCTCGGGCGTGAAGCCGCTCACCTTGATGATCATGAACCGATTATGGCGCTGTCGCGCGGAACTGCGCGCGGTGGGCTGCCTGCGGCCATACCGAACCGCACGGCGGCGAGTGTTTCGGGTCGTCCGCGACACGCGATCGAGGCCACGGCTCAGCTCCGGTACAGGTCCTAGGCTTGCCGGATGACGCGAACGGGCGTAATCGTCGGGGTGCCGACGGAGGTCAAGCCGCAGGAGTTCCGGGTGGCGCTCATCCCGGCGGGCGCCGCCGAACTCGTCGCGCACGGGCACGAGGTGCTCGTGCAGTCCGATGCTGGCGCCGGGTCGGGCTTCACCGATGACCAGTATCGGGCCGTGGGCGCGCGGATCGCCGCGGATGCCGACCAGGTCTGGGCAGAGTCCCATTTGGTGATGAAGGTGAAAGAGCCGATCGCACAAGAATATTCGTTGATGCGCCCCGATCAGGTGCTGTTCACCTTCTTGCATCTGGCGGCGTCGAAGGAATGCACCGATGCGATCCTGTCGTCGGAGGCCGTCGCCATCGCCTACGAGACCGTGCGCGGGCCCGACGGATCGTTGCCGTTGCTTGCGCCGATGAGCGAGGTGGCGGGGAAGCTGAGCGCTCAGGTCGGGGCCTATCACCTGATGGCGCCGATGGGCGGCGCCGGTGTGCTGCTCGGTGGTGTGCCCGGGGTCCGGCCCGCCGATGTGGTGGTGCTCGGCGGCGGAGTCGCGGGCACGAACGCGGCGAGCGTCGCGGTCGGGATGGGTGCCAGGGTGAGCGTGCTCGACACGAATCTGGCGCGGCTACGCGAGCTCGACGCACGCTTCGGCGGCGAGGTGGGCACGCTCGCCTCGCACGCACTCGAGATCGAAAAGGCCGTGCTCGCTGCCGATCTGGTGATCGGCTCGGTACTGGTACCCGGCGCGCGAGCGCCGAAGCTGGTCTCCGACGAGCTCGTCGCGCGGATGCGTCCGGGTTCGGTGCTCGTCGACATCGCCGTCGACCAGGGCGGCTGCTTCGCCTCCACCCGGCCGACCACGCACGCGAATCCGACCTTCTCCGTCTCGGCTTCGCTGTTCTACTGTGTGGCCAACATGCCGGGCGCCGTGCCGCACACGTCCACGGTCGCCCTGACCAACGCGACGTTGCCCTACGCGCTGGCGATCGCCGACAAGGGCTGGCGCGGAGCGTGCGCCGCCGACTCCGGCTTGGCCGCTGGACTCACGGCGGTCGAGGGCAAGCTGCTGTCCGCCGAAGTCGCGGCCGCGCACGGGTATTCCCTCGGCGTATAGCCGGTCAGGTAGCTGGACGTGTGACCATCAGGCCATGGCGTAGGCATCGCCCGAGAGCGAAAAACCGTGGTGGCCTGATGATCTTGGAGATGTCTACTTGCCGCCCAGGTACCAGTCCGGAGCGCCCTCGATGGGTAGGTCGCGGAGTTTGTCGGGGTTGCGCACGACATTGATCGCCACGATCCGTCCGGCGTCGATGACGAACGAGAAGACGCCGACGTTGGTGCCGTCGAAGACGATCAGGCCGGGCATGCCGTTGACCAGTACCGCCCGGCCCCAGCCATCGGCGGCGGTGTACCAGCCGAGCAGCATCTTGGCGATGAGCTCCGCGCCCCGCACCGGCTGACGAATGGCGGGCACCTTGCCGCCGCCGTCGGCGGTGAGCACCACGTTCTCGTCGAGGATACCGAGCAGCGAACTCAGATCACCCGAGCGCCAGGCCACCGAGAACGCCGAGACGACCTTCTCCTGCTCGGCGGGGGAAGCGGGAAAACGCGGGGTGCCGTCCACGACATGCTTGCGGGCGCGGGAGGCGAGTTGGCGAACCGCCGCGGGCGTGCGCCCGACTACCTCGGCGACCTCGGGGCCGCTCATGCCGAACACGTCTTGCAGCACGAACGCGGTGCGCTCGGCGGGCGACAGCGACTCGAGCACGACCAGCAGCGCGGTGGTGACGCGCTCGTCCTGGGAGATGCGGTCAGCGGGATCGTCCCAGGAGGTGACCTCCGGTTCCGGGAGCCATTCGCCGACATATTGTTCGCGGCGGGCACGCGCGGATCCGAGCTGGTCCAGGGCCAGGCGGCTGGTGACGGTGGTGAGCCAGGCGCGCAGGTTGTCGATCTCGTCGACCTTGCCCGCCTCGAATTGGCGTTGCAGGCGCAACCACGCGTCCTGCACCACGTCCTCGGCGTCGCTGATGCTGCCGAGCGTGCTGTAGGCCAGACGCCGCAGGTACAGGCGGTGTTCCTCGAAGCGCCGGGCCAGTTCGGCCTGGTCGAGAGGCTGCGGTGAGGTCATGGTGTGCGCCCGTTCGGTCGATCCTGCTCGGTTCCAGCGAGTCTAGAAGTGCTGTCACGATGATGACGAACCAGCGGCCGCGGGTGTGACATCCCCGCTTGGGGATAGTCTCGGCCGGTGCGAAATGCGACATCGACGGCGGCCGGGCTGGTGCTGGGATTCATGCTCGATCGAGCTTTCGCCGATCCGCGGCGGTGGCATCCGGTAGCCGGATTCGGTTCGGCGGCAGCGGCATTGGAAACCGAGACCTACCGCGATGATCGTCGTGCCGGGGTGGTCCACGAGGTGATCGCGGTCGGCGCGGTGGTCGGCATCGGCATCCTGGTCACCCGGGGTAGCGGGTCGAGCGGTCGTGGTGGTGCGCTGGTGACCGCGTTGGCCACCTGGACGGCCCTGGGCGGTCGCAGCCTCGTCCGCGCCGGACATGCCATGGCCGACCGTCTCGACATCGACGATCTCACCGGCGCCCGCGAACTGTTGCCGTCGCTGTGCGGGCGCGACCCGTCGGTCCTCGACACCGAGGGACTCGCCCGCGCCGCGCTCGAGTCGATCGCCGAGAACACCTCCGACGCCGCTGTCGCGCCGCTGCTGTGGGGCGCGGTCGCCGGCGTGCCGGGGCTGCTCGGCTATCGCGCGATCAACACCCTCGACGCGATGATCGGCTACCGCAACGACCGGTACGAGCGTTTCGGCTGGGCCGCCGCCCGCACCGACGACCTCGCCAACCTCGTCCCGGCCCGGGTCACCGGACTGCTCACCGCGGCGCTCGCGCCGCTGGTCGGCGGGAGTCCGGCGGGCGCGTTGCGCGCGTGGCGACGCGACGCGGCCGAGCATCCGAGCCCCAACGCGGGGGTCGTCGAAGCGTCCATGGCGGGAGCCCTCGGTATCCAGCTGGGCGGCCGCACTCAGTATCGCCACGGCATCGAACTGCGTCCCACCCTCGGCGACGGTCCCGCACCGTGCGCCGCGGATCTGCGGCGGGCCGCGCGAATGTCGGCTGTTGTGCAGGTGGGGGCGCTGGCGCTGGCCGTCGCGATCACGGCATTGCGAAGGCGACGGCCAGGGTCAGCTGCGGCCGTACCGGTCGGCTAGCCGGGCTTCGGTGGACGGTTTCGTGGGCACCGCCGGATCGGCGGCCGCCGCCCGGGTGGACTGATCGGGCGAGGGCTGGGGTGCGCGGTCCCGACGGCGGGCTCGGAGTTCGGCCACTACGAAATAGCCGAGTCCGACGGGGGCCATCAGGCCGAAGGCGAGCCATTGAAGGCCGTAGGAGAGGTAGGGGCCCGCGTCCAACTGGGGGAGCGGGGTAGGGGTGAAGGCGCCGGGTTGGCCCTCGGCCAGCTGGAGGTAGCCGCCCTTGTCGGTGCCGGTCGGGATGGGGGTCAGCGGGGTGCCGAGCACGGTGGATTCCTGGGCGGTGTCGACCGTGTACACCTGGCGATAGCCGTCCTGGGTGCTGGGCGTCTTGTCGGGCACGACTCCCTCGGAGGCTCGGACCCGGGCCTCGACGCGCTGCGGGCCGGGCGGCGGGTCGGCGATCGGGGGCGGGCGGGTGCCGTCCACGGAGGCGACCAGGCCACGGTCGACCAGCAGGGTGCGGCCGTCGTCGAGACGGAAGGCGGCCAGCACCGCGTAGCCAGGCGCGCCGTCGAGGTGGCGCAGCCGGACCAGGACGGTGGACTCGGGAACGAAGGCGCCGGTCGCGGTGACCTTGCGCCATTCGGTGTGCGAGCCGGGGTCGCCGTCGAGCACCTCGGTGACGGCGACGGGATCGGCCCGCACGGAGTCGGCGATCAGCTGGTTGCGGTGTTCGGTGCTGTCGTTCTTGCCGAGCTGCCACGGCGCGAGGACCGTGAAGCACAGATAGGCGAACGCGGCGACGATCACGGCGAGGATCAGCCAGCTGGGGCGCAGCAGGAAGGTCAGCTTGCGGATCACAGCGGCACGTCGGCGGGGTCGCGGGCGTCGAGTTCGGCGTGGACCCAGTCGAGCAGGCCGGGGATCGCGGCCTCGATCTGGTCGCGCACCAGATCGAAATCGGACTGCTCGCCGTAGTACGGGTCCGGCACGTCGCGGCCGTCGGCGGTGGGGTCGAAGCTGCGCAACAGCCGGCGCCGATCGGTGGGTACGCCCCGGTGAGCGAGTTCGCGGTCGTGTCCGGAATCGAGGACGACGATGAGGTCGGCGTCGCTGTGTTCGTCGCCGAAGGTGGCTGCGATGTGCTCGGTGGGATAACCGGCGCGGCGCAGTGTCGTCTCGGTCCGCGGATCGGCCGCGGCGCCGATATGCCACGACCCGGTGCCCGCACTGCTCACCCGCACCCGGTTCGCGAGACCGGCTCGGTAGAGGTGCGCCTCGAACATCTTCGCCGCCATCGGCGAGCGGCAGATGTTGCCTGTGCAGATGAAGGTCACGTGCAACGGTTCCACGTGTTCCATTGTCGCCGGTGCCGCGCAATCGCCGCCACGTAGGGTGTTCACTTGTGTTCTCCGACTCCGTCGACCCCGCGATGCTGCGCCACCACGGCGACGTGGAGGCTCGCCCGGGCATGGTCGATTTCGCGGTGAATGTCCAGGGTGTCGCCCCACCCGCCTGGCTGCGTGAACGTCTCGCCGCCCGTCTCACCGATCTCGGCCGCTATCCGAGCGCCGACGACGAACACGCGGCCCGCGCCGCTGTGGCCGCCCGCCACGGACGCTCGCCGGAGGAGGTGCTGTTGCTGGCGGGCGCCGCCGAGGGGTTCGCGATGCTGCCCCGCCTGGCCCCGCGCCTGGCCGCCGTCGTCCACCCGTCCTTCACCGAGCCGGAACTGGCCCTCCGGGAGGCCGCGGTCGCGGTCACCCGGGTGATCCTGGAACGCCCGTACACCCTCGACCCCGCCGCGGTTCCCGACGCAGCCGATCTCGTAGTCCTCGGCAACCCCACGAACCCGACGTCGATCCTGCACCCTGCCGCGACGATCGAGGCGCTGCGCCGCCCCGGCCGGATCGTCGTCGTCGACGAAGCGTTCGCCGACGCGGTCGCTGCTCGCCCCGCGAGCACCGTCCACGCGTCGACGCGACCGGAGTCGACGGCCATCCCGTGCCGCGCGGTCCGGGTGCCGCCGATCCGGTCGAGGCGCGGTCCGCTGCCGGCTCGGGTGGTCGGCGCGTTCCCGCTGCGAACTCGGCCGGTCCGGAGGCGGCCGGTGAATCGGAGTCGCTGGCCGGTCTCGCGGCCCCCGATGTCATCGTTTTCCGCAGCCTCACCAAGACCTGGGCGCTGGCGGGTCTGCGCTGCGGCTACGCCCTCGGCGCACCCGAAGTCCTGGCCCGTCTGACCCATGGTCGCCCGCACTGGCCGCTGGGCACCCTCCAGCTCGAGGCGATCATCGCCACCGCCGAACCGTCGGCCGTCGCGCAGTCGCGGCGCTACGCCGACCGCATCGCCGCCGACCGTGCGGCCATGATCGACCGGCTCACCGCCCTCGGCCTCGACGTCCATCTCCCGGCTACCGGGCCGTTCCTCCTGCTGCGCGTGCCCGACGGCGCACTCGTGCGCAAACGCCTCGCCGACCGCGGCATCGCGGTCCGCCGCGCCGATACCTTCCCCGGCCTGGGCCCCGATCACCTCCGCGTGGCGGTTCGCGGCGCCGCCGAGGTCGACCGCTTGATCGACGCTCTGAACGCGGCACTGTGGTGAGTCGCCCCGCATCGACGACGAACGCCGCGGGGGGCAGGTCGGCCCACTCGGCATCGACGGATCGTGTGGAGCAGGCCGATCGAGGCGACTGCCAGGAGGTCGCCGCAGCTCAGCCGTCGGACATGGCTGCGGTGCAACATGATCGAGTGGACCGGCGCGTGAACGCCGAGACGAACATTCCCACGAAACGAAGGAGGCGGCGGTGACCGACCTGGCCGAACTGATCGGGGTACTCGACGCGGCGTACCCGCCCGGGCTGGCCGAGTCGTGGGATTCGGTGGGGCTGGTGTGCGGGGACCCCGCACAGCAGGTCACGAAGGTGATGTTCGCCGTCGACGCGACCACCGCCGTGGTCGACGAGGCGATCGGATGGGGCGCGCAGGCTTTGGTCGTGCACCATCCGCTGCTGCTGCGCGGCGTCGACACCGTCGCGGCCGATACGCCGAAAGGCGCACTGCTGCACCGGTTGATCCGCTCCGGTTGCGCCCTGTTCACCGCGCACACCAATGCCGACTCCGCCGACCCCGGCGTCTCCGATGCGCTCGCCGCCGCCGTGGGCCTCACGGTGACCGGTCCCTTGGATCCCAAACCGCTTGTCTCCGTGGACAAGTGGGTCATCCAGGTGCCCCGGACGCACACGGCTACTTTGATGTCGGCGCTGTTCACAGCGGGCGCGGGCGCGGTCGGCGACTACCGCGAAGCCGCCTGGTACACCGCGGGTACCGGCCAGTTCCGCCCGATCCCGGGGGCGAACCCGGCAATCGGTGCGATCGGTACCGTCGAAACCGTCGACGAGGACGCGGTCGAGGTGGTCGCCCCGCCGACCTCGCGCCTGGCCGTGCTCGCCGCCCTGCGCGCCGCCCACCCCTATGAGGAGCCCGCCTATCACGTCACCGAACGCGCGCCCCTGCCGTCGTCGCTGGGCATCGGCCGCATCGGCGAACTCCCACAGCCCGAAACTCTGCGTGAGTTCACCGCCCGCGTCGGCGTCGGCCTGCCCCGCACCGTGTGGGGCGTGCGCGCGGCGGGCGACCCGGACCGCATGATCGAGCGAGTAGCGGTCTGCGGTGGTGCGGGCGATTCCTACCTCGACAAAGCCATCCGCGCGGGCGTCGATGCCTACCTCACCTCCGACCTGCGCCATCACCCCGTCGACGAACATCTGCGCCGCGGCGGCCCCGCCCTCATCGACGCGGCGCACTGGGCCACCGAGTTCCCCTGGTGCGGTCAGGCCGAACAGTTCGTCAACACCGCGCTGCCCGCCGTCGAAACCCGGGTCTGCACCCTGCGCACCGACCCGTGGACGGTCAGCGGCTAGCCCCTCGCCGCGGTCTGCGCGGACAGGTGCGTGCGCGCCGAGCCATCCGGTTTCCGTCGACTTCGGGTCTTGGCGAGATCACACCTCCCGGCGCGGTACGGTTGATCGATCCATCCGTCCACTGTGTTGTAGGAGTTCGTGCGCGTTGAATGTCGAACCGTCGGTCCAGACCAAGCTGTTGCAGCTCGCAGGAGTCGATGCCGAGTTGACGCGCATCGCCCATCGCCGTTCCGCGCTGCCTGAGCAGCAGGAAGTGGCACGACTGGCGGCCGAGCGCAACGGCTACAAGGACGCGGCCGTGGCGGTGGAGATCGGCATCGACGATCTGGACCGCGACATCCGCAAACTCGAGGGTGAGGTCGAGGCCGTCCGCAAGCGCGAGGACCGCGACCGCGGCATGCTCAGCGCGGGCACCGTCGCCGCCAAGCAGCTCTCCGAGCTCCAGCACGAACTGGGCAGCCTGGAGCGTCGCCGCTCGGTGCTCGAGGACGAGCTGCTGACCGTGATGGAGCAGCGCGAGGCGATGCTCGCCGACCACGACCACGCGGGCGCGCGGTTGAGCAAGGCCGATTCCGACCTCGAAGACGCCGAGCGCCTGCGCGACGAGGCGATGGCCGATCTCGAAGTGGCACAGCAGCGTTGCGAGACCGATCGCGCCGAGCTGCTCGGGCTGTTCCCCGCCGAGCTGATGGCCGTCTACGACAAGCAGCGTGCGGCCCACGGTGTCGGCGCGGCGCTGCTGCAGGCCCGTCGCTGTGGCGCCTGCCGGATCGAGATCGACCGCGGCGAGATGCAGCGCATCGCCAAGGCCGCTCCCGACGCGGTCGTGCGCTGCCCGGAATGCGGCGCGATCATGGTTCGCACCAAGGAATCGGGGCTGTGACCGGAGCGGTGCGCTGATGCTCGAGGTGATCGTCGAAGCCGATGGTGGCTCACGCGGCAATCCCGGCCCGGCGGGGTACGGGGCGGTCGTCTTCGCCGCCGATCACGTGCGGGTGCTCGCCGAACGCAAGGAGTTCATCGGCGTCGCCACCAACAACGTGGCCGAATACCGCGGTCTCATCGCGGGTTTGGCCGCTTCGGCGGAGCTGGGCGCGCGAGCTGTCACCGTGCGAATGGACTCCAAACTCGTCGTCGAGCAGATGTCGGGACGCTGGAAGATCAAGCACGCCTCGATGATTCCGCTCGCCGAGCAGGCGCGGGCACTGGTCGCCGGATTCGATCGGGTGAGCTTCACCTGGATTCCGCGTGCCGAGAACTCGCACGCCGACCGGCTCGCGAACGAGGCGATGGACGACGGCGATCTCACCGCAACGGTGCGCGAGGCCGTCTCGGCCGGATACGCCGCCGGTGACGAAGTGGCGGTGCCGGCCACGAGCGCCGTGACCGAATCCGCCGACGCGAACAAGATCGCGCCCGGCTGGACCGGTGCCGTCGGCAAGCCCACCCGGCTGCTCCTGCTGCGCCACGGCCAGACCGCACTGTCGGTCGAGCGCCGCTACTCCGGTCGTGGCAACCCGCCGCTGACCGAACTCGGTCGCGAACAAGCCGAGCGCGCGGCGAAGATGCTCGCCACCAAAGGTGATATCGCCGCGGTGGTGAGCTCGCCGCTACAGCGGGCCCGTTCTACCGCCGAGGCGGCGGCGACCGCCCTGGACGTGCCGCTGCGAATCCTCGACGGTCTGATCGAAACCGACTTCGGCGACTGGGAAGGCCTCACCTTCGCCGAAGCGGTGCAACGCGATCCGCTGCTGCACAGCGACTGGCTCGGCGACCCGTCGATCCCCGCTCCCGGCGGCGAGAGTTTCGATCAGGTGCGGGAACGGATCGAAGGGGTGCGCCGCGATCTGGTCGCGCTCTATCCCGGGCAGAACGTGCTGGTGGTCAGCCATGTCACCCCGATCAAAACCCTGCTGCAGCTGGCTCTGGGCGTGGGTCCGTCGCTGCTGTACCGCCTGCACCTCGACCTCGCCTCGCTCTGCATTGCCGAGTTCTATCCCGACGGCGGCGCCTCGGTGCGACTGGTCAACGACACCTCCTACCTGTGAGCTGGCAGCTCGTCACCTCGGCACGGTACGGTCGCCCCGGCGCACGGTCGGCGTAACGACGACGCCGCATCGCCCGAAAGATTCTCGGGCGTGCGGAATGCCGCGGCCACACAGGAAGGTACTTGATGAGGTTTCTACGGATGGCGGCGTTTGCGGCGGCCATCGCGGGGGTGCTCACGGCGTCCGCGGGTGCGGGTAGCGTGACGGCCGATCCGAGCGTGGTGCTCGGCGCGGCCTCGGGCATCGTCTTCGACAACGACTCCGGTTGTTCGCTCACGGCCATCGGCCACGACGGCGCGGGGCGCCTCGTTGGTCTCACCGCGGGACACTGCGCGCCGACCGGTTCGCGCGTGGGCGCTGAGCAGGCGCTCGCGGCAGGCGTGATCGGCACCGTCGCGTACTCCGACGACGGCGACTACCTGGATTTCGCTGTGCTGCAACTGGATGCGTCGAAGGTACTGCCCGTGCGCACCATCGGCCAGACCACCGTCGCGGGGATCGGCGCGGTGCCCGGCCCGGGCGCCACGGTGTGCTCGGACGGGCGCACCAGCGGTCGCAGCTGTGGTGTGGTGTGGGGTGAGCTCGAGGGCACCTCGATCAACCAATACTGCTCGCAGCCGGGCGATTCCGGCGGCCCCGTCGTCGTCGGCGACCGCCTGGTCGGCATGAACCAGGGCCGCCTCACCGGCCTCGGCCCCGTCGACTTCGACGTGCCGTGCACCGGTGGCGCCAACCCGATCCACTCGCCGGCCTACTTCCAGCCCATCCAGGTGATCCTGGACGTGCTCAACCGCGCGGGCGGCGTAGGCGCGGGCTTCCAGCCCATCTGATCCACTGGCGAAACCACAAGGGGCGCAGCACCGAACAGGTGCTGCGCCC
>JACIXH010000194.1 GCA_014360565.1 Nocardia sp.
ATCGTGCCGCGCCGGGGATACAGGTGCGCGCCGCCACCGTGAGGTGACGGCGCGCAGCTGCCGATGTCCCGGCTGCGGCCGGGACGAACAACTCAGGCCAGGTCGACGAGGACGACCTTGGACGCACCGACGGCCTCGGCGATCGCGGTCTGCACCTCGGCAGGCACCTCGGCGTTGACGCGCAGCACCACGGTGGCGCCTTCGGCGTCGACGTCCTGGCTCAGCTGCGCGGCCAAGATGTCGATCTCGGCTTCGCCCAGCTTGGTGCCGATCTTGCCCAGCGCACCCGGCGTGTCGCTGTAGTTCAGCACGGCGAGGTTCAGGCCCTCGGCGCGCATGTCGTAGTTGCGGCCGTTGACGTTGACGATCTTCTCGACCAGGTTCGGCTCGGTCAGGGTGCCGGCCACGTTCAGGGTCGAGCCGTCGCCGAACACCGCGCGCAGATCGACGACGCTGCGGTGGGTGGGGCTCTCGGTGGCGGTGGTGACGGTGGCGGTGATGCCACGGTCCTTGGCCAGCGCGGGCGCGTTGACGAAGGTGACCTGGTCCTCGACCAGCGCCGAGAACACTCCGCGCAGCGCCGAGAGCTCCAGCACGGCGACGTCCTGGGACGCCAGCTCGCCGCGCACCTGCACCTCGACGCTGACCGGCAACTCGTTGGCGATGGCGCCGAGCAGGGCCCCCTGCTTGCGCACCACGTCGAGCCACGGGGCCACGACATCGTTCACGGCGCCACCGGTGACGTTCACCGCACCGGGCACGAACTCACCGGCCAGCGCCAGCAGCACCGACTTGGCGACGTCGGTGCCCGCGCGGTCCTGGGCCTCGGAGGTGGAAGCACCCAGGTGCGGGGTGACGACGACCTGCGGCAGGTCGAACAGCGGGGAGTCGGTGCACGGCTCGGTCTCGAACACGTCCAGGCCGGCGGCACGCACGTGACCGGACTTGATGGCATCGGCGAGCGCCTGCTCGTCGATCAGGCCACCACGCGCGGCGTTGACGATGATGACGCCCGGCTTGGTCTTCGCGAGGGTCTCGGCGTTGAGCATGCCCTTGGTCTCGGGCGTCTTCGGCAGGTGGATGGAGATGAAGTCGGCGCGCTCGAGCACCTCTTCCAGGCTCAGCAGCTCGATGCCGAGCTGGGCGGCGCGAGCGGGCGAGGTGTAGGGATCGTAGGCGACGATCTTGGTCTCGAAAGCGGCCAGGCGCTGCGCGAACAGCTGGCCGATGCGGCCGAGACCGATCACGCCGACGGTCTTGCCGAGGATCTCGACACCGTTGAACTTGCTGCGCTGCCAGGTCTTCTCGCGCAGGGTCGCGTCGGCGGCCGGGATCTGGCGTGCGGCCGAGAGCAGCAGCGTGACGGCGTGCTCGGCGGCGGTGTGGATGTTGGAGGTCGGCGCGTTGACCACCATCACGCCGCGCTCGGTGGCGGCGGGCACGTCGACGTTGTCGAGGCCGACACCGGCACGGGCGACGATCTGCAGCTTCTTGCCCGCATCGAGCACTTCGGCGTCGACGGTGGTGGCCGAGCGCACGAGGATCGCGTCGGCTTCGGGGACCGCGGCGAGCAGCGCCGCGCGATCGGGTCCGTCGACCCAGCGAACCTCGACACCGTCACCGAGTGCGTCGACGGTCGACTGGGCGAGCTTGTCGGCGATCAGAACTACAGGACGGCCTGCTTGGCTCACTGTGGGGTACTCCTGGGGAAGAATGGGGGGTCGGCATTACCGCGACCCAGAATAGTCGGCCGAACTTCGGCTGCCCTTACCCCCCTGCCCGAAAACCGGGTGAACCCTGGGCGCCGGGTCCTTTACCATCGCCGCATGTCGTTGCGCTCTGTCCCCGAATCGATGAACCCGGCCGTGGTGGCCGCCGTCGACGCCGAACTCGATCGGGTCGCAGCCGAGCACGATGTGTCCATCCGCCTGGCCATCGAAAGCGGTAGCCGTGCCTGGGGATTCCCTTCGCCGGACTCCGACTACGACTGCCGCTTCGTCTACGTGGCGGGGCTGGAGACGTACCTGTCCCCGTGGCGCACCCGCGATGTGATCGAATCGCCGCTGATCGGCCTGCTCGACGTGAACGGCTGGGATCTGGCGAAGGCGCTGCGCCTGCTGGTGGCGGGCAACGCGGTGCTCGTCGAATGGTTGATGTCGCCGATCGTCTACCGCGGCGGCGAGTCGTTTCGCACCAGGCTGCGCGAGGTGGCCGTCGAGGTCGCCGATCGCGATCGGATCGCCCGGCACTACCTGCACCTGGGCGCGCGCCAGTGGACGTTGTTCGAGCGCAACGGCGGCTTGAAGAAGGTCTTCTATTCGCTGCGTCCGGCGATGGCGCTGCGCTGGTTGCGTGAGCATCCCGGTGCCGCGGTCGCGCCGATGCACCTGCCCACGTTGCTCAGCCAGTGCGAGCTGCCCGCCGACCTGGTCGCGGCGATCGCGGAACTGACCGAACTCAAGTCCAAGACCAGGGAGATGGGCTCGGCGGCCGCACCCGCGTTGATCGCGGCATTCATCGTCGACGAATTCGCCCGTGCCACCACGGAGTTCGAGTCCCGCGGTCCGCGTGACCTCACCTCGGCCAGGGCGATCACCGCCGAGTTCTTCCGGGCCGAAGCCCTGAGCTGACCGGGGTCGAGGTCACCTACCCCCGGATAGCAGAAACTCCGCACCAGCAGGTGCGGAGCTTCACATTCGTACGCTGTTCAGCGCAGAATCAGATGGCGCGAACGTCCTGAGCCTGGGGGCCCTTCTGACCCTGCCCGACCTCGAACTCCACGCGCTGGCCCTCTTCGAGGGACTTGAAGCCGGAGCCGCCGATCGCGGAGTAATGCACGAAGACGTCCGGGCCGCCTCCGTCTTGAGCGATGAAGCCGAAGCCCTTTTCGCCGTTGAACCACTTAACAACACCCTGTGCCATTTCAAAAACCTTCTGTAGATGAGCTAGGTCCTAATAGTCCGGTCCTGGTCTCGATGTCCACCATGCCATGATCCGACGAATTCGGCCACATCGCATCGAGCAAAGTGTGCGAACTGTGAGCAAGGCAACCCCCAGATGCTGCCAGCTGGTGCTGTCAGGGACGTGACACAGGCCGCTTTTCGCAGGGATGCTCGGCGTATGCCGAGGTAGTTGCTCCGCGGATGCCGGATCAGCCGGTAGAACACATCGAACCGACTGGCACGCTTCACCATCGAGAGCTCTACGTATTTGTGAAGCCTCATCGTCAGCAACCCTAGACATTTTCGAGAAACCCAGTGCGGCAAATTCCCTACCAGCGTATTTTCCGAGTTCGGGAGGGCTCGCACGCCTCGCCGGGAAATCAAGCTAGGAGTAGACGGTGCTGGATATCAACCATTTCACTTACGGCTGGGTGACGCCCCTGCTGGCCTACGTCATGTCGGTCATCGGGTCGATGCTGGCGCTGCGTTGCATGGTTCGCTCGCGCGCTTCGGGCATGCACGGCGGCTGGCTCACCGCCGCCGCGATCGCGCTCGGTGGCACCGGTATCTGGGTCATGCATTTCATCGCGATGCTCGGTTTTTCGGTACGCGGCGTGACCATCCGCTACAACGTTCCCGTCACCTTGTTCAGCGCCGCCGTCGCCATGGGTGTGGTGTGGCTGGGATTGTCCATTGTGGTGCGCCGCAGCTGGGACAGCGCCGCATTACCGGTGGGCGGGACGATCACCGGGCTCGGCGTCGCGGCGATGCACTACGCGGGCATGTACGCGATGAAAACCGACGCCGAGATCATCTACGACCCCGTCGTGGTCGCGGCCTCGTTCGCCATCGCGGTGGTCGCCTCGATCGCGGCGCTGTGGTTCGCCCTGCACATCCACGGCTTCGTCGCCACCATCGGCGCCGCCCTGCTCATGGGCCTGGCCGTCACCGGCATGCACTACACCGGCATGTTCTCGATGAGCGCCCACACCAGCGCGCACGTCGCCCACGCCAGCGGCGCCACCGCCGCCCAGCTGCTCACGCCACTGATCATCGGCATCAGCATGGTGACGATGATCCTGCTGATGCAGGTCGGCATCACCGAAGCCGAAGACCCCAACCTCGCCCGCCCGGTACGCGGCCAGCGCGCGAGCCGTTTCTGGCCGAGCGGCCAGAACTAGCGGGCCCGCACCTGGTGCGCTTCGGGTCCCCGCCGAGTCTCGGTGACGGTGTATTCCACCCGCTGACCGTCGCGCAGGGTGCGGAACCCTTCCCCGACCAGCTCGGTGTACTCGACGAACACCTCGGGCCCACCGGCGTCGGGGGTGATGAATCCGAACCCCTTACCGCTGTCGAACCAGGTCACGACCCCGCTTGGCATCAACCGACCTTCCAATTCCATTGCCTGCCGACCTGATTCGCAATCGTCGCATGCCGGCGGCCGCGACACGAACGACATTCCACTTCCAGGAGCCGATCGCCCGGTCGCGGGCTCGATATGCTCCCGACACGGTCCACCCGGATCTGGTCAGCCACGAGAACGGGGATTCGGTGCAGCCTTCGACCGTTCGCTGCGCGGCCGAAGCCGTCACCGTCTTCGTGGCCACGTCGGTCGCCGTACTCGCGATCATGCTGCCGATCAGTTTCGCGTCGCTGACGTCGTCGCTGCACGTCGACCTGCTGGTGTTCAATGTGCCGCGCGCGATGACGGGTGCGGCGTTCGTCGCGGTGATCACCGCCGCCATCACCGTCGCTATCGGCAGCGTGCGAACGGCCCGCTGGACCGCGCTGCTCGCCCTCGTCGGCATTCTGGTGAACCATCTCGCCTTGATTCCCGACAGCACCGACGGGCGCCTCGACGGCCTCTCACTACCCACCTTGAACTTCATCGACGCGTTGCTCGCCGGGGTAGTGGTCGGCGCGCTGGCGGTCGCGGTCTGGAACGAGCCACTGCTACGCACCGTCTACCTGTTCGGCGCGCTCGGCGGCACCATCCTCGGCGACCTCACCCAGTCCCCCACCGACCCGGACTCCGACGGTTTCAGTGGCGCGCTCGGCGGCACGTTGCCGCTGTGGTTCATCGCGGCCAGCGTGCTCGCGCTCGCCTATTTCGCCTGCACGACCGCGGCCCCACCCCGCTCCAGCACCGAGACAGCCATCCCCCTCGCGCCGGTGTTCGCGGCCGTCGTCGCCTTCACCACGACCATCATCACCGCGTTGGCCGTGGCGTCCGACAAAACCAGCACCCCCGCTCTGATCATCGCCTCGATCGTCGCCATCGCGGCCGCGGCCGCCGCCGCAACGATCCTGCCCGGCCGCGACGGCATCCTGGTGCTGCTGATGAGCAGCTTCTCGGTCGCGGGCAGCCTCGTCATCACGCTGCCGCGCTCCGGGTGGGTCGATCTCGCCACCCTGGCCGCCACCGCCGCCGGCCTGCTGATCGGCATACGCACTCCGCGTCCGCTGACAGCCGCGGCGAGCGTGCTCGCCCTGGCCTGCTTCGTGCTGGCCGCCGACGTCTTCTCCCCGCCCGTCACCCTCACCGCCGCCCTCGGCTGCCTCGCCCTCGGCGCGGTCGCCGGGTACTGCCTCGGCACGTCGGTACCGGTGAGCCCCACGGCCGGAACCGTCGGCCTGGCGATCCTGTTCGTGCCCTCCATCGGAGTCGCTCTGAGCGACAGCAGTTTCGGTCACCTCGCCTATTCGGCCTCCTGGTACCGCACCGAAGACGTGGATCGCGGCGTCGGACCCGGCGCCGTCGCGATCGTGGTCGCCCTCGGCTGCACCGTCGCCGTTCTGGCCGTGCTGCGTTACCGCTCGGTACCACCACAGATCGCCGGCCCCTAGACGTTCCCGCCCGCATTCCGAACCGCTCGTGCCCCGGCCGACCGCTCACGATAAGTCGCAGCTGTCATCCCTCCTGATCGAGTTCGCCGGCGAGAGAAGTCCGAGACACCGCCTGCAGCAGCTCTTTTCGGGGTATACCCACATCATGAGTTTCCCGGTGTCCTTCGGGTTCGCCCAGGTCGGTCTCCTGGCACTGATCGCCCTCGCCCTTGCCCTGCTGGCCATGGCCGCACTGGCCGCCACCCGTCGTCGCGGCCCGAAAGCCGTTCTCGGCCGAGCGATCCCCGGCACCGCCCTGCTCTTGGTGGCGGTCCTCCTACTCTGGATCGCCACCCTCCTCCAGACATACCTCGGCCTCACCGGCGAAATCAAAGCCGCTCACGTAGTCGCGAAACCCGTTGCCGGCCAGGAACACCAACTCGACCTCGTCCTTACCCAGTTCGACGAGGACGGCACCGCGGGCGAGCCGACAACCCACCGCATCGAAGGCGACATGTGGGTCCTACAGTCCAACATCGTCGAACTCGAACCATGGGTCAACGCCCTCGGATTCCACTCCGGCTACAAGCTCACCCGCCTGTTCGGCCAGCGCCTCGACGGCGAATCCCCCACCCAAGACCACACCTTCCTCAACGGCGGCGACCGCGACTTCTTCGAAGACATGAACGAAAACCGCTGGTACACCTCCCCCTTCATCCGCTCCGCCTACGGCAACGCCGTCATCGCCACCCCCGGCGAATACGACGTCTTCATCTCCCGCGACGCCATCAAAGTCCGCCAGACCGAGGGTTAGAGCACCGCTGAACCTCAGCGAGCCTCCAAGCGCTGGTCACGGTAGTCGAGAGATTCATCTCGCCATGTGTCGGCAGGTTCGAAATCGCGGCTTTGCGCCGTGCGCTGGAGCGAGCGAGCAATGTCCGGGGGCGCTCTCGCCAGCCGGTGCGGCGGCGAGAACTGCTCAGTCGAAGAGTTCGCCTGCCCGGGTGGCGGTCACTGCCTGCATCAGCCATGTGTTGAGCTGATCAAGGTCGACGGTTTCGGCGAGGAGTTCGCGCTGGGCGGCCGAGAGTTCGATTCCACGACCGGTGAGCACGGTCAGCACCGAACGCGCGATCCCCTGAGCGACCCCTTGCTCGACGCCCTGCGCACGCAAGCGCTGAGCAGATTCCGAACGGAAGAACGACAGATCCGTATCCATTTTGTCCCTCCAGAGCTGCGCGGCGTCGGTGTGCGAAATTCCCTGTTCGATCAGTTCGGCGTAGAACTCGGTCTCATAGTCGCACCCACGCCTCGGAAAGCCACGATGATCAGTTCAGTAGCTCACCGACTCCGGCCTCACGGGCGTGCGTGATCGCCGTCCCGCCTAGCAGGCTCCGGTTGTTGCACGGCCACTCCGGGTTTCGGCGCCACCGGTTCGGGCAGTGTGCGGAACAGCAGCCAACTGAGGGCGGGCATCAGGATCAGCGGGGTCAGCGCGGTTCGGAGGGAGGTTGCGTCCGCGACGAGGCCGATCAGGGGCGTGGCCAAGCCTCCGATGCTGACCGTAAGCCCCAGGGTGATGCCACTGGCGGTTCCTACGCGCGTGGGCAGATAGTCCTGGCCGAGGGTGACGTGCAGAGAGAACGGGACGTACAGGCCCACGGCGGTCAGCAGGACGAACAGATACATCGCCGGGCCGGGTATGAACACGACCCCGGCGATGGCGGCGATGGTGAGCAGGTAGGACCAGCCGGCGACGGCGACCCGGTCCCAGCGGTCGGCCAGCCTGCCGCCGAGCACCGAGCCGACCGCACCACCGAGGTAGAGCACGAACAGCGCCGCGGTACCCGCTGTGACGTTGCCGCCCATCCGCTGCTGGGCATAGAGCGAGACAAAGGTGCTCAGGCCGACGAAGGCGACAGACCGAAAGACCACGGCCAGAGAGAGTTTCACGAACGATGCCATGTCGTCGGTGCCCGCACCGACAGCGCCGCCGGAACCGACGAGGTCCGGTGTGCGCACTGCGCGCAGGACCGGCAGACACAGCACGCTGCCCGCCAACGCGGGCACCATCAGCAGGGGCGACAGCTGCAGACCGCCGACAACGACGACGCCGGTGACCATGAGCGGCGCCGCTGCGAAGCCGAGGTTGCCGCCGAGAGCGAACCACCCCATCGCGCTGTGGCTTCCCTTGCTGACGAGCCGTGCGACGCGAGCGGACTCCGGGTGGTAAGCCGCCACACCCACCCCGGACAAGGCAACGAACGCCAACGTCAGCGCGTAGGAGCCACTCAGCCCGCTCAGCGCGATACCGAGGCCGGCCGAGATCGTGCTCACCGGAAGAAGCCAGGGCATCGCCCAACGGTCGGTGAGCAGGCCGAACACCGGCTGGACCACCGAAGACAGCAGCGTCGCGGCGAGCACGATGCCCGAGACCGCGGCATAGCTGTAGGCATGCTCCGCGACGAAGAACGGAACGAGTGCGGCGACCGATCCCTGGTAGATGTCCACGCAAGCGTGACTGGTCGACAGCATGATGATCGCTCGATTCTTCGCCACGCCATCATGGTCATCGACGGACAGTGTGTCGCGCTTCCGATAATCTGCCAACTAATGACAGAAATCCGCCACGTTCCAGTAGCGCCGACCCGCACCCAATGGTTGGTACCCGGAGGCGCCATCGACGCGCACCGCCACGACGACCACCAGATCGTCTACGCGGGCCGTGGCGTACTGGCCGTGACGACCAGCGCCGGCACGTGGATCGCGCCGAGCACCCGCGCCATCTGGGTCCCCGCGGGCACCCGGCACGCACATCAGGCACACGGCGAGCTCGCACTACATCTGGTCGGCCTGCCCGCCGCCGACAACCCACTCGACCTGGACCGACCGACCGTGCTCACAGTGGGCCCCCTCCTGCGAGAGCTGATCCTCGCCTACACCCACAACCCGCACGACGACAGCCCCGAACGCGAACGCCTGCGCGCAGTAATGCTCGACCAACTGCGAGCCTCAACCCAGCAGCCCCTATATCTGCCCACGCCGACCAGCCCCCAACTACGAGCACTTTGCGAAATCCTGCACGCGAACCCAGCCGACGACCGCACGCTGGCCGCCCTGGGCAGACAGATCGGCGCCAGCGACCGCACCCTGTCCCGGATGTTCAAAGCCGATCTCGGCATGAGCTTTCCGCAATGGCGAACCCAACTGCGCCTCTACCACGCCTTGGTCTTGCTTGCCGAGAACACTCCGGTCACCACGGTGGCGCACCTGTGTGGATGGTCCTCGGCCAGCGCCTTCATCGACGTCTTCCACCGCACTTTCGGACACACTCCAGGATTGCGCCAACAGCGCCGATAGGCCCACAATTTGGTATGGTTTCGACGAGAAGTGCGATCTGATTGCAGGGAGGCGCCGTGCTTATTCGGTTCGAAGTCGAGAACTTCCGCTCGATACATGAGCCTGCCGAACTGTCGATGGTTGCCGTCGACGACCGTGCGGAGGCGCGAGCCTTCCCCAAGTTCGGAGCCTCTCTCGTGCCGGTGGCCGGCGTCTTCGGTCCCAACGCTTCGGGCAAATCGAACGTCCTCGCCGCACTGGCCTGGCTTCGGTCAGCGGTTCAGAACTCGTTGCGGATGTGGGACGACGAGATTCCGGTTGAACCCTTCGCGTTCGGAGACGCACACGGCAGGGACTCGTCGTTCGTGCTCGAACTGGAGATCGATGGAGTCCGCTTCGAGTACCTCCTGGATGTAGGCAGACATCGCGTCAGCTACGAGGCCTTGTTCCACTACCCGGAGGGACGGCGTCGGCGGATCTTCGAACGCGAAGAGAACGAACTCACCCTGCAGCGCGGACTCGGGGCGGTATCCGGTACACGAGCACTGCTGACCGATCGGTCACTAGCACTGTCGATCATGCGGCGTTTCGACGAACCGACCACTTCCGCCTTCTCCCGAGCAGTTCTTCGAATGAGCGCGCTGGGCAAGCCATTGGATCGCTCCCGGCGCTACCCTGTCACCAGAATTCAATCGACTCTCCAACTCTTCGACGTGCCCGACGGTGATGACCCTCAACTCTTCCAGGTTGAAGAACCAGACGACGAGCCCGAATGGCGATCGACGCGCCAAGAAGCGATGGCCCTGCTCCGACTCGCTGACCTCGGGGTGGCAGATGTTCTGATCGAGGAAACGCGAATCGAGTCCGGCCGCGGTGAGCCAGTCTTGCGCCGAACCCCGAAGCTGATCCATACCGCCGATGCCGATCGGCTGCCGTTCGAATATCGCGACGAATCTGCCGGAACCCAAACATGGTTCGAACTGATCGGACCGGTCCTGATCGCTCTACGCCATGGCGGCATCGTCCTGTTCGACGAACTCGACGCAAGCCTGCATCCGACCCTCACCGCGCAACTCATCAAACTCTTCGCGCTGCGAAATTCCAATCCCCATGGCGCCCAACTTCTTTTCACCTCCCACGACACAAATCTCTTGAATCATCTGAACCGCGACGAGGTGTGGCTGACAGAGAAGTCGGCGAACGGGTCAACACGTTTCGCGGCCCTCTCAGATTTCGCGGGTGAACGCGTCCGTCGATCGACAAATCTCGAAAGTAGCTATCTCAGTGGGCGTTTCGGTGCGCTACCCGACGTATCCCGTCCCGAGGTTCTCCGCGATCTCGGACTGATCGGGTGAGCGCAAAAGATCGAGGCAGGAGAGGCAAGAACCTCAAACGTTCGACAGAAACCAGGCGAATCAGAACAACTTTCCGTGTGTATGCGGAAGGCGTATCAACCGAGCCCGAATACATCGACGCACTCAAGCGACTCCCTGAATTCGCGAACGCTGTTTCGGTAGAGGTGTCGATCGAGGAAGCGGGGGCGACACCGATGCACCTCGTAGAAAGCGCCTGTGCAGACAAACGGCGCGCAAATCTTGACATCGATTTCTACTGGTGCATGTTCGACGTCGAGTATCCACAACCTCATCCGTACTTGGACCGCGCTAGACAGATGGCTAACGACAACGGCGTCCACCTGGCGATCAGCAACCCTTGCTTCGAGATCTGGCTCATCCTCCACCACCGGCAACACGGCGGGCACTTGACGACCGACGAAGCAATTCAACTCCGGCGCAGACTCGACGGCTCTGATGGAAAGCACCTCGACGGCTCGCTCTATACACGACTCACCGACAACGCTATCAGCCGCGCACAAGCGCTCCGAAAAAGGCACCAACTGGACGGCACCGAATTCCCAGGAGATAACCCTTCATCCTCGGTCGACAAGTTTGTTACTCACATCCGCGAGCTGATCAAGTCGACCTCAGAGCCTGATACGAACAATGACAGACGACCGCTGACTTGAATATTTCCAGCGGGGCGATGATCGGTCGAGGCCGACGTCCATAAGGACGAGAACAGTCGCTCCCCTTGCCGTACTGGGCGGCAACATGGAGCGACGTCATGGCGTTGTGGTCGCGAACGTCGACTCGGCGATCTCCGTGATCTTCGTAGCACTCGCCTAAGGCGCAGCAATCTCGTCATCCGCCGATGGCGGGGGCGGCAGGACGTTCTGCGGCAACCACGGCCCGTCACCTGACGGCAGTTCCCCACGGCGAACCCCCAGATCTTTTCGAGCGCATTCGTAGAAGGCATTCCGCTTGTGACCTGCCGCCTCGTAGGCACGCAGATAGTCGTCATGGCTCATCTCGCGACCCACCGCTACGAGACTGAGTTCCCACACCGCCTTGTTCCAAAGACGAGCAGCTGCCACCGCTTCGGAAGACCCGAGCAGCAACACCATCTCCCACTTCAGCGCCTTCTCGGATTCCGCCTCGGCCAACAGTTGCGTACCCTCCCCCTCCGAAATCGGCTGCCCAGCTTGGGGAAACCCTCTCCCCACCACCATCCGCTGCGACACGACCGCGAAATGCTTCAGCGAGTGAGCGAACTCGCTGTACGCAACCAGCCGTCGATCATCCCATCGACTCCGCTGGGTCCTCCTCCACTTCGACCGCTCGGTGAACGCCGCCCCCGCGAACGTCGCCCCCGCGCCCAGCAACACACCGGCAATGGTAATCACCTGCTGCACAACGTATTCATCATTTCATTGTGCCGCGGCCGCCGTCCTGGCAGCAGATAATGCGGGTATCGGAACCACACCGGCTACTTGCCGCTCGTCGACCGGCCGACCAAGGGAACAACTCGTACCGACCCGGACGCCGAAGACCGGCTGTGGCTCACCAAGGGGGAGAGCAGGGTCGTGTCGACCTCGCGCGCAATGCCCCCGCGATCCGCACCTCTCTCGACGAGGGCATCGA
>JACIXH010000195.1 GCA_014360565.1 Nocardia sp.
CCATGCTCGGCCACGAGGTGACCAAGCTCTACGGTGGCGCGGGTCTGCCCGACGACACCATCGACATCACCTTCACCGGTTCGGCGGGCAACAGCTTCGGCGCGTTCGTCCCGGCCGGCATCACGCTGCGGGTCTTCGGTGACGCCAACGACTACGTCGGCAAGGGTCTGTCGGGTGGCCACATCGTGGTCCGCCCGTCGGCCAACGCGCCGCAAGCCTTTGTGGCCGAAGACAACATCATCGCGGGCAACGTGATCATGTTCGGCGCCACCAGCGGTCGCATCCTGATCAACGGTGTCGCGGGCGAGCGCTTCGGCGTGCGTAACTCCGGCGCCACCGCGGTCGTGGAGGGTGTGGGCGACCACGCGCTCGAGTACATGACCGGTGGCCGCGTGGTCATCCTCGGTGAGACCGGCCGCAACCTCGGTGCCGGTATGTCCGGTGGTGTCGCCTACTTCTACGACCCCGAGGGCAAGCTGCCCGGACGGGTCAACCCGGATCAGGTCGATGCGATCGAGCAGCTCTCCGGTGACGACTTCACCTGGCTGCGCGACATCATCGCCACCCACCGCGACGAAACGGGATCGGCTGTGGCCGAACGCATCCTGAGCGATTGGTCCCAGCAGGTGAACCACTTCGTGAAGGTCATGCCCCGCGAATACAAGAAGGTTCTACTCGCCATCTCCGAGGCCGAAAAGGCCGGCAAGGATGTCGATACCGCGATCATGGAGGCGGCTCGTGGCTGACCCACAGGGATTTTTGAAGCACACCTCTCGGGAAACCCCGGCACGTCGTCCTGTCGACCTGCGACTGCTGGACTGGAAAGAGGTCTACGAGGAGAAGAAGTTCTCCCAGGACACCTTGAAGACCCAGGCCAGCCGCTGCATGGACTGCGGAATTCCCTTCTGCCACCAGGGTTGTCCGCTCGGGAACCTGATTCCCGAATGGAACGACCTGGTCTACAAGGGTGCGTGGCGCGAAGGCATCGACCGCCTGCACGCCACCAACAACTTCCCGGAGTTCACCGGCCGCCTGTGCCCGGCTCCGTGTGAGGCGTCGTGCGTGCTCGGCATCAACCAGGAGCCGGTCACGATCAAGCAGGTCGAGGTCGAGCTCATCGAGAACGCCTTCGACGAGGGCTGGGTCACCCCGGTGTACCCGACTCGCCTCACCGGCAAGAAGATCGCCGTCGTCGGTTCCGGCCCGGCCGGTCTCGCCGCCGCCCAGCAGCTCACCCGCGCCGGTCACACCGTGACCGTGTTCGAGCGTGACGACCGCATCGGCGGCCTGATGCGCTACGGCATCCCGGAATTCAAGATGGAGAAGTCGGTCATCGACCGTCGTCTGGCCCAGATGGAAGCCGAAGGCACCATCTTCAAGGCGGGCGTCAACGTGGGTGTCGACATCACCGCCGATCAGCTGCGTGAGCGGTTCGACGCGATCGTGCTCGCCGGTGGCGCCACCATTGCCCGCGACCTGCCGATTCCAGGCCGCGAGCTCGACGGCATCCACCAGGCGATGGAGTTCCTGCCGCTGTCCAACCGGGTCCAGCTCGGTGACGACATCGCCGACGAAGACGGCCTGCCCCCGATCCACGCCAAGGGCAAGAAGGTCATCATCATCGGCGGCGGCGACACCGGCGCCGACTGCCTGGGCACCTCGCACCGCCACGGCGCCGAGTCGGTCCACCAGTTCGAGATCATGCCGCGTCCTCCCGAGGAGCGCGCCGGCTCGACCCCGTGGCCGACCTACCCGCTGATGTACCGCGTCGCCTCGGCACACGAGGAGGGCGGCGAACGTCTGTTCTCGGTGAACACCGAGCGTTTCGTCGGCAAGGACGGCAAGGTCACCGGTCTCGACGCGCACGAGGTCAAGATGGCCAACGGCCGCTTCGAAAAGGTCGAGGGCACCGACTTCACCCTCGAAGCCGACCTGGTCCTGCTGGCCATGGGCTTCGTCGGCCCGCAGAAGCCGGGTCTGCTCACCGACCTCGGCGTCGGCTACGACGGTCGCGGCAACGTCCAGCGCGACAAGAGCTGGGCCACCAACATCCCCGGCGTCTTCGTGGCCGGTGACATGGGCCGTGGCCAGTCGCTGATCGTGTGGGCCATCGCCGAGGGCCGCGCCGCCGCGTCGGCCGTCGACAAGTTCCTCGAGGGCGAGACCGCGCTGCCCGCGCCGATCCCCCCGACAGCTGTCGCCCAGCGCTGATCGCTGAAACAACAAGACGCCCGCAGGCTTTCGAGCCTGCGGGCGTCTCGTCTTCTGTCATTGCGCCCATGTAGGGCGCGAGTGCGGGCGAATACCTGCGTGTCGGGAGATTCCTGCGGGTTTGCGGGAAATGTGCGTAGGGGGGTGAACGAGGAAGGGGTGCAAGGGGTTCACCTGCGTCGAAGAACGACGTGGCTGATCTTCCGTGCAGCACATAGACTTTCCGTGTCGAGGTGTACGGGAGATCCGAGGGGGAGCTGTGCCGTTGCCGCCGGAAGCGTTGGCGAACCTGCGCCGCGCCGCAGAGCGTGGTGACGGTACCGCCATGCACAATCTCGCCCACTTCTACCACGACCACAGCGATTTCGAAGCCGCCGAATACTGGTTCCGGCGCGCCGCCGCCGCGGGACACACGCGTTCGATGAACAACCTCGCCGTGCTGCTCGACCAGTTCGGTGAACTCGACGAGGCCGAATCCTGGTACCGCCGTGCGGCTGCGGCGGGCAACGCCAACGCGATGTTCAATCTGGCCACAATGCTCTACCAGTGCGGCGATCGCCGTGATGCCGAAACCTGGTACCACCACGCCGCGATGGCGGGCCATGTCGACGCCATGTACAACCTCGCGCGCCTGTTCGAGGATCAGAACCGTCTCGACGATGCCGAAGCCTGGTACGGCGAGGCCGCCGACCACGGCGATATCGACGCTGTCAACAATCTCGGCATCCTGCTGCGCCGCCGCGGTGCGACCACCGAGGCTCGCCGCTGCTTCCGCCGCGCAGCGGACCTCGGCCACCCGCGGGCCATGGCCAACCTCGCCGCTCTCCTGGAATCCCAAGACGCCCATCAGGAAACGGAGACCTGGTACCGCCGCGCGGCGGGCTGAACGCTCTTCGCCGATATTCGGTCCGTGGACCGATGCGCCTGCGATTCGGCGAGGTCTGCGAAGATGCCGTTTTCGTAGTTCACCCGATAGTCGCTGAGTGGTGAAACAGGTGAGTGATCACCGGTTATAGCGGGACGCAGCGAATCGCCGCCGTAGTTACCGAAAAGTATTGATACCGAGCAGTTTTCCAGCAACCATCAGCAAACATATTGTGCGCAGCAATTATTCGGCGCTCGAGATGCGAAAAATAGCGGAGGGGTATAGCGTCTCGTTTCGATCCACAGTCGATGGCGGTTCGGGGGGCGCGGTGAATTCTCTTGATGGGTGTCTGAAACGCATCATGGATATTCCCGGGGCGCGCAGTGTGACGCTCGTCGACGGAGCGAGCGGGTTGGCTGTCGCCGGCGCCGGGGAGCGTGCGGGCCTCGACGAGCACGAGGATGCCGCGGGCACCACCGATGTGGTGCGGGCCGTGCTCGGGTGCGCGGCGCTGGGCAGCGCCGATGACGACCTCGCCGAGATCGTGGTGTGCCGGACCAGCGGGTTTCATCTGCTGCACCTGGTCGACGGCGATTTCGACGGTCGCTTGTTCATGCATGTCGTATTCGACGGCGGGACCGGAAATCTCGGGATGGCGCGCTATCAGCTCCGGTCGGCATTGGCGGATCTGACGGGCGGAACGCGATGAGCGCCGCACTCGCACAGGCATTGCATCGGCTCGGCGAAGAAGGCTCGACAGGGGTATTGCGCGCCGGGGACGGCGAATTCCACCTCGTCCGTGGGGCTGTCGCCTCGGTCGGCTGCGGACGCACCATCGGCCTCGACAGATTGGTGGTCGAAGCAGGCGTAGCAACGGCGGAGGATTGGCGGCGTGCGGGCGCCGGCGACCCGGGACCGCTGCTGGACCGGCCGCGATTGGAAACACTGGCGGTGCTCTCGGTTTTCGACGCTGCCTACTTTTTGCTGGCTTCGGCGGGCGAGCCGGAATTCCGCCCGGCGCCCGAACATTGGCTCGCGCCGGTCTGCCACATCGCCCCCCGCGCACTTGTGCACGAATGCGAACGCCGCACCGACAACGATCACGGACCCTGGTCGGCCGACCTGGTCACCGAGGTCGCGGTGGTGCCAGTGCGACGCGTCGAGCGAAACCGGGTGGTACTCACCGGAAGCCAGGCTGAGGTTCTCGCTGCCGCCGACACTCGCCGCAGCATCGCCGACATCGCCCGCGATCTCGGCCGCACCACCTACGGCTGCCTCGTAGCCGTGCGCGACCTCACCACAGTGGGCCTGATCGAGCCGCCCGCGCCCGTGCCGATGGCAGAAGCCGCGCAGCGGCCCGGTCGGCATCTCGCACTCGCTCCCGAACCGGTCGAAGCGACCACGGAACACGGTGTGCCGCAGAGCATGCCGGTCACAACACCCGTCCTGCCGCGACGCATTCCGTCCGCAAGCGTGGGGGGCTTCCATCCCCGGGGGACGGGCGAACGAACGGGCAGGCACGCGGTCGACGAGGAAGCGACCGCGTCCGTCCACTACCGCGGAACCCATTCCAGCGCATATCAACCCGAGCGCTGGAAGCAACTGGACCGCGAAACGCTCGTCCGGCTCAAGGCGGCGTTGGAGGAGCTTGCGTGACCGTGCGGAAGAAGCTGCTCGGTGAATGGAGGGGAAGGTTGACCAAGGTGGCGATGACCGCGCCCGAACCCAGGGTGCCGCAGAACTATCCGCAGGTGCTGGCGGAGCTGAAGTCACTGCGCGAGCGGCTACCTCAGCTCACCGGCTCGCTCGTGGCCTCGAGCGACGGACTGCTCATCGAGCACGACCTCCCCTCCCATGTCGAACCCGCCGGGCTGGCCGCGCTGTCTGCCGCGCAGTTGTCGCTGTCGTATCGGCTGGCGAACACCGCGCACGGCGGCGGCTTCAGCGAGGTAGTCGTGCACGGCACCGAGGGGCAGGTGGTGATCTACGCCGCCGGCTACACCTCGCTGACCGTGCTCGCCGGACCCGAAGTGAATGTCGGTCGGCTCCACCTGGAGTCACGACCGGTAGCTCGCGCCATCGCAGGCCATCTGGCCGCGGCGCACAACGATTGAAAGGCACAACATGTCGAACATGGATCTGGCTCTCAAGGACATGATGGTGATCGACGGCGCGATCGGCGCCGCGATCGTCGACTACAGCAGTGGCATGGCCCTCGGGATGCTCAGCAGCAGCAAGTCGCTGGACCTGCAGGTCGCCGCGGCGGGCAACACCGAGGTGGTGCGGGCGAAGATGCGCACCATCGAGCAGCTCGGCCTCAACGAGGAGATCGAGGACATCCTCATCACCCTGGGTGCGCAGTACCACGTGATCCGCCCGATGACGGGGCGCAAGTCCAAGGGTCTGTTCCTCTACCTCGCGCTCGATCGCGCCAGGGCCAATCTGGCGCTGGCGCGGCACAAGCTCAAGGGCATCGAAGAAGACCTGGAGGTGTGAGTTTCGCGAACGGGGAGTGTGTCGGCGGTGACCAGCCGCCGACATCCCGTCGTCGGCGGTGTGCAGTCCGGTGCGACCGATCACAAGATCTAGAAGTCGTGTGGCACGGGGCCGCTCGTGCGCCTATTGTGATTCGCGGCGAGGTCTGGGGCCACAACGTCAGTAATCGGGGTTGCTCTCACATCGACGAGCAAAGGTGAACTGGAGCGGTATGCAGTTGAAGAAGGTTGTCGCGGCTCTGGGAGCGTCCGCGGCGATGATGTCCGGAATTGTTGTCGGCAGCACGAGCGCGAGCGCGGCGCCCGCCTGCCCGAGTCTGTATGTGGTCGCCATTCCCGGCACCTGGGAAACCGGCCACGAGAAGGCCCCCGGCCCCGGCATGCTCGCCGGCGTCACCAATGGCCTGCCGAGAAGTACCGACGTCGACTACGTCACCTATGCCGCCACCGCGTTCCCGTGGGAGGGCGATGTCTACGGCAATTCCAAGAAGCAGGCTGTCGATGCCGCCCGCGGGCTGATCAAGGACAAGCTGGCGTCCTGCGGCAACACGAAGGCCGCGATCGTCGGCTACAGCCAGGGTGCCGACGCCGCAGGCGATCTGGCCGCCGAGATCGGCACGGGCATCAGCCCGATCTCGCAGGACCGGATCGCCGCTGTCGGGCTCATCTCCGATCCCCGCCGTTCGCCGACCGACATCCAGGTCGGCCCGCACGCTCAGGGTGCGGGTGCCGGTGGCGCTCGCCCGGGCGGGTTCGGTTGGGTGAGCGACCGCACGCGCACGATCTGCGCGGTCGACGATCTGTACTGCGCCACCGCCACCGATGATTTCGTGACGCGGTTCGCGGGATTCCTCGCGCAGAGCTCGGACGCGAATCCGGCCAACATGTGGCGCTACCAGCTCGAGGCCGGTGCGATCATGAACGATCTGATGCGCTTCGGCGGTATTCCGACGCTGGGGGCGCAGTTGACGGACGCGGCCAACCAGAAGCGGGCCAAGGATCTCGAGGACTTCTACCGGTCGCAGGCGCACACGTTGTACGGCAGTTATTCGGTGGGTGGCGGGCAGACCGCTATCACCTGGATGCACAACTGGATCGCCCAGCAGGCCTGAGCCGATTCGCGAGGGGCCCGGTATCGCTTCGGCGGTGCCGGGCTCTTTCGGTCTCGTGGGACGACTGGATCAGGGCGTGCTGCGAGACAGAGCGCGGGGGAGCAGGTTCCAGACGTGACCGTTCTCGTTGATGGTCGCGGCGGTACGGGAGCCGGTGCGGGAGTAGAGGATTCGGGTGATCGAGCAGTAGTCGATCGGGAAGGTGAGCGGTCGGGGCAGGCCGAGGATGTCGGCCAGCACGACATTGATCACCCCGCCGTGGGCGAAGGCTACGACCGTGTCGGTGTGCGCTGTCGCGGCTACGAGGTTGTCGATCGCGCCGAGCACTCGGGCGGTGAAGGCGGGCCCGTCGATTTCCAGGGGGAGGTGGCCTGCCTTGATACGGGCGTAGGCCTGCGCGAAGTCGGTTTTCGCATCCTCGATGGGGATGTAGGCGGGCAGGTCGCGGTCGTACTCGGCCAGGTCGTCGATGATGTCGATCGGCAGGTCGCGGGCGGTCGCGGTGGGCAGTGCGGTGTCGCGGGCGCGGCGCTGGGGGCTGCTGACGATGCGGGTGACGGCGTGCGCGGCGAGCGCGGCGGGGACTCGGTCGGCTTGGTTTCGGCCGATGCCGGTGAGGCCGGGGTCGGCGGCGGTGGTGTCGCCGACTACGCGTTCGGGTTGGGCATGACGCACGAGTATCAGCTGCACGCTCACACTCTGCCCTATCCGCCGGGAACTACCCACCGCAGCCGATAGGCCCACGGGAGGGCCCCGGCACGCAGGCTGACGGGGGTCGAGCAGGACTCGCGGAGATTTTCTGGTGATCCACCGAGGGCATCGCCGCGAGTCCTGCGCTCAGGTCAGGACTGGCCGTAGGGCGGCTGACCGTACGGCGGCTGACCGCCCTGCGGGCCGTTGAACGGCGGCTGTCCACCGTTGTTCGGCGGCTGGTCGCCCTTCTTCTTGTTCTTGAGCAGGTAGATGCCGCCGACGATGAGCACCACGATGATCAGGCAGCAGATGCCGCCGATGATCAGCAGGCCGCTGCTCTTCTTTTTCTTCTTCGCCGCGAGTTCCATCGCGGTGTTGACGGAGTCCGAACCGGCCAGCGTGTCGAAGCTGCTGGCGAGCAGATGCGGATCGACGAGCGTGGCTGTGGTCAGCAAGTCCAGGTACATGTAGTCCCATCCCGATGTGTTGGTGGCCCGACATCCTCCCGGTGCCGGAACTCCGAGAGTAACGGTCTCGCTGCGGCTTTCGGTTCGAAAGCCTCGCAAGCGCCACACAGAGCGATTGTTGATCGCGAACCCGTCACGACCCGTTTACAGCTGTACCCGATTTCAGCGTGGTTTCACCAAGGGAAAGGGCAGTGTCTCCCTGATGCTGCGACCGGTGATCAACATGACTACCCGATCCACGCCCATTCCGAGCCCACCGGTGGGCGACATCGCGTGTTCGAGCGCGGTCAGGAAGTCCTCGTCGAGTTCCATCGCCTCCGGGTCGCCGCCCGCGGCCAGCATCGACTGTTCGGTGAGTCTGCGCCGCTGTTCCACCGGGTCGGTGAGTTCGCTGTAGGCGGTGCCCAACTCGACGCCCCAGGCGACGAGATCCCAGCGCTCGGCCACCCCGGCGATGTTGCGGTGCGAGCGGGTGAGCGGCGAGACAGACGTGGGGAAGTCCAGGTAGAAGGTGGGGTAGGTCGTCTGCGCTTCGACCAGGTGCTCATACATTTCCAGCACCACTTGCCCCGCGTCCCAGCCGTGTTGGTAGACCACGCCCGCCTCGTCGCACAGTTCGCGCAGACGGGCCAACTCGGTGCGCGCGGTGATCTCGGTGCCGATCGCCTCGGAGACCGCGCCGTGCACGGTCTTCACCCGCCACTCACCGGAGATGTCGACGGTCTCGAAGCCGCTCTCGGTGGGGCGCAACGCCACCTCGGCGCCGTTGGCTTCCATCGCCGCGTGCTGGATCAGCCGACGGCACAGGTGCATCATCTGCAGGTAGTCGCTGTGCGCCTCGTAGGCCTCCAGGATCGTGAACTCCGGATTGTGGCTGAAATCGACGCCCTCGTTGCGGAAGGTCCGGCCGATCTCGAACACCTTCTCCATGCCGCCGACACACAGCCTCTTCAGGTACAGCTCGGGGGCTATGCGCAGGTACAGGTCGAGGTCGTAGGCGTTGATGTGGGTGCGGAACGGGGTCGCGTTGGCGCCGCCGTGCACCTGTTGCAGGATCGGCGTCTCCACCTCGAGGAAACCCCAGGCATGGAGCGAGTCGCGCAGCGAGTGCAGCACAGCGCTGCGCTTGGCCATCAGCTCGCGGGTCTCTGGGTTGATCGCCATGTCCACATAGCGCTGCCGGACCTTGGCCTCGGCGTCGGCCAGCCCACGCCACTTGTCGGGCAGCGGGTGCAGGCATTTGCCGTTCATCCGCCAGTCCTGCGCCAGCAGCGACAGCTCACCGGTGCGGCTGGCGCCGATCTGGCCGCTCGCCTCGATGAGGTCGCCGAGGTCGAAGAACTCGGTGAACCCGTCGCTGCGGTCGGCGCCCACCCGTTCGCGGTCGATCACCAGCTGGATCTCGCCGGTCCAATCCCGCACCACCGCGAAGATCACGCCGCCGTAGTCGCGAATACGCAAGAGCCTGCCCGCGATTCGCACCGTGGTGCCCTTGGGGCAGCGCCTCGCCTCGGCGATGTCGTGGGTCGGCGGGTAGGCCACGGGGTAGGCGTCGATACCGGCGGCGGTGAGCCGGTCGAGTTTGTCCAGGCGCACGCGCACCTGCTCCGGCCTGCGCGGACCCTGCTCGGCGTCGGCGCCGTCGGGTGCATCCGGCGCACTGCCGTCGGCGTGCAGTCCGGTGATCGCGGACGGCACGGCCCTCTCGAGACCGGTGTGCACGCTCGCGTCGGGAGTCTTGCCCAAGCGCGGCAGGAATCCTTCGGCCAGCCCGCTCGCCATGGCTACCCGAGGCAACTGCCTGCGTTCCTCGAACAAGAAGAAGCGCGGCACCCAGCGCGGGTGATACTTCACATTCGACCGGTACAGCGCCTCGAGCTGCCACCAGCGCGAGAAGAACAGCAGCACACCGCGCCAGGCTCGCAGAATCGGACCGGCGCCGATCCGGCCGCCCTCCTCGAACACCGAACGGAACACCGCGAAGTTCAGCGACACCTTGGTGATGCCGTACTGGTCGGAGGTCAGGGCGAGCTGCGAGATCATCAGCTCCATCACCCCGTTCGGGCTCTGCGGGTCGCGGCGCATCAGTTCCAGGGAGACCCCGGTGCGGCCCCACGGGACGAGCGAGAGCATGCCGTGCACGCGATCGTCGTGGTCGACGGCCTCGACCAGCACGCAGTCACCGTCGAGCGGATCACCGAGCCGGCCGAGCGCCATCGAGAAACCGCGCTCGGTCTCGGTGTCGCGCCAAGCGTCCGCGCGGGCGACGATCTCGGTGAACTCGGCGGCGGGGATGTCCTGGTGCCTGCGCACCCGCACGCCGAGACCGTTCTTGCGCAACCGGTTCGCGGCCTGACGTACCTGTTTCATCTCGGGGCCTGCCAGCGAGAACGAGCGGGTGTCGAGGATCGCCTCGTCGCCCAGGCGCAGCGCCGACAGTCCCGCCTTGCGGTAGGCGGTGGCGCCGAGTTCGCTCGCACCCATCACCGCGGGCTGCCAACCGAACCGGTCAGCCTGCTCGAGCCAGGACCGAATCGCCTGTGGCCACGCCTGTTTCGGCCCGATCGGATCGCCACTGGCCAGGCACACACCCAACTCGACCCGATAGGTGATCCCCGCTTTGCCGTTCGGCGCGAACACCACCGCCTTGTCGCGGCGGGTCGCGAAGTAGCCGAGCGAGTCCTCCACATCGCTGGTGGCCAGCAACCCGCGGATCGCCGACTCGTCCAGGCCGGTCATCGCGTTGTCGGCACGTTGCGAACGCAACAGCACGAGCACCGCGGCCAGTAGCGCGATCGCGCCGAACAGGCCGAGCAGGAAGTTCACCCAGGCCCGGGGATGCCCGTCGAAATGCTCGTTGTTCACCAGCACGGCCGCGGTAACCCGATACACCGACCACAGCGGACGCTGGACGCCCCCTGGCAGTGAACCGGGGAACAGCTCGACCAGCCCCCAGCCCAGCAGGCAGCCGAGTGCGAGCCCGGCCACCAGCACGCCGAGCGCCTTGCGCAGCGCGCCCGGCCGAACCCGGGTGTAGAACTCCTTGCGGGCGGCCAGCAGGATGCCGATCACCACCACGTGCACGATGCAGGCGACCAGCGCGGCGACATTGTCGTCGGCAGAGAACTCCACGATATCGGCCACCGCGTAGAGCAGCAGATAGGCGACAAGCAGCCACCAGGCGATCCGCTTGCGGGCCGCGGTCGCCCCCGCGAGCAAGCCGACGACCAACGCCCACACGAGGCTGGTGTCGGGCGCGTCGAAGTAGTAGTCGTCGATGTAGTGCCGCGGCACCTGCGTGATGATCCGCAGGCTCGGCGACAGACTCCACAGCAACAACAACACCGCGAACACCCCGAGGACCAATCCGGCGATGTGCGGTACCTCCGACAACGTGCCGTGCGCGCGATGGGGCACCGGGGTGCGGTCCTCGACGGTGGGTTGCTGCTCGGCCTGCGTGGGAGTCACCGATCCAGTGTGCGTGCACGCGGGCCCGATCCGGGTGGGGGCGGCTGCGGCGTGTTCGTCACCGGTCGGGGCCGGTTGCGACGGGGTTCGGGCGGGGGAGTAAGTATTAGCGCATGTCGGAACCAGTTGATGTGCCGATCGATGACGTTGTCATCCGGCTCGGGCAATTCCTGAAACTGGCCAACCTGATCGATTCGGGTTCCGAGGCCAAGACGGTGATCGCGCAGGGGTTGGTGCGGGTCAATGACGAGGTGGAGTTGCGTCGGGGGAGGCAGTTGCAGGTGGGGGATGTTGTGCTGCTTGCTGGGAACAAGGCTCGGGTGGCTGGGGGGTAGTTCGGGTGGGCTTGTTCTAGGTGGCTGCGGGTTGTGCGGCGTGGGTGCGGGGTTGGGTGGCGTAGGTACCCGTTGTGTGGCATTGCTGTGGGTTTATGTGGGCATAGCTACGGGTTGTGGGCACAGCAACGGGTTGTGGGCATAGCAACGGGTTGTGGGCACAGCTACCGGTTGTGTGGCATAGCTGTGGGTTTGTGGGGTGTAGCTCTGGGCGCGGCGGGGCTTCGGGGGTTTGAGTAGTCCCAGGCAGGTTTGACGCTGTGTTTATTGGAGCGCTGGCGCGCTCGAGTCGCGGCCCTGAGGGGCCGCCGGTTAGCCACCGGGGCTTGCTCCTTCGTCGCCTACG
>JACIXH010000196.1 GCA_014360565.1 Nocardia sp.
GTGGCGCGGTGGCAGCCAGGTCGGCGTCAACGCGGCGGCGACCAACAGCACCGACCCGAGCAGCGCGATAGCCGTCGACATCGCCAGCCACTGGGTCGCGATGGCGACGAACGCGAACACCCCGAGCGCGACGATCTCGGAGAGCAACCCCGATACCGAGGTGACGGTGGCCCTGGCCGGACCCTCGATCGCCTCCTGCAGCCGTGCGCCCGCGATCACCTCAGCGTTGAAGACGACGCCGTACGCGATGCCGATGCCGACGAATCCCACCCAGACCAGTGCCGGGCCCGCTGCCATCCCGACCGCGAACGAGCCCGTGACGAACCCGATCCCGGCGACGAACAACACGACGGCCAACGTTCGAGACGACACGACCTCGGTGCGACCGGCCAGCAGCGAACCGATCAGCGAGCCCGCGACGGTGACGCCGACCAGCAGGGCCGAGGTGCTGGTCGACACGCCGCCCGAGACCGCGAGCAGGCCGAAGTACTCGTCGAAGGCGGTGACGCCGTACAGCAGGGCGCCGAGCAGTACACCGCGGCGGACCCTACGAACGCGAAGTGCTTCGGACAGGCCGGTTTCGAGCATGGACCGATAGCGCGAGGAGGTGGACCGTGGCGAATCCGGCTGTGGCCCAGCCGCCGGCACTACTCCCGCCTTGACGTGCGGGCCGACCGGTGGCGCCTGTTCGTCCTCGAGATCGTCGACGGCGGTGGCGGAGATGGCCACGGGCGCGCTGGGCAGAGCCAGTGCGGTCAGCGTGTGCAGGAGACCGATGCCGACGCTGACCCAGCCGACCAGCGCATAACCACCGAGGGCGAACAGCGGTGCGGCAGCCAGGATCGCCACGAGCACCGTGCTCTCCTGCGCGCCACGCGTCCATCCCATGATTCGGGCGTAGGCGGTCGGTTCACCACGTGCGACCAGATCGTCGTAGATCAAGGCCTCGAAGGTTCCCGATTCCAGCGCGCCCGCGATACCCCAGACGAGAAAGCCGAGCGCGAAGCCGAGCAACGACGGCGCCAGCATCCAGAGGGCGAAACACGCGGCCTGCAACACGCTGCTCAGGACGAGCAGGCCACGACGCGACACCGTGTCGGCCCACGCGCCCGACGGCACCTCGAGCAGGAACGCGGTCACCGACCAGATCGCCAACAGCAGCGAGATCTGTGCGGTGTTCAGCCCGTGATCGGCGAAGAGCACACCGTAGAGCGCATAGATCGGGAGTAGGTCGCGGGTGCCCTTGAACAGCACCGCGCGCACCGCGAGGTCGCGGACACCGGTCGGCTCACGCCGCAACCAGGCCGCCGCGTGCCGGAGCGGGGAAGATCAACAGCCGTAGACGAGTATCCGCATGCACTCCATCGTTCGCGCCGCGGCCCGCCTGGTCAAGCGATTATCCGAGCGGAATCCAGCCGTTGGCGGCGAGGGAATCGTCTTCGTCGGTGGTGTTCGCCCGGGGGCGGCCTTCATTGAGGTCGTTGATGAGGTCGGCGACGGGGTGGGAGTCGCTGTAGTGGTAGCCCTGGGCCAGCGCGAAGCCCAGTTCGGTGAGGACGGCGGCCTGGTACTCGGTTTCGACGCCCTCGGCGATGACCTGCAGGTCGAGCGATTTGCTGAGCGCGGCGATGACGCTCAGCAGCGGCGGGGCCGGGGAATCGGAGCGGATGGCTGCCACGAAGGACTGGTCGACTTTGAGGATGTCGCTGGGGATGGTGGCCAGGCGGCTCAGCGAGGAGTAGCCGGTGCCGAAATCGTCGATGGCGATGCGCACGCCACGGTCGCGCAGGGTGTGCAGGTTGGTGATCGCGGTCTGGGATTCGGCGGCGAGTTCGCTCTCGGTGACCTCGAGGACGAGCTGATCGGCGGGCCAGCCGGTATCGGACAGGATGGTCGCGACCCGCTCGGCGTATTCGGTTTCGGCCAGTTCGAGCCCGGAGACGTTGACGTTGAGGGTGAGGTTCAGCGAGGCGAAGCTCTCCTGCAGGCGGGCGGCGTCGGCGCAGGCGCGGCGCAGGACCAGCTCGTCCAGGTCGGAGATGAGGTCGTATTCCTCGGCCACGCGGATCAGGCCCTCGGTGGTGACCTCGGGTTGCGCGCTCGACGACCAGCGCAGCAGCGCCTCGACGCCGACCGCCTGGCCACCGTCCTCGGTGAGGCTGACGATCGGCTGGTAGTGCACATCGAGCGCACCGCGGTCGATCGCTTCGCGCAGTTCCACCGCCAGCGGCAGCTGACGCGACGATTCGAGCACCGTGCGGTTGCGGCCCGCCTGCTTGGCGCGGTACAGACCCACATCGGCGCGGCTCACCAGCAGCGACCCGGACTCGCCCGGCTGCCAGGAGGTGACACCGGCCGAACAGCCCATGGTCACCGCGGCGCGCAATTGCTCGGTGAGCAGGATCGCGGCCTGTTCGGTGGTCCCCGGCAACAGCAGCGCGAACACGTCGCCGCCGAAACGAGCCAGCACCTGACCCGGCGCGAGCAGGTCGAGCCAGGTGTCGGCGACCCGCTGCAGGACGGCGTCGCCCGCGCGGTGGCCGAGGTGGTCGTTGATCTTCTGGAATCGGTCGAGGTCGACCAGTACCAGGGCCATGCCCTGACCACCGCGACCGGCCGCGTCGATCGCCGGATTGAGCTGCTTCTCGAAACCGCGCCGGTTGAGCAGGCCGGTGAGCACGTCGATATCGGCTTCCGAGGCCATCCTGGTGAGGATGCCGACCACCACACCCGCACCGAAGGTGACGCCGGCGGGGATCAGCCCCGACCACCACGGCAATTCGCGCGCAGGCAACACCAGCAGACACAGCACCATGGCGAAACCGATGTGCGCGGCGGCCTGGGACCAGGCGAAGAACAACGCGGCGTCGCACGCGACGAACACGAAGAACGAGGCCAGGGTGATGGCGCCGACGATGTTGGGGAAGTCGTAGACAGCGATCGCGACGAGCACCGTCGCGGTGGCGAGGTAGGCGTGGTGCAGGCGGTGCGGCATCCGTGGGCCCCACGCGAGCAGGGTGAGCCCGAGCAGTACCGAGATCGCCGCCGCGGTGCCGACCACGGTGCGATTGCCGTCGTCGCCCGGCGCGACGGCAGTGATCATCAGGCCGAGGACACCGCCGAGGACGTAGAACGCCCCCGTGGTCCTGGCCATGACTTTTGCCGTCGCCAACGCCGATGCCGCCCGCACCCGGGTTCGGGTATCGCCGCGCGCCCCGATTCCTCGCACGAGCACCAGCCTAGATGTTGATCGGTCAGGGTGGTTGCCACATCCAATAAATGGATCTCAGCAAACACCGAGCATCTTACGGTGTCAGGACCTCGGTGCCGACGAAGGGGACGAGCGCCGCGGGCACGCGCACCGAACCGTCGGCCTGCTGGTGGTTCTCCAAGATCGCCACGATCCAGCGCGTGGTGGCCAGCGTGCCGTTCAATGTGGCTGCGACCTGCGGTTTCCCGTTCTCGTCGCGATAGCGGACCGAGAGCCTGCGCGCCTGGAAGGTGGTGCAGTTCGAGGTGGAGGTGAGCTCGCGATAGGTCTGCTGAGTGGGCACCCAGGCCTCGCAGTCGAATTTGCGCGCAGCCGAGCTACCGAGGTCACCGCCTGCCACGTCGATCACCCGGTAGGGCACCTCGATGGCGGCGAGCATCTCGCGCTCCCATGCCAGCAGCCGCTGATGCTCGGCATCGGCCTGCTCAGGGGTGGTGTAGACGAACATCTCGACCTTGTCGAACTGGTGCACGCGGATGATGCCGCGGGTGTCCTTGCCGTAGCTGCCTGCCTCGCGACGGAAGCACGACGACCAGCCCGCGTACCGCTTCGGGCCCTCGCTCAGGTCCAGGATCTCCCCCGAGTGGTAGCCGGCCAGCGGCACCTCCGAGGTACCGACGAGGTAGAGGTCGTCTTCCTCGAGGTGGTAGATCTCGGCCGAATGCTGGCCGAGGAACCCGGTACCCGCCATGATCTCCGGGCGCACCAGCACCGGCGGGATCATCATGGTGAAGCCGTTGGCGACAGCCTTCTGCGCGGCCAGCTGCAACAGGCCCATCTGCAACAGCGCGCCGTAGCCGGTGAGGAAGTAGAACCGCGAACCCGACACTTTCGCGCCGCGCTCCATGTCGATCAGGTGCAGCGCCTCGCCGAGCTCGAGGTGATCCTTGGGCTCGAAGTCGAAAACCGGTGGGGCTCCGACAGTTTCGAGTACTACATAGTCGTCCTCGCCGCCCGCGGGCGCGCCTTCCTGGACGACATTGGAGATCGCGCGCTGCGCGGCGTCCAGATCGGCGTCGGCGGCGTGCTGGGCGAGTTCGGCCTCTTTGACCTTGGCGGACATATCGGTGGCGGCGGCCAGCAGCGCGGGGCGCTCCTCTTTGCTCGCCTTGCCGATCACCTTGCCCATCGCCTTGTGCTCGGCGCGCAGGTTGTCGGCGGTGGCCACGGCGGCCCGGCGCGCGGCGTCGGCCTCTAGCAGGGCGTCGACGAGCGCGGGGTCCTCACCGCGGGTCCGCTGCGAGGCACGGACGGCTTCCGGGTTCTCGCGCAGGAATCGGAGGTCGATCATGAGGAAACAGCCTAGTTGTTTACGCAACTCTCAATCTTTCGGCCTATGACAATCGGGCAGCGCAGGGGCATAGTTGCGGTGTGAGTACCTCTTTCGACACCGCCGTCATCGATACCGCGCTCGCCGATCTCACCCAAGGGGAAAAGACCTGGGCCGCGACAGACCTGCGTCGCCGCCGTGAACTGCTCGACGAACTGCACGCGCTCACCGCTCGCGACGCCGAGGCCTGGGTCGCCGCCGCCCGCACCATCAAGAAGCTCGACGCCGACAGCCCCCTGCTGGGCGAGGAATGGATGTCGGGCCCGATGACGATGCTCGCGGGCGCCGCGGCGCTGAGCGAGTCGATGGCCGCGCTCGAGAAGGGCGCGAGTCCGCTCGACGGTGTCGAACTCACCACCGCGCCCGGCGGCCGGGTGGCCGTGCCCGCGCTGCCGCACGGTTTCTACGACAAGTTGTTGCTGAGCGGCTTCAGCGCCGATGTTTGGCTGAAGCCCGGTGTCGATGCCGCGACCGCCCGCCGAAAGGCCGGGCTCGCTCAGCTCGAACCGGCCGCGACCAAGGGAGTCGGCGCGGTGCTCGGGGCAGGCAACATCATGTCGATCGCGCCGCTGGACACCCTCTACGAGCTCTACGCCAACAACCGGGTAGTCGCGCTCAAGCTCAACCCGATCACCGATCCGCTGCTGCCGGTGTTCCAGGCGATCTTCGCGCCGTTCATCGAGCTCGGCGTGGTTCGGATCCTCACCGGCGGGGCCCCGGAGGGCGGCTACCTGGTGAACCACCCGCTGGTCGCGCACGTGCACATGACCGGCGGCGCGCCCACCCACGACGCGATCGTGTGGGGCCCCGGCTCGGACAAGACCGGCGAGCCCATCCTCGACAAGCCGATCACCAGCGAGCTCGGCGGTGTCGCGCCGTGCATCGTGCTCCCCGGCGACTGGTCGGCCGCCGACCTGAAATTCCAAGCCGCGCACGTGGCCACCCAGCGCCTGCACAACGGCGGCTACAACTGCGTCGCCGCGCAGACCGTGGTGCTGGCCGCGGACTGGCCGCTCAAGGAGCAGTTCCTCACCGAACTCCGCGCCGCGATCGACACCGCGCCCGCGCGCACCGCCTACTACCCCGGCAGCGACAACCGCATTGCCGGCGCACTGGAGACCTACCCCGCCGCCGCGCGCGCCAACGGCCGCTTGCTGGTCGAGAATCTGCCTGCCCACGACACTCCCCTGCTGCGCACCGAGTACTTCTCCCCCGTCCTCGGCGTGGTCGAGCTGCCCGGCGCCGGGGCCGAATTCCTCGGCAACGCGGTCACTTTCGCCAATGACGAACTGATGGGCACGCTGGGCGCCAACATCATCGCCGCACCGTCGACCATCGAGGAGCTCGGCGCGAAACTCGACACCGCGATCGAGGACCTGCGCTACGGCACCGTCGCCCTCAACGCCTGGACCGGACTCGCGTTCCTGACCCCGCGCGCCAGCTGGGGCGCCTACCCCGGCCACACCATCGACGACGTCCAGAGCGGCATCGGCGTCGTACACAACGCCTTCCTCCTCGACGACGTCGAGCGCACCGTGGTCCGCGGCCCCTTCCGCCCTGCCCCGCGCTCGATTCTGCGCGGCGAATTCGCCCTCACCCCGAAGCCGCCGTGGTTCGTCTCGAACAAGACCGGTACCTCCACCGGTCGCAAGCTGACCGATTTCTACGGCGACGGCAAGCTGCGCCGGATACCGGGGATCTTCGTGTCAGCTCTGCGGGGCTGACCCGGCAGTCCGCCACGGCAAATACACTCGTCGACGATGTCGAAGAAGCAGAGCAAACCAGCCGAGGGACCCGCCGCGCCCAGTCGCGGCGGCGCCCTGCACCTGTCCGCGACGAAACTGCGTTGGGGGCTGCTGCTCGGCGCCCTCGGGGCGATCATCGCGGCCATCGTCACCATGACCGTGACAGGCTTCGACACCGACAAGGTGGAAGCTCATCAGCCCGGCGCCCTACCGGTGGTGCGGGACAAGGAGTTCAGCAGCGCCGCGCAGGGCGACTGCCTGACCTGGTCCAAACCCGACCGTAGCGACCTGGTGAAGGTGGGCTGCGCCGACAAGCACCTGTTCGAGGTGGCGGGCGTGATCGACCTCAGCGCCTATCCGGGGCGCGAGTTCGCCGACGGCACCCGCCATCCCGATTCACTGCGGATGACCGAGTTGCGAGATGAACACTGCGTGAGCGCCGTTCAGAAGTACCTGGGCGGGCGATTCGATCCACGCGGCAAGTTCATGGTGAATGTGATGTCGCCGAGCCCGGCCGGTTGGCAGCACGGCGACCGGACCCTGCGGTGTGGTGTCCAGGTCGCCGCCACCACCGCCAGCCCGGCCACCACCGGCAGTCTTCTCGACAGCGATCAGTCCAAGATCCACGCCACCGGCACCTGCCTCGGCATCAATCAGAACCTGCCCACCGACCCGGTCGACTGCGCCCAGCCGCACTCCGTGGAGATCGTCGGCACCGTCGATCTGGCCACCAACTTCACCGGCGGACCGCCTTCGGAAGCCGACCAGGACAAGTTCGTCGAAGCCGAATGCAACCGCCTCTCCACCGACTACCTCGGCAGCCCGGACGCCATCCGCAACAAGACGCTGACCCTGTTCTTCGACTACCTGGAGCCCGCCAGCTGGCTCGCGGGCAGTCAAAAACTGGACTGCTGGCTCGGAAAAGGGGCCGACCGTGAGGGTTTCGCGCCCATCGTCGGCTCGGCCCGCGGCGAGATCCTGATCGACGGACAGGCTCCGGTGCCCCCGCCGAACACCGGGCGCTCCACTCCGGCGCCGCTGCCCGGCGCCGCGCCGCTGCCGCCGCAGCCCCAGCCGAGATGACGTTGTCCGAGCGGATGCCACAGGCGCGTTTCGAGGAGTTGGTGAGCGATGCGCTCGACCAGATCCCGGCGCAGCTGTCCAGTGCAATAGACAATGTTGTGGTGCTGGTAGAGGCCCGAAACGACGAGGAACCGTCGCTGCTCGGGCTGTACCACGGCATCGCTCTCACCGAGCGCGACAGCTACTACGCCGGATCGTTGCCGGATACCATCACGATCTATCGAGAGGCTATTCTCGACATCTGCAACACCGACGACGAGGTCGTCGAGGAAGTCGCGATCACCGTGATCCATGAAATAGCACACCATTTCGGGATTGACGACGACCGGTTGCATGAGCTGGGATGGGGTTAGCGAAATTGGGTGGGGAATCGATGGAACCGAACGACCCGCTCTCGCGTCCAAGTACTCGTAGGGGGAATTCTCGTGGTTCCCGATAGCCGCCACCAGAAGGAGTCGGGTCATGGTTGGACACGTTCTCGTTGCACCTGAAATCGTCCTCGCCGCGTCCGCGGAGTTGGACCTGCTCGCCGAGCGCCTCGCCCTCGCGGCCGGGCTCGCCGGGCCGACCACACATGTGCTGCCCTCCGGCGCCGAAGAGGTATCGCTGCTCGCGGCGTCCCACTTCAACACCGCGGCGGGCAAGCACGACGGTTCGGTCGCCCAGGCGATCCTCGAGCTGCATCACGCGGCCGCGACCCTGCGCTCGCAGCTGACCACACATATCGGGGAAGACGTAGCTCGCGCGGCGGCGATCAGCGCCGTCCAGATGTAGCCGCACCGAACTCGTCGACGATCATTTACTCAGGGGAGAAACAAGCATGACCGCAGGGATCACCGGGGTGTTCTGGCTGCCTCGTATGGCCGAAGTGAACTCAACCACCCTCAACGCGGGCGCCCACGCCATCCCGATCAGCGCCGCAGCCACTTCCTGGGGCACGCTGGCGGCCGCGTGGGGCGACGCCGCCTTCACCGTCACCCGGGTGATCGCCGAGGTCGGTGTCGGCCTCCAGGGCGTCAACGGCATCGCCGTGCTCGCCCGTCTCGCGCCGTTCGCGGGCTGGGCCAGCCAGCAGGGCATCGCGGCCGGGGCGATCAGCGCCAAGTGCGCGGCCAACGCCACCGCCTACACCGTCGCCTCGATCGCGATGCCGAGCCTGCCCGAGATCGCCGCCACCAACACCGCGGTGGCCGTCTCGGCCAACCCGCCCGGTGTGGTCTCCGGCGCCTTCGAGGTCGCCGAGGTCGCGCGCCACGCCATGGACATCCGCGCCGCGCTGGTGATGGAGACCTACGAGGCCGCCACGTCGGCCACGGTCGCCGTGCCCAGCGAGTTCACCATGCCGCCCGCCATCGCCAGCGGTGCGGGCTCCGCGCAGGGCGACTTCGGTGGCGGCGACCCGCTGCAGACCGCGGTCGCCGCGGCGCAGGCCTTCGTTTCCAACCCCGGTGTGGTCAGCGCGGCCACCCAGGCCGCCAACACCGCCGGTGGCGTGCTCACCAGCGGCGTCAGCACCGTCGGCAACATCGGCGCCTCCGCGATCTCGGCGGTCACCGCGCCCGCCGGTACAGCTGCCGTCGCGCCCGCCATGGCAAGCGTCGGGGCAGCGAGTGCCGCCGTCGGTGGCATGGCCACCACGTCGGCCGGTCTCGGTGGCGTCGGTGCCGGTTCGCTGAAGATGCCCGAGGGCTGGGGTGCCCCCGCCGCCAACGCGACGGCGAGCGCGCCCGTGTCGGAAACGGTCGTCAACCGGGCCGATGCCGCACCCGTGCGCAACAACGGCACCGGCGGCGCCAACCCGCTGATGGGCAACCGTCAGAAGGGCGAGGAAGACGACGAGCACGACGGCATCGACTACGTGCGCTCCGACGAGTTCACCGATGGTCGCTACGCGGCCGAAGGTGTGATCGGCGCCGACCTCGCCGGAACGGCCAAGTGACGGTTCTCGGCTCGGGCAGCGGAGGTTCGCTGCTCGGCGCCGTCGTGCTCTCGCTCGACGACATGCAGTTCCTCCTGGAGGAACTGCAGTTCGACGAGATGCCCGTGGTGCTCGATGCCATGGGCCGCTATGACAACGTCACCGCGCACGACGCCGCCATGAAGCTGGCACAGGCCGCCCTCGCCGAACGCGAGCTGCTGTTCGGCGAGGTGGTGGCACCCGAGCTCGCCGAACGGCTGCGGGTGCTCTACCGGCCGCAGTGGATCATCGCGCTGCGCTGGGTGGTGGCAGGCCAGGTCAACCGATTCTGTCTGGCGCAGGGCGACGACCGCGCGGTCGTCGCCCTGCGCGGGCCGCAGTCCTACGTCATCGACGACGCCGGTCTCGACCTTCCCGGTGCGGTGCTCCAGGCGCTCGGCCCGGTCGAAGCGCTCGAGCTGTACGGAATGAACGCGCCCACCGAACAATTGGCGCCGATCTTCGGCGACACCGGTGATGCGGCCGCCACCGCGCAGCGCCTGAGCAAGGTGGGCAATCCGACCACCGACGCACAGGTACTGGCATCGGCGCTGGTGGAGATCCACTCCTACGCCGAGATCGTCGGCGTGGCCTACGGCGACGGCACCCGCGATATCCAGGACAACCACATCGCCGTATTCAACACCCGCGCAGGCAGGTTCATCATCACCGCCAGCGTCGCCGACGACGGAGTGAAGTGGTCGTCCATCGCCAGCGGCACCAACGCACGCCTACGCACCGCGGTCGCCGACCTGATCGAGTCCCTGCCCGTCCGCACCGAATTCCCTACCGCGACAGCCGATAACCTGGCCTGACCCGCGTTCGTTGGCGCCTGCCACTCAGCCCATCGGGTCGTCGGCGGTGGGTTCGGCCTTGATCGTGAACGGCGGGGTGAACTTTCCCCAGCGCAGACATTCCCAGCCACCGTCTTCGGTGGGGATCAGTTCGATGGTTTCGGTGTTGTCGAGGTGGTTGTTCGTCGTGAACGGCGGCGCCACCCCGGCCAGCGCCTTGCCGATCAGGCGCATCGCGGCGCCGTGGTTCACCACTACTACGTCACCGTCGGCGTCGTCGGTGAGGAACTCCTCGCGTAGACCGTCGAGGACCGGCAGGATGCGGGCGAGTACCTCATGGCCGGATTCGCCGCCGGGGGCTCTGACGTCGAGTTCGCCGAGGTGCCAGCCACGGTAGATCTGCTGGAAGAGGTCGTGGGCTTCCTTGTCGGAACGGCCGTGCAACTCGCCCACCTGCACCTCGTACAGGCCGTCGAGGACGCTGGCAGGTGTGCCGGTGGCCTCTTCGATATGGCTCGCGGTCTGGCGGGCGCGCAGCGCGTCCGACGAGATCAGCAGCTGGGGCGCTCGCACCAGGCTCGCGCCGAACGCTTTCGCCTGCGCCACACCGCGTTCGGTCAGCGGCAAGCCCGGCAGTGCGGTGTCGAGGATCTTCGCGACGTTGCCCTCGGTCTCGCCGTGGCGCACCAGAATCAGTTTCGCGCGAGTAGTCATAGGTCGGCGACCCCCTTTCGCAGTTGCGTCAGCCATTCTGCCGCGGGCTCATCCGATGGCGGTGGTGAGCCGAGCAGCACCGTCGCCGGCCATGATCCGAGGAACCGGACCTGGGCGGTACGGTGCAGCGCTTTCAATGTTTCGGCGACCGCCGGATCATCGATGTGTCCGACACAGTCGAGGTAGAACCGATAGGTGCCCATGCCCGTTCGGGTGGGGCGGGACTCGATACGGGTGAGATCGACTCCGCGCGTGGCGAACTCGGCGAACGCGCGCATCAGCGATCCGGGCTCGTTGGGCAGTTCGAGTACGACGGAGGTGCGGTCGGCCCCGGTCGCGGTGGGAGCGACGCCCGGCCGGGTCACCAGCACGAAGCGGGTGAGGGCCTGGTCGTGGTCGGCTACGCCTTCGGCCAGCGTCTCCAAGCCGAGTCGTTCGCCTGCCAGCGCGGTCGAGATCGCGGCGTCGGCGGTCCCGGCGGCCACGTCTTCGGCGGCGGCCGCGTTGGATGCCGAGGTGAACGGGCGGGCCTCGGGCAGCCGCCGTGCCACCCACTCCCTGACCTGCGCGGCGGCCACCGGATAGGCCGCGAGTGTGCGCACGTCGGCCAGTGCGGTGCCGGGTCGGGCCAGGATCGTGAAGGTGACCTCGAGTTCGGTCTCGGCCATGATCTGCAAACGAGGGCCGATGGCGAGGGAATCCAGGGTCGCCGGAATGGAACCCTCCACCGAACTCTCGATCGGCACGACAGCGCCGTCGACGTCGCCGGTGCGGATCAGATCCAGCGCAGCCCCCTGGCTGGGCGCGGCGACACGCTCGACGGGCCCATCGAAGGCCCCCGAGTTCTCGAACTTCGCCAGCGCCATCTCGGTGAAGGTTCCGGATGGTCCGAAGTAGGCAATACGCGGCACACTGCAACTTTAGCTGTGTTTTTGGAGCGCTGGCGCGCTCGAGGCGGGGCCCTTCGGGCCCCTGATCTTCCCTCCCTCCGGGTACTCCTTCGTCGCACCCTCCGGTCAGTCC